>NZ_FRBE01000001.1 GCF_900142535.1 Fibrobacter sp. UWEL
AGCGCATGGAACGACTTGCCCGCCAATAAGTCGTTGATGGGACTGCCGGAAAATCAGGGACTTCCTATCGGGAATCTGACATCGCAGTTATTTGGCAATATTTACTTGAATCCCTTGGACCAGTTCGTAAAACGAATCTTGAAAATTAGATGCTATGGTCGCTATGTGGATGACATGGTGCTGGTGCATCGCGACAAACGTGTGTTGCTGGATGCTGTTGACCAAATCCGGGATTTTGTTGCCTCGCAGCTAGCGCTGAACTTGCATCCGAAAAAGGTGTATCTTCAACCAGTGCAGAACGGCTTTGCATTTTTGGGGGTGTATATCTTGCCGTGGCGGGTTTATCCTGGGCGGCGTATTGTTAGAAACTTCAGGGAATGTGTTGCAAAGCCTTCTGCAGATTTGCTTTGCCAGGCTGCACGATTGCAAAGTTACCATGGCTATATGAGTCACTATGATGCCAACCTTTTTATTTGGAGGATTTATGGCTAATGAAAATTCTTGAAGAAGTAGGGGAATGTTTATAAAGACTCCGTTATACTTTGCCAAATCTCTGTTTTTTGATGACTTTTGGCGAGTTTAAATACCGTGCTCAGACTCTCATAGAAAGATTCATTTTATTCAATTTACTTACTGTATTGAATAAAAATCAACCTTTTTTATTCAATATGATTGTTTTGTTGACTAAAAATGCTATTTTTAAGGCATGAAAAGTGCCGTGCTCAATCAGCGAAAAGAACGGGATCGCCTTTTGGCGGAGCCTTACCTTACACGTCAAACGGTGTATGATTTTGAAGCCTTGCTCCAGAGCCCGAACATAAAGTTGCTAACGGGGCCTCGTCGCGTGGGAAAATCCACCCAGGCTATTTTGATGCTGCGCGGGAAGAATTTTGCTTACCTGAATTTCGATGACAATGAATTGCTAAAAGGCTGGAACGAGGAACAGGCGGAAATGCTGCTGAACGAGGTGTACCCGAATTTTCAGTACCTTTTGCTTGACGAAGTCCAAAATGTAAGTGGCTGGGATGTTTGGGTCGGCAAGCTTTTTCGTCGTGGGTACAACCTGGTTATAACAGGTAGTAACGCCAACATGCTTTCGGGAGAAATGGCAACCGTGCTTACGGGGCGATATCTTGAAATCAAGATGCTGCCTTTTAGTTTGTTTGAGACAAGCTCGTTTAATCGGGAATTGACCAAGGACGATTATCTTAAAAACGGGGGCTATCCAGAAACGGTGTCGCAACGGGCCATAACGCAAACATACCTGCAGACACTGTTCGATTCCATTGTGTACAAGGATGTGGTTCGCAGGCACAAGATCCGAAATGTTACGGACCTGAATAATGTGGCTACATTCCTTCTTGCAAATTTTACGGGAACATTCAGCTACAACGATGTGGCGGATGACCTTGGCCTTTCCAGTGTTGCCACGACAAAAAAGTTCATGGACTATTTGCATGAGCCATTCCTGTTCTATTATCTGGATAGATACAACAACAAATTGAAACTGATGAAAAAGGCTCCGCGCAAGGTCTATGTGGTTGACAATGGCTTTGTTTCGTCGAGGGCGTTTAGCCTTAGCGAAAATCTGGGAAAACTTCTGGAAAATCAAGTCTTTATTGAATTGCTTCGCCGTGGGTACGATACCGAAAAATCCTTGTTCTACTACCATTCCCGCAATGACAAAGAAACGGATTTTGTAGTTCGTGAAGGCAACAAGGTAAAGCAGCTAATTCAAGTTTGTTACGAGATGTCGAACGAAAAAACAGAAAAGCGAGAGGTGGGTAGCCTTGTGGAATGCGCCGGCGAACTGAAGTGCGATAACCTTACCATTGTAACATGGAATGATGAACGGCTCATTGAAAAGAACGGGTATGCTATTAAGGTCGTGCCCGTGGAAAAATTTTGAATGAGATTTTATTGTCTCCAAGACTTCAACTAAACTTTTACCTAAAATACTCCGTTTAGAACGAAAAGTTTGCAAAAAGGTGGTTGTTTGACTACCTTTTTTACGAAATTTTGCTACTTTAGATGGCGTGAGATACCTAACATTAGAAAAAGCCCTTGATGCGTGGAGAAAACTCCTGCCTATTTCAGATGAAAATAGGGCTCGTCTTGCTCGTCGTTTTTCCGTTGACTTCAACTATAACAGCAACCATATCGAGGGGAACACCCTTACTTATGGACAGACGGAAATCCTTTTGCTGTTCGGGAAGGTGATTGGTGAAGCGAATGTGCGGAGCGTTCAGGAGATGGTGGCCAGCGAAGTTTCTCTCAAGATGATGGTGGCTGAAGCTAAAATCAAGGAAACTCCACTTACACAAAATTTTATACGGGGCCTGCATCATACTCTATTGCGGGAGGATTATTCCGTTCATCGTGAACTGCCTGGTGGAATGCAAGTCGGGTATGTGGTTCACGCAGGGCAATACAAGACCCGCCCAAATAGTGTCATTACGCGTTATGGAGATCGGTTCGACTATGCGTCACCAGAAGAAACTCCTGCACTGATGACGGATTTGGTGGATTGGTATAATGCTGCAGAAAAAGAGGGGAAGTTGTCTCCTGTGGAATTGGCTGCGCTGTTCCATTATCGGTATATTAGAATCCATCCATTTGAAGATGGAAATGGTCGAATCGCTAGACTGCTTGTCAATTACATTTTGGCGAAACATGATATTCCCATGGTAGTTGTTCGCAGTCGAAAGAAAGACGAATACCTGGAAGCTTTGCATGCAGCCGATTTGGCTGTAGGTGCTGCGCCGACATTAGGCGCGAATGCCTCGTTGCGAACTATCGCTCCATTTCTCAAGTATTTTAAGAATATGGTGGCGCAAGAAATTGATGGCGATGTTCGCTTTCTTACAAAGTGTGGTGAAAATATCTGGTGGTATGATGGCGAGTGCGTTGAATTTCGCACCCCGAATTATGGCCGTATTTTGAACCTTATGCAAAGTGAACCGGTTTTGACGCTAGCCGATATTCAGCGAAAACTTGGTATTCGAATTTCAGCGGTTAACAAGCTGGTTCAGCACCTTCTTGATTGTCATTATATTGAACGCGGAAATGATGTTGGCAAATGGCATGTGTTTATCGTGCCGTCAGTTTAGAGACTTTGCAATATTAGAAATGCGAAAAAAGGACCTGAGTTTTCTCAGGTCCTTTCTGTTTCTAGATCCTTCGCTAACGCTCAGGATGACACCGTGAGGCGCATGGTCTCCGCGATGTTCTAATTAGGAATTACTAGCAACCTTCACAGCTTCGATGGTCTTCAGTACGGAGCCGTCTTCGATAGCCTTCATGGCCATGTCGTAGCCTTCCTTGATGGTGGCGGCCTTCTTGCTGATGTAGAGGGCGGCGCCAGCGTTCAAGGCGCAAGCATACTTGATGCCCGGGCGGCCCTTGCCGTTGAGCAAGTCCAAGCCCAGCTGGAAGTTTTCTTCGCCAGTGCCACCGGCCAAGTCGTCTTCGTCCACAGCGGGAACGCCGAAGTCCTTGGGGTCGATGCGGTAAGTCTTGTACACGCCATCTTCCAGGATTTCTGCGATGGTGGTGGGAACGCAGGGAGAAATTTCATCGTAGCCGTCGTCGCTCAATGCCACCATCACACGCTTTGCGCCAAGAGCCTTAGCAGCCTTGGTGAAAGGTTCCAGCACAGCTTCGCTGTACACGCCCAGGCAGAGGTACTTGGCTTCTGCGGGGTTGGTGAGAGGTCCAATCAGGTTCATGATAGTCTTGATGCCAAGGCATGCGCGGACGGGGCCTGCGAAACGCATAGCGCTGTGGTACACGGGAGCCATGAGGAATACGAAGCCGGTCTTTTCCAGAACTTCGGCTGCCTTTTCCGGAGTCATGTCCAGCTTGAAGCCTGCAGCGGTGTAGAAGTTTGCTGCACCGGACTTACTGGAGACTGCACGGTTGCCGTGCTTTGCAATCTTACAGCCGCAAGTTGCTGCGATAAGGCCAGACATGGAGCTCACATTGAAGCTGCCCTTGCCGTCGCCACCGGTACCCACGATGTCGGTGAGTTCATCACCAGCCAAGGGGAACTTTCTCTTCTTCTTGCTCAGTACTGCGGCGCAGCCGGCGATTTCGTCGGAGACGGGGCCCTTGCAGGAAAGTGCAGTAAGGATTGCTGCCATCTGGCGTTCGTCCATGATGCCGTCGGTCAGGTCGTCCATGAACAGTTCTGCAGTTTCGCGGGAAAGGTCCTTGCCTTCCATGAGGGTGTTCAAGATGCCGCGGACGTTCAGCGGTTCACGACGGTAGTTGAGGAATGCCTTGAAGAATTCAGCTTCCTTGCCGCTGGCGATGGATTCCGGATGGAACTGGACGCCTTCGATATCCATGGTCTTGTGACGGATGCCCATGATGTCGCCGTCGTCGGCGCGGGCGGTCACTTCGAATTCCGGCGGGAGAGTAGCTTCGTCGATGACCAGGCTGTGGTAACGGGTGAAGGGATTCTTCTTGCCGATGGTGCGGAACAGGCCCTTGCCGTCGGTGTTGATGTCTTCAACAATACCGTGCTTAATGAACTTTGCGCCAACGATCTTTGCGCCGAAAGCGTACCCGATGGCCTGATGGCCGAGGCACACACCCAGAATGGGGAGCTTGCCTGCGAAGTGCTTGATGGCTTCAACGGAAATGCCTGCGTCTTCGGGACGGCCCGGACCCGGGCTCACAATGATGCGGCTGGGGTTCAAAGCTTCGATATCGGCAATGGTGCATTCCTTGCTGCGGAGCACGCGAATTTCTTCGGTGGTGATCTTTGCCAGAGCCTGGTAAACGTTATAAGTAAAAGAGTCGTAGTTGTCGATGAGTACGATCATTATTTGGTTCCCTCCAGGACTGCGCGGACAGCACCCAGCTTTTCGTTAGTTTCTTCGAATTCACGTTCTGCGTTGGAAGCGGCCACGATACCGCCACCGGCCTGCAGGCTGATCTTCTTGCCCTGCTTCAAACAGCAGCGGATAGAAATGCAGAAGTCCAGGTCGCCATCGGATTCAATGTAGCCCACAGCACCGGCGTAGAAACGACGCTTGATGCTTTCGAGACCGGAGAGAATTTCGATTGCGCTGATCTTGGGGGCGCCGCTAACGGTACCAGCAGGGAAGCTGGAGCGGAGTACTTCAATAGACTTCTTGAGGGGGCTGACCTTGCCCTGAACGTCGGAAACCAGGTGGATCACATGGCTGTACTTTTCGCATTCCATGTACTTCACGGTGTTCACGGTGCCGGCGGAGCAGACGCGGCCCAAGTCGTTACGTGCCAAGTCCACCAGCATCAGGTGTTCTGCGCGTTCCTTGGGGTCGGCCTTCAGTTCCTTCATCAATTCTTCATCTTCCAGGTCGTTCTTGCCACGGCGGCGAGTACCTGCGATGGGGTGGATGGTTGCGATACCTTCGCGAACGCGGACCAGGCTTTCGGGAGATGCGCCAATGAACTGGTGGGTACCGTAATCCAGGTAGAACATGTACGGGGACGGGTTCACAGAACGGAGGCGACGGTAGATGTCCAGAGCCTCGATGTCGCTTTCGAACTGGATGCGGCGAGAAGGCACTGCCTGAACAATGTTACCGGCCACGATGTGCTTCTGCAGTTCGTTAACCTTGTGAGTGTATTCTTCCTTGGACTTGGAAAGATCGGTAATGGTAACGCCCTTGGCCACTTCCTGTTCCGGAGCCAGGTAGCTGAAGTCCATGTCAGAAAGACGCTTCTTCACGTTCTCAATAGCGGCAGGAAGGTCGATCTGGTGTTCTTCGTAGTTCAGTGCGAACAGGTGAAGCTTTTCGGTGTAGTGGTCGAACACGATGTAGATGTGACCCACCATGAATTCGGCTTCGGGAATGTTCAGCTCATCAACCTGGGGGGCCAGGTGAATCGTATCGCAGCGTGCGCAGAATTCGTAGCCCAGGTAGCCTACGCCAGAAGAGGGAATAGGAATCTGGTTAGGGGGAACGGTGTTTTCTGCGGAAATCTTCATGAGGGCGTCGAGAATGTCGCCTTCGCCTTCCTTGAGAAAGACGCTTTCCTTGCCGTCGATAACGATGGAAACGTCCTTTTCGTTCTGACGGAGACGGAAGCCTTCGTCCACCATCAGGGTGGAGTAGCGGCTCTTGCCGTGGGCGAAGCTGGCGGATTCAAAGATTGCCTTTGCGCCCAATTTCTTGCCCAGGGAGAACGGGGTATAGCGTTCTGCCGGGAGGGCGACGTAAATGCTGTCGGTACGAGGTTCAGTCATTTTTTAGTCCTTGGTTCTTAAAACCATTTTTTTTCAGTTCAAATTTAGTTTTTTAGGCTTTTTGAATCTGGAGGACTTTGACTTTTGGGGAGCTATAAACCGCAAAAAATAAGGGCCTCCAGGAGTCTGGAAGCCATCAGTTTGCTTTTGCATTTGCCTTTACTTTTGCTTGCGCTTTTTGTTTTACGCTAGGTGTAAGATGTATGCCTTAATGACCAGACTCTATGTTTAGAGGCTGCGCCACCATCGGCCATCGAAGTTGACCTTCAATGCAACTGTAAGGGCATTATTCATCTTCATGTACCAAATAATACGAAACGAAAAAAACATCGGCAAGGGATTCTTTCAAAAAAAATGAAAAAAGCCCTCGGGTAACCGAGAGCTTGGATTTTGAAAAAACGTATTGAATGATCCGTCTTCCGTGAACCGTAACGGTCTTAGAAAGTAAATCCGGTAAATACGTTGTTGCTCAGGAAGGGTAGCACGCCCAGCAGGAGGGTGGCAATCAGGAGAGCAATGATTGCAATACGCTGGCGCTTTACCATGCGGATAGGAGAGAGTTCTCCTTCGGCTTCGTCTGCCCAGGCGCTCTTGATGACCTGCAAGTAGTAGAACAGAGCCAGCACGTTGTTCAGCACAGCGAAGGCCACTACGAAATAGTGTCCGGTAGATGCACCGCTGAAGAACAGGTGGAACTTTCCGAAGAAACCTGCAAGGGGCGGAATACCGGCAAGGCTGAACATCGCAGTAGCAAGTGCTACAGCCAGCAAGGTATTCTGCTTGGCAAGACCGCGGAGAGAGTCGAAACTCTCGGGGCGATGATGACCGATGACGCCGAAGACGAAGAATGCCAGGTAGTTGGCTACTGCGTAAACGAACACGTAGTAGACGATGGCGGTCTTTGTCATAGCGGCAGGACCCAGCAGGGCAATCATGATGTATCCTGCCTGAGCAATGGAACTGTATGCCATGAAACGGCGGAGTCTGCTCTGCTTCAGTGCGCCCAGATTACCCACAAACAGGGTGGTGCAAGCCAGGAGGGCGATAAGCGGAGCAATCTGTTCCTGGATAGGAGCGAGAGGTCCATAAATCAAAACCACCAGGAATGCAATTGCGGTAGCCTTGGAGGTTACGGACAGAACTGCTGTAACCGGGGAGGGTGCGCCTTCGTAAACATCCGGAGCCCAGGTGTAGAAGGGGAACAGGGTCAGCTTGAAGCCGATACCGCAGAAGACGAACAGAATTGCAATCCACAGCAGGGGATTGGTGCCGGCACTGACGGCGGCAAGAATCTGGTCGAAGTGGATGGAACCAGCAAAGCCATACAGATAGCTAAAGCCGAACAGTTCAAAGGCGGTTGCCACAGAACCCATCAAGATGTACTTGGTGGCGGCTTCGGAACCGTACTGGTCCTTCTTATTCCAGGCGGTCAGGGCGTACATGGGGATGGTTGCCATTTCAAGACCCAAGAAGAGGGTCAGCATGTCACAGGCGGATACAACGATGAAGCCACCGAAGGTTGCAAACATCAATGTCCCTACGAATTCAGCCAGATGGCTCAAGGCGGGTTTGCCGTCGGCACCATGGTTGAAATAATCCTTGGCAAGCCAAGTGCCTAGAATGGCGCTCAGTACGAACACTTCGCGCATCAGCACGCCGAAATCATCCACACGCCAGTTGCTGAGATAGAAAGTGCCTGCGCTGTTTGTCAGCGGGATTAGGTTCAGCAAGACGAAGGTTGCCACCAAACCCAGATTAGCAAGACGCCAGGGGATGGAAGAATTTTTCTTGCATACCAGACGGGCTGTAATCACCAGGAAGGGAAGTGCCAACAGGAGAATGTCGGGAATCAGATAGTTGGAAAGAGTGTACATGGATTAACCTCCTACCACGGGTGTAGCCGCTTGGGAAATTTTTGCAAAGATAGGTGCAATGCTCTGGTCCAGCAGATCGCAGATCCAGCCCGGGAAAATACCGATGAGGAGCAGGCAGAGAACCAGAACCACAACCACCAACTTTTCGCGGAAGCAACCGTCGGTAAGTGTTTCATACTTGGCAGGCATATTGCCGTGAAGCATGCGGTTGGCAGTCTGCAGGATGTAAACTGCGGTAGTGGTGATGGAGAGAATTGCAAGAATAGTCACGATGCGGGTTACGGTATCTTCCTGCTGGAAGGCCCCGATAAAGATATTGCTTTCGGCAACGAAACCGCTGAAGCCAGGCAGGCCAAGACCTGCAAAACCTGCAATGACGAAACCAACGCCCAGGAAAGGAATCTTTCTCATGATACCGCCCATCTGGGTGATGTCACGGGTGTGGGTACGTTCGTAAATCATACCGATGGTTGCGAAGAACAGACCTGTCAGGAAACCGTGGGAAATCATCTGGAGGGATGCGCCGCGAAGACCGATGGGGGTAAGTGCAGCAAGACCCAGGAAGATGAGGCCCAAGTGGCTGATAGAGCTGTAAGCGGTAATGTACTTCAGGTCCTTATGACGCAGAGCAATGAAGGGACCGAGAACTACGTTGAAAATCAGGAGCAGAACCACATAGGGGAGCCAAACCTTTGCGGCTTCCGGCATGAGGAACAAGGCCACGCGAAGGCAGCCGTATGCACCCATCTTCATCATGACGCCTGCTGCCAGCATGGAAACTGCGGTAGGTGCAGAGGCATGACCGTCCGGGCTCCAGAAGTGGAACGGGAACAGGGATGAGCTGACTGCGAAGCCCATGAACAGCAGGGGGAATGCCCACATCTGGAAATCCACGGGAAGAGTAATCTTGGAAAGTTCCACAATGCTCCAGCTGTTGACTCCACCTTCGAAGTAAATGCCGAAGAGAGTGGCGAGAATCATGGAGGATCCGAATGCCAGAGTAAGAGTCAGTTTCTTACCGCCGTAGTCCTTACGACCAGAACCGTAACCGGCGATCATCAGGTACATGCACAGAGCTTCCATTTCGTAGAATACGAAGAACAGCACCAGGTCCATGCTCATAAATACGCCGTAGACGCTAGTTGCCAGGAGCTGGATCAAGGCGAAGAATACCTTCTGGTTGCCCTTGATGTTGTAGCTCACCAGGATGCCTGCCCACACGATTACTGCGGTAAGCAGGAGCAGGAACATGTTCAGACCATCGGCACCCACAATGTAGTGGACGTTGAAGGCGTTGAGCCAGGGAATGTCCGTAAAGAAACGTAACAGCAGGGGCGCTGCAGCTTCATTTGCGGGAGTGCCACTGACGGAATACAGATAGTAGGTCAGGTAGCCTACCAATGCAAGGACCAATGAACCGGAAGCGGTATGGATGGTCTTGAGAAGGGTTGTCTTTTCCTTGGAAATAGGAATACAGACAAGAACCGTCAGGATGGGGATAAGCCAAATCAGGTTAAAAAGTAAAGTTTCCATATTGTAACCTATAACCTAAAAGGGGAGATGCCCGATGAAACGCCACAGGATGACGCCGACGATCAGCGTTCCCAGATAAAATGTCAGGTGACCGCCCTGAGCTTGGCGAACCAAATCACCGAGGCGATGGATGAACCATACCACAAAGGCTACGATGCCTTCCACGATGTAGTCCTGAATGAAACGGGCAACACGAGCGATGCCGCCAATGAGGAACTGGCGAACGACGCAGTAGTACATTTCATCGAAGTAGAACTTGTGATAAATGGTCTTGTAGATGCTACCGCGGTTCACATCGTCCAGTGCGCGGTCGATGTTTGCCTTAGGACTTGCGTAAAGTACCCATGCGATAAGCAGGGCGAAAACAGCAACACCAATAGCTACGAAAGGAATCCAGTGGGCTTCCGGCAACATCATCAGCTGGGGAACGCGAAGCTTACCCGGCGTAAAGAAGTGCTCGAAGAGACCCTTTGCAGCAATACCGCTCAACAGGGAAGGTACTGCAAGAATTGCAATCGGCAATGTCATTGCGAAATCTTCGTGGACATGACCTTCTTCGACGGCGTGGCAACGGGGCTTGCCGTGGAATGCCAGGAAGAACAGACGGAACATGTAGAATGTGGTCAGTCCGCTGGTAAGAAGTGCCAGGCCGAATACAACGTAGTGCTTACCCTGGAAGGCAGCAAGAATGATTTCATCCTTGGAGAAGAATCCAGAGAAGGGAGGAATGCCGGAGATTGCCAGGATGGAAATCAAGGCGCAGATGTAAGTGATGGGCATCTTCTTGCGGAGACCGCCCATGGCGTCAAGATCGTTGGTATGAACCTGATGGATCAAGCTACCTGCAATCAAGAACAAGCTGCACTTAAAGAAGGCGTGGGTAAAGATGTGGAAGGTAGATGCGGTCCAACCGGTGGTGAATACGGCATCACCAATCTTACAAGTACCCAGGGCGAACATCATGTAACCCAGCTGGGACAGTGTTGAATAAGCCAGAATACGCTTGATATCCTTCTGGGTGCAAGCGATGACAGCGGCAAATACCATGGTAAATGCGCCTACCCACATAATGAGAGTGAGGGAATCACCGCAAACGGCGAAGAAGGGGAACAGACGGGCTACCAGGTAAACACCTGCCACCACCATGGTTGCACTATGGATGATGGAGGAAACCGGAGTAGGACCTTCCATTGCATTGGGAAGCCAAATGTGCATGGGGAACATGGCGGACTTACCCCAGCCACCGGTAAAGATCAACACGGCGCCGATGGTCAGTGCGGTTGCCTTGCTCACGGACATAATGCCCAAATTAATGGTCTGGTCGGCGAACATGCCAAGTGCGATGCCATTCAGACTTCCGAAATCAAAGGTCTGGACCACATAGCTGACCAATACGATACCCAGCAGGAAGAAACTGTCAGCGAAGCGGGTCAAGATGAAGGCCTGCTTGGAAGCGCTTACTGCAGAAGGCTTGTGGTACCAGAAGCCAATGAGAAGGTAGCTGGATACACCCACCAGTTCCCAGAAGATGAACATCTGGAAAAGGTTGGTTGCGGCTACCAGGCCCAGCATGCTAAAGCTAAAGAGGGAGAGCAGCGCGAAGAATCGTCCTTCGGCGCGGTCTCCGCGCATATAGCCAACGCTGTAGATGTTTACCATGAACGCGATGAACGTCACTACCACCAGCATCATGATGGAAAGCGGATCCACCAGAAGGCCGATATTTGCAACGAAGCTTTCAGCAAACTTCAGGAAGGGAACTTCAAATGCAATCACCTTCTGGGGGGCAACGCCCGTAGTGAAGTAACTTACGGCCAGAGTCAGTGCAGAGATGAATGCGATGCCGTTGAGAGTAATGGCAAGAGCTGCCGCACCCTTGGCGGAACGTTTTCCCAGGAAAAGCCCGTTAATCACGAAGGTGAGAAGGGGCATGAGGAAAATAAGGTAGCTGATAGATGTATTAGTCATGGAGCTCCCTCAGTTGATCTATGTCGAGGCTCTTGTGACGGCGATACATGCTCACGATAATAGCGAGAGCGATAGCCATTTCACAGGCGGTGACGGCAATGACAAATGCACTGAAAATACTGCCGGAAGTGGAATCACCGGGAGTAAAGTAGGCAAATGCAATGAAATTGATATTAGCTGCGTTGAGCATCAGTTCCATAGAAATCAGCATGCCCACCAGATGGCGACGGTGGATAAGACCCCACACGCCAATGCCAAACAGAAGGAATGCCAGAATCAGGCAATTCATTAAAGTCATTACTTGTCCTCCTTTTCCTTGTGAGCGATGGTCACTGCTGCAATCAAGGTCATTAGCAGGAGAACGCTTACGATTTCAAAAGGAATGATATAGCCATTGGTTCCATAGTCCAGAAGTCTAAGTGCAAAGGACTTCAGGCTTGCGTAACCCTCGGGTGCTGCCATAGGCATGGTGGCCAGTTCCTTAATGGGGAACAAGCACTTGACCATCACCACCACAAAGCCTACACTCAGAAGGAATGCTGCAAAAGTGCGGGGGATGTTTACCGAGAAGTGATCTTCGCCGAGATGGCTGGTCAGCAAGATTGTGAACACCACGAAGATGACCACACCGCCTACGTAGACCATCACTTGGGCAATGGCAATAAATTCTGCCTGCAGGAGCATATAAAGAATGGCTGTTCCTACGAAGGCGAAAATGAGGAATACGGCACTCTTCAAGACGCTCTTGACAGCAACGGTACATACGGCCATCACAAGAATTACAAGCGCCACCGCATAGAAGGCGATATCTACGCCGCTATGGGGAAATGCCAGAGGAATACTGTTAAGCAGGTTTTCAAGCATTAGCCTTGTCCCTCCTTCTTATTCAAGATCATTTCCAGCGTGGAAGCATCCGTAGTTGCCACTTCGAAAGCGGGGCTCATCTCGATGGCGCCAAAGGGGCATGCTTCTACACAGAGGCCGCACTGGGTGCAGCTAGCGAAATGATAAACGTAACGGCCCAGAACCTTCTTGCCAGCAATGTTCTTGGTGGGAAGCACCGTAATGCTGGAGTTGGGACAGGCACGTTCACACATACCACAAGCGGTGCAGTGATTGTTTCCTTCGGCGTCTTCCACCATGGAAAGGCGACCGCGGTAACGTTCATGCATTTTCAGTGTCTTGCGATTTTCCGGATACTGTTCCGTAACGATGCGCTTGGGGTTAAAGAAGTACTTGAGGGAAACGGACAAACCGCAGAGAAGGCTCCACGGACCCGTTACGCACTTCTTCAAGTAGCGCTTGATGTATTGAGATGTTGAAATATGTTTTGACATTTTTGATCTCTATGGTCCTTAACCAGCAAAAACAACCCATGCGGCACCAGCAACCAGAAGGAGCAGGTTTACCGGCAACATAAACTTCCATTCAAAACTCATGAGCTGGTCTACGCGGGGGCGGACAAAGGTCCAGCGGACCATCATGTAGCACCAGATCAGGAAGTAAATCTTGGCGAACATCCATACGAAACCAGGAACCTGCATCATCAGGTTGTCTACGGCTTCGATGCCGATGCAAGGTACGTTAAAGCCTCCCAGGAAGCAAGTTGCTGCCAGAGCGGAGTTGGTCACCAGGGCAATGTATTCAGCCAGGTAGAACATGGCAAAAGGAGTGCCTGTATATTCCGTATGGTAACCACCGGTCAGTTCCTGTTCTGCTTCTGCGATGTCGAAGGGTGCGCGGTTCATTTCTGCAGTAGAAGAAATGAAGAACAGGATGAAGGCGATAAAGCCGAGAACGGGGACCTTGAAAATCATCCAGTTGGCTACAGTACCGGACTGGCTTGTGGCAATGTCCATCAGGTTGGTAGAACCGGACATCATCACCACAAAGAGGAGAATCAAGGCGAAGGAAATTTCGTAGCTGATCATCTGAGCGCCACTACGGAGAGATCCCATCAGGGAGTACTTGTTATTACTGGACCAACCGCCCAGAAGAATACCAAGAACGCCGAAACCGTTCACCGCAATAATCAGGGGAATGCCCAGGTCTACGTCAGCCACCACCAGGTTGCTGCCGAAAGGAATGAGGGCTGTTACCATGAAAGGTGCGATCAATGCAATCATGGGTGCCACATAGAAGAGAATCTTGTCGGCACTCTTAGGAGAGTAAACTTCCTTGAAGAGCATCTTCAGCACGTCGGCGATGGTCTGGATGGTTCCGTGCCAGCCGAGGCGCATGGGGCCCAGACGGCACTGAACGTGGGCGCAGACCTTACGTTCCATGTAGATGAGGATGGGGGCGTTGCCGATGTTCACCAGGCAAACTGCCACAATGCAAATCACTGCATTGATGAGGAATGCAACGATGTTATTGAGCAGGTCGGACTGCAGTGCTTCCGGCAGGTATGCTGCCAACTGCGGAACCCACTCGCGAACGACGTCGCCGATAGGATTTGGAATTGAAGGTACGAACATATTACTTACCTACTATCTGTCAATTTCAGGAATCACAGGGTCCAGAGTGGCCATGACCACCACCAAGTCGGAAATCTTTCCGCCCTGGCACATCTTGTTGAGGGCGCCTACGTGAGGGAAGCTGGGACCGCGAGTGTGAATGCGGTAAGGCTTGTCGCCGGCGGCAGCCACCACGTAAGTACCGTAAAGACCCTTGGCGGTTTCAATTTCGCTGTAGTAACGACCCGGATTCAGCTTGACCGGCTTTTCCTTACTGCGATAGGGACCTTCCTTGGGGAACTTTTCGATACACTGACGCAGGATCTTCATGGATTCGTGAATTTCTGCAATACGGATCTTGTATCGATCGTAGCAGTCGCCGTTATGGAAAACGGGAACGTCGAAATCCATCTGGTCGTAAATGCTATAGGGATTAGCCCTACGGACGTCAAAGTCTACGCCACTAGCACGAAGAACAGGACCGGAGCATCCCAGGGAGATTGCGTCTTCCTTAGAGAGGACGCCAACGCCGATGCTACGTTCCAGAACGATGATGTTCTTGGAAAGGAATCGCTCGTAGTCCTTCATGGTATCTTCCATGTGGTCCAGGAATGACTTTACGCGTGCAATGAAACCTTCCGGAAGGTCGAAACGGCTTCCACCCGGACGGAAAAAGTTGGTGGTCAGGCGGGAACCTGTCACTTCTTCCAGCATGTCGTGGATCATTTCACGTTCCTTAAAGCCGAACAGCAAGCAAGTCTGGCCGCCCAAGTCACCGCCGAAGCAGCCGAAGAACACCAGGTGGCTTGCAATACGACCCAGCTCAGAGAGCATGACGCGGATGTATTCAGCCTTTTCGGGAACACCGATGTTCATGCCCTTTTCGTAAGCAAGAACAAGACCCAGGTTATTCTGGATGGCGGTCAGGTAGTCCTGACGGTCACTCATGGGGATGTACTGCAGGTAAGTCATGGACTCGCCCTGCTTTTCCATACCACGGTGGATATAGCCAAAGTGGGGGACGATTTCCACGATGTTTTCGCCATCCATGCGGAGAGCTAAGCGAAGTGCACCGTGGGTACTGGGGTGCTGGGGCCCCATGTTAATGAAAAATTCTTCGGAATCCGTTTCCCGGGTGATTTTGAATCCCGGAGGGAGCTGTGTCATACTCATACCGGCCTCTTCATCATGTTGGGGTTAGTGAAATCCTTACGCAGGGGATAGCCTTCGAATTTCGGATCCAGGAAGATGCGGCGCAAATCCTGGTGACCTTCGAACTTAATGCCGAACATGTCGTAAACTTCACGTTCCTTAAGTTCTGCGGTTGCGTAAAGATCGCTGATGGAGGGGACGTTTGCCAGAAGGCTGGTTGCCTTCTTTTCTTCGGCCACTTCTGCCTTAGGAAGCGGTGTGCAGAAGAATACCTTGTGACCCTTTACCAAGCTGCGGAGCATGGTGACCAACTCAAAACGATCCGGGTAGTCAATGGCGGTAACGTCAATGAGGTAATCCATCTTCAGGGCGGGATCTGCCTTGGCGAATTCAACTGCAGCCCTGTAGTCTTCCTTGTTCAGGCGGATTTCCAGAGGACTGTCTGCGGGGATGTTTTCCAGTTCGCCTTCGATGGTTGCGCTGGGGAACTTCTCCTGAATCTTTGCCAGCATATCAGCATGATTCAGTCCCTTGTTGAACTTTTCGGCCAGGGAGAGTTCGTGTTCGCGAGTGACTTCGGGGAACACTTCCTTAACGACGCGAACAGGCTTAAAGGCGCTCTTGTAGTCCGGATTTTCTTCCTTGAACTTGGCGCGGGCTTCGGCCATTTCCTCATCCTTGATCTTTTCAAGTTCGGCCCAGGCCTTGGCGGCTTCGCGGTAGCGGTCGTAGTTGGCGGTATCCTTGATGTCGCCTTCATGCCACGGATCGCGGCAGGTTTCCTTGAGGATCTTTTCGCGCAGGGTCAAGAGACCATGGAAAAGAGCTTCCGGACGGGGAGGACAACCAGGAACGAAAACATCTACGGGAATTAGGTTCTCGGCACCACGGACAACAGCGTAGTTGTCATACTTGAAGGGGCCACCACTAATGGTGCAAGCGCCCATAGCGAGAACGTACTTGGGACCCGGCATCTGTTCGTACAGCATCTGGAGTGCAGGTGCCATACGGCGGGTTACTGTGCCTGCAATGATAAACAGGTCTGCCTGTCTCGGGGAAGCGCGGAACACTTCGGAACCGAAACGAGAAATGTCATAACGGGCCATGGAGCTACTCATCATTTCGATAGCGCAGCAGCTGGTGCCGTAGGTGAGGGGCCAAATAGAGTTGGCGCGAGCCCAGTTGACTACGTAGTCAATGGCGTTCACCACATACTTGCCGCCCGGAATGGGGTCAAGTATCTTGGGTGCAAAGTTGATTATTCCCATTTGAGGACTCCCTTCTTCCAGGCGTAGGCGAGACCTGCCACCAGGATTGCAACGAAGATCACCAGGTCAATCACCACTACCACCGGGGAGAGGAAGGTGTTGCCTGCCATAATTTCCTTGAAATTTGCGAATACGGGAAGCAGGAATAATGCTTCCACGTCAAAAACCAAGAAAAGGAGGGCGAAGATATAGTAGCCCACCTTAAACTGGATACGTGCATTGCCATAGGTCTCCATACCGCATTCGTAGGGAGCCGCCTTATTCTTGGTATTCTTGGTGCGATAACCTAGCAACAGACCTGTAACGGTAGCTGCAGCTGCGATAAACGCGCCTAGGAATAGAAAGATGGATAGAATGATGTACTCTGACATGATTAACCTTGTTCTTTCCTTTTTTAATAAAAATTCTGCAATTCCTGGATTGTACCAAAAAGTGTATTACCGATCTGGAATCTTTCCAGAACGTGTCGTAGCAAATCCTTGAATTCGTCGATGGTGGCGACGTTCATTTCATTCAACTTCTGCTGAATGGCGTTCACGTAACCAGAACCTACGGGCTTTGTTTTCATATCCTGCATCTCGCCACTCCACTGCTGTAACATCTGGTCCGTTTCGATACGGGCGATGACATAGCGGGTGGTCGACAAAAGTTCCTGCAAAAAGTGTACCATGAAGATTTCTTCCTGCAGAATACCCCATCTCTTATCCTTGGAGTAGAGGGAGGCGTTTTCGGCCTTTCCGTAAAAGACTGCTGCCTGGGCATACTCGAGACAGGTCATGAGCAGGCGTTCATAACGTTTGATTTCTCGACCTAGATGCTGGAACCATACGGTGTCCGCCACCGGGTTGGTTTCCTTGCGTTCGGCAACGTCGTTAGGGAATAACGCTCTGAAGGCGTAATAAACTTCTTCATAATAGCGATTGCGCATTCGGCAGTTGAATGCACGGTTCTTTAAAGTGTAGTCGCTATGGTGGAGGGTTGTAATCATGATTTGACCACCTGGCGTACGCCGGGAACTTTCTTGATATTTGCGATAAGACTATCCACCTGTTCCTTGCGGTAGGCCTTAAATACCAGGCGCACTCGACCGGAGTAGCTTTCGCCGACGGAGGAAATGCGGTCCATAAACAGGTTCTCGTCCTTCAAAACCTTCAGAATGTCGTAGGTGAAATTCTTGCGGTTATCGTTTTCGATAGAGAGATGGACTTCAAAGGCGTGGGTGGATTGTTCGCTCCACTGCACTGCGATTTGCTGACCGTCCGTAAGCTTTTTCAGTTCTTCGCATTCTGCGTTATGGACTTCGATACCGATCTGGGGGCGAAGAATACCGATAATCTTGTCTCCAGGAACCGGAGCACAGCACTTGGCGAAATGGATCATCAAACTGGTCTCGCGACCGATCTGCAGAGGCATGTCATCGCTGTTTTCGGCTTTCTTGTCCTTGTTAAAGGCGGGGAAGAACTTCAGTGCCTTGGTGTCCCGATGGGACGTTTCCGTGTCTCCACCCAGGAATCTCTGGATGTCCACCAGGGGCAGTTCGCCCTGGCCCAGGCGTTCGAAAAAGTCGTCTAAGCTTGCGGCACCAAAGTACTTCTTGATGGATTCTTCGCTGGGACGTTTTTCCTTTTCAATCTTTGCAAGACGCAGTTCACGAATCCAGATTTCCTTACCCAGGTCCTTGGACTGCTGGATCATGCTGTTTCGCATCCAGCGGCGAAGTTCCTGCTTGGCCTTGACGGTTTTGACCATTTCAAGCCATTCTGGACTAGGCTCCTGGTGGGGGCTCTTCAAAATCTGAACTGTGGCGCCGTGGGTAATCACCGTATCCAGGTTCACCACTTCGTCGTTGATCTTTGCACCGATACAGTGGAGACCCAGCTCCGTATGCACGGCGAATGCGAAGTCCAGGACGATGGCTCCCTGGGGTAGTTCCACGGAGGTGCCCTTGGGGGTAAATACGGTCATGCCGCTAGGCTTTAAGTCCACTCTCAGGAAGTCCAGGTATTCCTTGGAGTCGGAAATTTCGGACTGGAGCTTCACCATGTGGTTGAGCCAAGCCAGTTCTTCGCCTTCGTGCTGAGTTTCCAGCTTGTAGGCCCAGTGTGCGGCGAATCCCTTTTCTGCTGTCAGATCCATGTCCTTGGTGCGGATCTGGACTTCCACCAGCTTGTTTTCGGGACCGATCACTGTGGTATGAATGCTCTGGTAGAGGTTGGGCTTGGGGGTTGCGATGTAGTCCTTAAAGCGGCTCTGCATGGGAGTCCACAGGTTGTGGACGTACCCTAGTGCCAGGTAGCATTCCGGAATGGTGTCCACGATAATGCGGATGGCGAAAATGTCGAAAATGTCCTCAAACTGGCAGCCGCGGCTGATCATCTTGTTGTAGATGCTATAGATGTTCTTGGTACGGCCCTGGATGGTACAGTCGAAGTCTTCCAATGCCATCTTCATCTGGAGAGGCATGATCACGGACTGGACGTATTTTTCGCGGGATTCCTTATTCTCGATAAGGGCGTCCACCAGCTTCTGGTATTCATCGGGATTGACGTACTTGAAGCTCAGGTCTTCCAGTTCGTTTTTAAGCTTGTATAGACCGAACCTATGAGTCAGCGGGATGTAGATGTCCAGTGTTTCCTGGGCAATGGCCTGACGGCGTTCGGGCTTCATGTAGCGCATGGTACGCATGTTGTGGATTCGGTCCGCGATCTTGATCATGATGACGCGGGGATCCTTAGCCATGGCGATAATCAGCTTTCGGTAAGTCTCTGCCTTCTGGGCGGTCTTGTTTGCTTCCTGTGCTGCTGTAATCTTGGTGACGGCGTCCACCATGAATGCCACATCCTGACCGAACATTTCGGTAAGCTGTTCAAGGGTGTAGTCGGTGTCTTCAACGACGTCGTGGAGGAGTCCTGCGAGAACTGTTGGCTGGTCCTGCTTCAGGTCAGCGAGAATCTTTGCAACTTCGTAGGGATGCTCGGTGTAGGGCATGCCGCTCTTGCGGTATTGACCTTCGTGGGCGGTTGCAATAAAGGCAACAGCCTTGGTAAGAATCTCGCGGTTTAGGTCGGGATTCTTCCTGATGAGCACGTCAATAATGTGCTCCTGATTAGATGTAAGAACAACTTGATCCATCAGTAACAAGTATATGTAATAATTCCACCCTTTGTATATCTAAAATGTGGAAAATAAGCGAAAAATAAGGGATTGAAGGTCCCTTATTTATTCCAAGTTGGAATATGGATTTTTACAGTTTTTGAATGAAAAATACAGCGAAAGAAAAGATCTGTAAAAGTGAGGAATACATCTATTCCTTTTTGTTTGACTGACAGAGTTTTAGGACTTCAATTGCTGTCAAATTGAATTTGTCTCGAAGTTCCTCGACGGTGTAAGTGACTCCGTCATCGCATTCGCAAGCAGTTTTTTCCACGTACATTACGCCATAATCGGGACAAATGTCCCCTTCGCAGCCGGGGGTGGTATATTCTGTCTTTGTTGTTTTATAACAGGAATTAGGTGCTTTACTTGTGGGCTCGGAACTGCTGGAATACACAGGGATGGCACCGTAAAGTATGGGAGGCATGGAACTGCTGCTAATCCATTTGATATAGCTGGAGCTGGATTCAATAGTTTCCTGACTTTCGCTAGAAACAGGTTCCGGTTGCTCATTGCAAACATCGGCGGGGCATCCGTATAGAGCTACGGGCTCAGTAGAGGCTTCGTCACTGCAAGATGCCCAAAAACTGGCGAAAACGGCCAGTACGATTTTTTTCCAATGCTTCTTTAGAAAATTCATGCTTAAACCTCCTACGTTCTAAGTATAATCAAAAAATAACTACCGATGTGGTGCATTGGGAGAGCCCCTCTTGTAAAAATGCATAAAGAAAAGACCTTCTAAACAAATTAGAAGGTCTATATAGAACAGGTTGTTTCTTATAGAGGCGCGAACGCCTTAGAAAACTACAGAGTGTCCTGGAACTGGTGGAACTTTTCCAAGAGTTCTGCGTAAGTCTTGGTTGCTTCCAGCTGCGGGAACTGTGCAACGATGGAATCCGGAGCGCAGAAGAACACGCCCTTGTCGGCCTGCTTCAGCATGCCGGTATCGTTGAAAGAGTCGCCGCTGGCGAACACCTTGAAGTTCAGGTCTTGAAGGCTCTTGACCACTTTAGTCTTCTGGTCGTTCAAGCGCAGGTGATAGCCCTTGATCATGTCGTTTTCAACCACCAGGTTGTGGCAGAAAATGCTGGGCATACCCAGATTCTTCATGATGGGGTAGGCAAATTCCTGGAAAGTATCAGAAAGGATAATCACCTGGGCTTCGTCGCGGAGCTGGTCCATAAAGGCGCGGGCGCCGTCAAGCAGTCCAAGATTTGCAATGACATCCTGGATGGTAGAAAGCTTGAGACCTTCGCGTTCCATGATCTTGATTCGACCCTTCATCAAAACATCGTAGTCAGGGATGTCGCGGGTGGTGAGGCGCAGGTCTTCGATGCCGGTCTTTTCGGCAACTGCAATCCAGATTTCGGGAGCCAGAACGCCTTCCAGGTCCAGAGTCACGACACATTGCTTAGTAAACATAAAAATCCTTCGGTTTATTTTCCCTGACGTTCCTTGATAATCTCGCGGAGATCGTCCATTGTTACGATGTACTTATTGCGGCAGAAATCGCAGACCATTTCCAGGTCCTTGCCGTCCTTTTCCAAATCCTTCAAGTCAGCCAAAGGCAGAGCTGCCAAAGAGCTGATGGTGCGTTCCTTGCTGCAGGGGCAGAAGGCCTTGGCGCCAAATTCCTTGATGACTTCAATTTCGTAGGGTCCTTCGAACTGGTAAAGCAGCTCGTCCACCATGGTCTTGCCGCCCTTTTCCTGCACGTCGTACATTTCGGCGAACTTAGGCAGGTTCAACACCACCTGTTCCAAGGTGGTGGTGTCCTTTTCTTCCATTTCGGGGAAGGCTTCTACGTAAAAACCGATGGCGTAGTCCAGTTTGCTAGGATCCTGCTTGTTGAACTGGGCTTCGATGCCCACAGCAGAAAGAATCTGTTCAGACTGGTACAAGTAGGTAGCCAGGTTCTGGCCCATGGAAGGGCTCACCGCCTGCACCACGCTTTCGTGGACGCGCTTGCCGAATTCGTTCAGCTTCACCACCTGGTAGTTCTGGGGAATCAGGGCCGGCTCGTCAGCCTTGATTGCCTGCAGGTCGTCCTGGGGAATCATGGCGCGCACGAAATAGTAGGACTCTTCGTCTTCCTTGCGGCTGATATAAGGGGTAGTGTCTGCCTTGGCGTAAGAAATTTCACCGCCAAAGGTGGCAGTAACGCTTACCGTGCCCTTCATCTTGAGGCTGCTGCTCAAAAAGATGGACGAAATGGTGGTTTCGGCCAGGAGCTTCAGGGAATAGGACTGGGCCCCGTGCTTTGCGCCAATTTCGTTCATTGTGTTGGTAATATCCACAAGAACCAGACGGAAAGGAGCCTTTTTGCCGGTAGAACGAATAATACGATCTTTCAAATTCATGGCCCAAATTTAATAAATATTGCAAATAGTCCCAACGGTTTATATCTTTGTTATGGGGGTGTTCACATTTTTACAAGAAGGAAAAATCGTGAAACACAAAAATTTGGCTGTTTTGGTCCTGCTTTTGGCGGGAATATCTTTCGCACAGACTGGCCTGATGGGCGGTTCTGACGGTATCCACCAACAAAATACGAAGACCTTGGGCCAGTGGCACTTTACTGCTGGTACGGGTGGCAATGTGGCTTTGGACCCTTGGGCCCAGACCCGCGGTGGCGTTTTCTATGAAAATGGGGAAAGAATCAAGATGCAGGATGTGAAATTGTCTGCTACAGGCAATTTCTTTGCTTCCCTGGGATTTTCTGACCGTGTGGATATGGGTGTCGCTGCAGAGATTAACTATGACCGCACGGATGCTCAAGATATTGATGAAGCTGCCGGTAGTATCCGTCCTGGCGACATC
The DNA here is from genome assembly GCF_900142535.1 of Fibrobacter sp. UWEL. Taxonomy (NCBI): domain Bacteria; kingdom Pseudomonadati; phylum Fibrobacterota; class Fibrobacteria; order Fibrobacterales; family Fibrobacteraceae; genus Fibrobacter; species Fibrobacter sp. UWEL. Next base: position 22,466 of record NZ_FRBE01000001.1, read on the forward strand.
GATTTATGGCTAAAGGTTCGGGCCCCCTTCGTAAACGAGGAAAGCGTGTTCAGCCTGGCAGGACAGATGGATGTCTATATGCCCACGGGTGAAACGGAAACTGGAACTCGCCCCCGTCACGCTTGGTTCATCAAGGGACGTCATGAGACGCAACCCTTTACTTCCGACGAGGTGGTTATCGGGGCAACCGCTATTACCACGGTAGACCTGGAAAAGATCGACATTCCCCTTCGTTTTAACGCTGCAATTGGCTTCATGTATGCAAGTCAGGGCGCTAATACCTTGGTATACAACACTGGTATTAACTGGGATATGTCTTACTGGATTACAGCCTTTGTGGAATACTCCGGTGAATTCCGTGTAGAAAATAACGGCATGCCCATTGATTTCTTTGAAGATCCCATGCATGTTACTCCTGGACTTCGCCTCCACTTGCCGCAGAACTTGGAATTGGTTGCGGGCATTGACTTGTCTACCCGTATGATGCGTGTGGGCTACAACCGTGAGGACGAACTTAAGGATGTTGAAAAATACACCATTGGCTACACGGATGAAAACGGTAACGTAAAACGTTATGGCTACACTCCCGGCGTGACCTATGCTCTTACTGGCCTTATTAGCTGGACGTTTGGTGGAGAACCTAGAAACTATAAGTCCGCTGGAGGTGATAAACCAGTGATTGATACGGTTCAGCTGTCAAGAACCGATACCGTTTACTGGGTGGATACCATTGTGAAGGCTTACACTGTGGTAAAAAATGATACCATCGTGAAATATGAGTCTTATACCGTGCTTGATTCTATGCCTGATGCTGATAATGACGGCGTATCCGACGATCTGGACTTGTGCCCCAATTCTCCTCCGGGAATCGTGGTGAACCGTAAGGGCTGTCCTCGTGACTTTGATGGCGACGGCATTCCTGATTATCTGGACCAGTGCCCCAATACAAATCCGGGAACCAGTGTAGACTCTACAGGTTGTGCAGTCACATTCAATCTGGAAGGTCTTGAAAAGGGAATTACCTTCAAGAGTAAGTCTACGGCTTTGGCAAAGACTAGCCAGAAGTCTCTAGATGAATTGGCAAACCTGATGATTGCACGTATAACCATGGGCGTGGAAATACAGTGCTATATGGATAACTTTGGTAAGGACGGAAAGGCTCAGAGTATCGCTCAAAGCCGTGCCCAGTCCGTTGTTGATTATCTTGTTCGTAAGGGCGTTGAGGCGAACCGTTTGCGTGTCGCAGGCCATGTGGTAGATGCTCCTGCAAAAGATCCCAAATCCAAGAAAAAGGCTGAACCCAATTGCACTGTCAAACTTGTTACGTTTACGGTAAGTGACGAGAACGATGGTTCCAAAACTGCTGTGAACGAAAAATCTGCCGCAGCTCCTGAAAAGGCTGTGGAACCCGCTAAGAAGGCGGAGTCCGCTAAGTAATACGGCCCAAGTATTTTTGAAAACGTAAAAGGTCAGGCAATCGCCTGACCTTTATCTATCTCAAACACTCGAAAATTACTGATACTTGAACTTTGCCTTGAACAGGTGCTTGCAATCCAGGGCGTCGTCACCCCAGTGCTTGCTGGATCCGGCGACAAGGTGGATGCCAACATCTGCAATGCCTGCAATCACTCGGCTCATATTGGCGCAGCGCCAGATTCCACGGAGAATGTCATCGCACTCTTCGCGGGTAAGGTTGGCTCCATCGATTTCTCCACGGAGAATGTACAGACCGTCGTGGATGAAGGGGGCTGCATTGTAGGTGTCGTTGCCTTCCTTGATATGAGGTACTACGCAGCCGAAAATATCAGGTGCGGAAGCTCCATCCGTCATGAATCCTTTCTTGAAGGTGCAGGTCATGAGGAACTTGCGAGTTGTCTTGTCGGACTTGGTATAGCGGGATCCCTTGACGTAGACAATGCAGTCCTTGGTGAACCAGTAGGTCTTATTACCATCAAATTCTAGGGGGTAATCCTGACTTACTGAATCCACGGTGATGGAATTCTTGTCCGCTTTTTTTGATTTTCCGCCAAAAAGGCTGGAAAAAAAGCTTGAAATTCCCATGTATGATTCTCCTTTTTTGTGATTATCTAAAAAATTTATATATTACGTTGTTGAAAGTATCATTGTAAAAAATTATTACGGTTTCGGAATAAATTTGTCAGGTATAAATGAAAGACTCGATTACTGCTCCCGTAACTCCCACGACGATTAATCTGACGGGAATTCAAAATATTAAGCCCAAGGGCAATTTTTCCTTGGTGAAGGCTGTTGACGTCCTTTGGAAACAGCGCTGGCTCTTATTGACTTTTGTCCTTGTAGGTGCTGCTGTAGGCGTTTTTGTGGGGAACTGGATTCGTCCCCAGTATAGCAGCGATGCCTTGCTGAAACTAGAAGTAAAGAGCTCTAAGAGCAATAAGTCCTCGGATGTGTTGGACATGCTTTTTGCCCAGGGCAGTCCCGCAGATGCTGAAATTGAGATGATCAAGAGCCGTAGGGTTCTTAGCTACGTGGTTGATGCTGAAGGGTTGTGCTACAAAGCTAATCCCATTGGTCTTGTAGACCGTCTTCGCCATCACGAAGGCCGTATGGATGTTCAAAGCCTAGTCCTGCCGACCCACATCCGCGATGGCTGGACCGCCAAGATTGTGAATGATCGTTCCTATGTGGTTTACAGCCCGGATGGTCGCTCTGTAATGAAGGGCGTCGTTGGGAAGGAATCTTCTGCTACTTATAAGGGTGAGTCCGTTAGCATCCTGGTGTCCAAGATCAGTGGTGTGCCGGGTCAGCGATTCGATCTCGAAATCACAAGCTCTTTAAAGGCTGCCCGTAGTCTTGCGAACAAGCTGATTATTGAAGAACGTGGTAAGCAGACCGGCATTATCGGTATTACCTACGCACATCGCTATCCGGACAGGGCTGTGTCTATTCTGAATTCTCTTGCAGATGTGTATCTGAACCAGAATATCGAAATGCGTAGCGCTGAAGCCGCTAAGACTTTGCAGTTCCTGGAAGAACAGCTGCCTGGCGTAAAGGCTCGCTTGGACTCTGCTGAAAAGAAACTGGCTGACTACCGCCAGAGTGTTGGTGCTGTAGACCTTTCTGTTGAATCCCAGTCCCTTCTTAAGAAGGAACAGGACCTGACTCGCCAGATCTCCGCCCTGGAACAGAAACGTCAGGAAACCACGCGTCTATTCAAGGCTGAACATCCTTCTGTACAGGCTATTACCCGTCAGTTGAGCAAGGCTCGCAGTGAATTGAATAAGTTGAAGAATGATGCTGGCAAGATGCCTGCAACTCAACAGGAAATGTTGGCATTGCAGGAACAGGTCGCTACTAACAACGCTCAGTATACTTCCATGCTGAATAATATCCAGCAGCTGCGCACGGTTCGTGCTGGTGAAGTGGGTACCGTGACTGTCGTTGACTACGCTGTTGAAGACAATGAACAGATCAAGCCTCGCAAGGCTCGTATCTTCTTCTGGAGTGTGGGTATTTTCCTGTTTGCTGGTGTCATGCTGGTGTTGCTGATGCGCCTGTTCCGTAACGGTGTTCGCAATGCTCTTGAAATTGAACGTAAGACCGGCGTCAGCGTTTACGCCAAGGTGCCGGAATCCAGCAACCGCGACCTGAAGAAGAAGAGTCGCAAGGGTACTCTCCCTCTGGTTTGCTGCTGCCCCGAAGATCCTGCCAGCGAAGCCCTGCGCAGTGTATTTACCTCTGTGGAATTCTCCGCTGCTGCTGAACGTCCTGTGATTATGGTTGCAGGTCTTGTTGCTGGTGTGGGTAAGTCCTTTGTCTCTCGTAACCTTGCTGCTCTGTACGCAAACTTTGGAAAGAAGGTCTTGCTTGTGGATGTGGACATGCGTCGCGGTGTTGTGTACAGCAAGCACTCTCAGGGCTTGGCGGATATTCTTTCCGGTAAGATGTCCTTTGACGAATGCTTGTCTAAAACAGACGTGGACAATATGTGGGTGATTGGTGCTGGTAAGCCCGAACAGGCTCCTACAGACTTGCTCCATGGCGAAACCTTTGCAGACATGCTGAGATATGCTAAGCAGAACTTCGACGTAATCGTGCTGGATACTCCGCCTATCAATCTGGTGGCCGATACAGAACTTGTCCTGCCGTTGGTTGACTTCTCCCTGTTTGTGCTGCACTATGGCCGCCACACTATGGACGAAATCGACGAAGCCGTTACTAAGGTTAACCGCTTGAGCGAATCTCCCAAGGCATTCGTGATGAACCATTGCGATAGATTCATGAGCTCTCATTACTACTACAATGGTTATAGCAGCTACGGCTTCAAGAAAAAGTAAACCTTAGATAGATTATGAGAAAAATCCCGACGTGATGTGCGTCGGGATTTTTTTTTGCTACGGTAGAACGAGTGCCGTAGTTTTTATTTGTAATTAACGAGCGACAACCTGGTTGCGAATCTTTTCGGATGTTTCGCGATTGGTAGCCTGGGCCAGACATTCAAATGCGAATTCTTCGGCGGTGCCTGCGCCACGGCTGGTGATGACGTTGCCGTCAACGACCACACGATCGGTCAGGAACTGCTTGCAGTCCAGCTCCACTTCGCAGCCGGGGAAGCAAGTGCACTTGCGATTCTTGAGAAGGCCTGCCTGGGACAATACCAGCGGTGCAGCGCAGATGGCGAAAATCCACTTGCCAGCTGCGTCAAATGTCTTGAGCACTTCTGCGACTTCTGCGGATGCTTTCAGGTTCTTGACGCCGGGACCGCCACCGGGGAGGCACACTGCGTCAAACTGGTTCAAGGATCCTTCGGCAATAAGGTCGCTTAACAGAACGTTCGTTTTAATTGCAAGACCATGAGCCCCGACGACTTCTTCAGATTCGCCGATAGATGCAAGGGCTACGTTTAAACCGCCGCGCTGCCAGTAGTCAAAGGGAGTAACGAATTCGGTTTCTTCGAAACCATTTGCCATCAGGAAAAGAACGTTCATGTTTTACCTCAAGAGACTTGTTTTAAAACAAGATAATAAAAGCTTGGATCCTTCGTCGCTACGCTCCTCAGGATGACAGCGGGGGGAGAACCCTTCAGGATGTCTCTATGAATTTTAGCCTACGGAGTGTTCCAGTTTCAATGTGAGGAGCTGACGGGCTTCGGTGGCGAATTCGCCGGGCAGTTCCTTGAATACGTCCTTACAGAAACCGCCTACCATTGCCTGGATGGCGTCTTCGCGCTTGATGCCGCGGCTCTCGAAATAGAACAGCTGGTCTTCGCTGATGCGGCTGGTGGTGGCTTCGTGTTCGGTCTGTGCGGTACCGTTAGCTACAGTGATGTAGGGGAAGGTGTGTGCAGCGGACTTGTCGCCTACCAGCATACTGTCGCACTGGGTGTAGTTGCGGGCGCCTGCGGCACTCTTGCGGATAGAAACTTCACCGCGGTAAGCGTTGCTGGAATTGTCGGCGCTGATACCCTTGGAGATGATGGTACTCTTGGTATTCTTGCCGATGTGAATCATCTTGGTGCCGGTGTCTGCCTGCATGTGGCCGTTGGTCAATGCCACGCTGTAGAATTCACCTACGGAATTGTCGCCCACCAGAACGCAGCTGGGGTACTTCCAGGTGATGGCGGAACCGGTTTCTACCTGGGTCCAGCTGATGCGGCTGTTCTTGCCGGCGCACTTGCCGCGCTTGGTCACAAAGTTGTAGACGCCACCTGCACCAGTTTCGCGGTCGCCAGCGTACCAGTTCTGCACGGTGCTGTACTTGATCTTAGCGTTTTCGTTAGCCACCAGTTCCACGATGGCGGAGTGCAGCTGCTTGCTGGAAAATTCCGGAGCGGTGCAACCTTCCAGGTAGCTTACTTCGGCGCCGTCGTCTGCGATAATCAGGGTGCGTTCGAACTGGCCTGCTTCCTTGTTGTTGATGCGGAAGTAGGTGGACAAATCCATGGGGCACTTGACGCCTGCGGGAATGTAGACGAAGCTACCGTCGCCAAAGACGGCGCTGTTCAAGGCGGCAAAGTAATTGTCGCCAGCAGGAACCACGCTGCCCAGGTACTGTTCAATCAGTTCCGGGTATTCCTTGATGGCGTCGGAAATGCTGCAGAAGATAATGCCCATTTCCATGAGCTTCTTCTTGTGGCTTGTATAAATACTGACGGAATCGAAGACTGCGTCCACGGCCACATTGGCCAGACGCTTCTGTTCGTCCAGGGGAATGCCCAACTTTTCAAAAGTGGCCAGCAATTCCGGATCCACGTCTTCGATCTTTTCGTGCTTAGTCTTGGTCTTGGGGGCGGAGTAGTAGACGATGTCCTGCAGGTCCACAGGCTCAAAGCTCAGTTCGCCCCACTTGGGCTGTTCCATAGACTGAAGTTTTTCATAGGCCTTCAGGCGGAAGTCCAGCATGAACTGGGGTTCACCGCGGAGCGCACTGGCACGGCGGATAATATCTTCGTTAAGGCCCTTTTCGAAGGCCTCGTTTTCGATATCCGTTACAAACCCGTACTTGTAGTTTTCGCTCATGGTATTTCCCAGATTTTATTCAGCTGAATGTTTCCGCTGGTATTTATAAAATAGCGGGACAAATATATAAAAATTGTAGGGATTGTATTGCCTTGATCCTATCGCTGCGCTCCAGGATGACTCGCTGATTGGGAACTTTATTATCTTTTTGTGACAATTTTTTCACATAGGGTAGGACAATGAAGGAAAGAGAAAACTTCGCATCCCGTTTAGGTTTTATTTTGATCGCTGCCGGCTGCGCTATCGGTATTGGTAACGTATGGCGATTCCCTTTTATTACAGGACAGTACGGCGGTGCTGCATTCATTCTCATCTACTTGTTCTTCCTGGTGATTCTGGGCCTGCCTGCTTTGATTGCTGAATTCGCCGTAGGTCGTGGCAGTAAGCGTGGTATCGGTCGTTCCTTTGAAGAATTGGAACCTGCTGGATCCAAGTGGCACATTGCCAAGTATCCCATGATTGTGGGCGACTACTTGCTCATGATGTTCTATACTACGGTCAGCGGCTGGATGATGTACTACTTCTATCATATGGCTGTAGAAGGGGATATTTACGGTTTGACTCCTGCCCAGGTGGGTGAAAAGTTTGGTACCATGCTGGGTAACCCCAGCGTTCAGGTGGGCTGGATGGTCATCGCCACCGTTCTTGGATTGGGTATTGTTTCTCTGGGCTTGCAGAAGGGCGTGGAACGCGTGACCAAGAGTATGATGTCCATGCTGTTTGTCATCATGATTATTCTTGCTATTCGTGCTGTAACCTTGCCGGGTGCGGATGAAGGCCTGAAGTTCTACCTGTTGCCGGACTTTGCCCGCCTGAAACAGCAGGGTGTTACCGAAGTGATTTTTGCGGCTATGGGACAGGCTTTCTTTACCTTGAGTATCGGTATCGGCTCCATGTCCATTTTCGGTAGCTACATCGGCAAGAAACATTCCCTGGCTAAGGAAGCTGTGAACATCTGCGCCTTGGATACCGTAGTTGCCTTGCTTGCTGGTCTTATCATTATTCCTAGCTGTTTTGCTTTCAATGTGGAACCGGGTGCAGGTCCGGGCCTTGTATTCGTCACCTTGCCCAACATCTTTAGCCAGATGCCTGCAGGCCGCTGGTGCGGTGTTGCCTTCTTCCTGTTCATGAGCTTTGCTGCCCTTTCCACTCTGGTGGCCGTGTTCGAAAACATTGTGGCCTTCTGGATGGACCTGAAGGGATTTGACCGCAAGAAGGTGGTGACCTGGAATATTGTTGCCATTATCCTCCTGTCCTTGCCTTGTGCATTGGGCTTTAACGTCCTTTCCGGATTCCAGCCTTTTGGTGCCGGTAGCGGTGTCCTTGACTTGGAAGATTTCATTGTCTCCAACACTTTACTGCCTCTGGGTGCCCTGTTCTTCGTGGTTTTCTGTAATTTCCGCTATGGCTGGGGCCAGGAAAAGTTCTACAACGAAGTCAATGCGGGCAAGGGCATGAAACTACCGGGAAATGTGCTCGTCCGTTTCTACATCAAGTGGATCCTGCCGTTGATCGTTCTGGTAGTATTCCTGATGGGTTATGTTCAGAAGTTTGCTCCGGATTTCTACAACCAGATTCTGGGCAAGTAACACCCGTCAAGATTGATCATCTAGCAATGAAAAGCCTGCATTATGCAGGCTTTTTTGCGTTTTGGAATAAAAATAATTTGTGTCAAAAATTGACGTAAGTTGATTCTATATTTAGTGATGTAAAAGAAATAAAGAAAGGAATACATCATGCACAATATCTTGAATCTTGCTTCTAACAACACTCTCTTCGTCACCCTCCTGGCTCTCACTCCGGCTGTTTTTGCAGGTATGTTTGTTGGTTCCGATAGCATTGCCGCCGCTGCGGCCGTCGCTGTAGCCTACGCCAGTGTGATTGTGGGCGAAAAGGTGGGGGACTGATTTTCCCTACTTCTTGCTGATTACTTCGACGGTCAATTTGTTGAAGCCTAGCTTGCCACCTTCTCCGATCTCCAGAGCGGCACGGAAGGTGGTTTCGTTTTTCTTGAAGGGCTCAAGAACGGGGGAATACTTGTTCTTGAGTAGGGCTTCCATTTCGTCGTCGGTAAATTCCCTCTGGTAGAATACCTGGGGGATGCCGTAATTGCAGTGGGGATTCTGGCAGACATAGGCGGATAGGTTTCGGCCTTGTTCATCGCTTCCCTTGCGGAAACGTAGCTGGTCACCGCAGGCGGGGCAGGGGAAATCCCGGCGGAGGAACTCAAATTCAACGCGGCCCATGGGACTCATTTTCAGGAAAGCGTCAAAGGTGTCGCCCTTCTTGCTTTTGAATCCGGATATGAGTTCGGTTTTTTCGCTGGTGAGCAGCGCCTTGATGTCGGCTGCACGAAGTTTCTTACCGGCTACGGTCTTGAATAGGGTGAACTTACAATCGCAGGGGTTGCCTTGTTCATCTCGACTGGTGCCTTTACCTGTACAGAAAATGGCGTTCTTGTTTTCTTCAAGAGAGTGCTTACAGAGGGGGCACTTGTATTTCGTTTCTGTCCCGTGGAAATGTCCATCGTTCTCGAAAGCGAAGGTTGCCTTATGGTCGTTATCCCAAACCACCTTGGCGCTGAAGGATTGACCTTTCTTGGTGATGAAATCCGTAATGACGTCTGTGGTTCCGTTATTGAACAGCTCCGCGATTTCCTCATCGGACATGATGTGTCCGGCAATGGTCTTATAGAAGGTAAAATCGCAGGTGGGAGTGGCGTCGGCTGCTACGGCGGCGCCTTCGCACATCAGGCGGTTTCCTGAATCTAGAAGTTGTTTGCCACACTTAGGGCACTTGTAATCCGTAGGCGTTGAGGCGCGAGGCTCATCGCTAAACTCAAACCCGATATTTCCATCTTCGGCCATGACCAACGTGGCGCTGAAGGTGGTTCCCTTCTTGCTTTTGAAGCCGCTTAACAGATCCGACTTGCCGGTGGCGAGAAGCTTGCCCATCTCGGCGTGGCTGAGGGTGCGACCCGCAATGGTGTGGCCTGCCTTGAAACCGCATTCGGCATTCTTGCAGACATATCCCCAGGGGGCGATTTCCATGGGGGTGCTGCACTTGGGGCAGGGAAGCGCGTCGGTAACGGTTTCTCTCTCGAACTGGCTACCGTATTTTTCATGCAGGTGGACGAAAAGTTCCCGCACATAGTCCATAATGCCGTCGCGGAATTCGACGGGCGTCAAGTTGCCTTTTTCCACCTGGGAGAGCTTGTATTCCCATTCTCCTGTCATTTCCGGAGACTTGACTTTTTCGTCCATCAATTCGATGACGTCGCGGCCTCGGGCGGTACTGACCAGATAATTCTTCTGGGCTTCAATGAACCCGCGCTTTTTGAGAGTCTCAATAATACCTGCTTGGGTTGCCGGAGTACCCAGACCACGGTCCTTCATGGCTTCCGCAAGTTCTTCGTTTTCGATTTGCTTACCTGCGGTTTTCATGGCGGCAAGGAGGGTTGCCTCGGTGTAATACTTGGGCTTGCTCTTCTTTTTCTTTTGCAGTTCCAGGGCGTCGAAAGGCGCCTTGTCTCCGGTTTTCCAATCAGGGAAGGCGTCTACGATATTGGTGATATCGTCGTTATTGCCGGCATCATCAGCCTTGGCATCGGCACTATCTGCTGCATCGCCTTTCTTCTTTGCCTTGGCCTTCTTTTCTTCCTTTACAAGAGCACGGAAACCCAGATCCTCGTTCTGCTTGAGTTTTAGACGGAAAACTTCTAGATCCTTCGACTGCGAACCTGACGGTTCTCCGCTCAGGATGACATTGCCTGCTGGCGCAGTCAATGTCACTTCCATTTCATTCCAGATATAGGGCTTCAGCCATGCCTGGATGAAACGTTCCTTGGCCAGGTTGTAGATGTTTTCTTCCATCTCGGGAAGACCATTGGGCTGTTCGCCTGTAGGGATAATGGCGAAATGGTCCGTCACCTTGCTGCTGTTAATGAAAACGAAGTTTTCACTTTCAGGACGCATCAGTCCCTGCTGGGCCGGGGTAGCCAAGCGTGTCGCCAGCTGGTATGCTTCCTGCTTCATGGTGTCCGGCAGGTAAGCGGAGTCCGTACGGGGGTAGGTGAGGAGCTTCTTTTCGTAAAGGTTTTGGGCGCAGTCCAGCACTTGCTGGGCGCTGTATTTGAAACGCTTGTTACCTTCTTTCTGCAGTTCCGTCAAGTCGAAGGGCTTCTGGGGGAACTGCTTTTTCTGCTGGACGTCAATGGCGGTAATGACCGCATCTTCCGGCGGGGAACATTTGTCGATGACAGCTTGGGCTGGTTCTTCTTTTTCAAAGATCGCAACTTTTAGGGCTGGGCCCTTCGACTCAGCGCTTTGCGCTTCGCTCAGGGTGACATGAGGAGCGTCGCGATCCGGGCGCAGCAACTGTGCCTGATACCCTTTCCATGTTCCTACCACGCTGTAGTAGAACAGTTCTTTAAACTGCTCCACGATGGTATCCCGTTCCACAATGAGGTTCAAGGTGGGAGTCTGCACACGACCTACGGAAATCATCTTGCCGCGACCGGCGGTTAGTGTGTAGGCGCGGGTGGCGTTGAGGCCTACCATCCAGTCCGCACGTTGGCGAAGTCTTGCCGCAAAACTCAGGTTTAGACGCTCGGTGGCATCTTCCAGGTTTTTCCAGGCCTTGTCCAAATCCTTTGCCACATAGCTATTCACCCACAGACGCTTAATCTGCTTCTGCCTAAAGGCGGGTGTGTAATCCAGTACCAAATCAAAAATCAGGTTACCTTCACGGCCGGCGTCCGCGCCATTCACGAGGACGTCTGCCTTGGACATCATGTCTCGCACCACGGACAACTGCTTTTTGGTGCTTTCGATTTCCATCAGGCGGAATTTTTCCGGCAGGAGGGGCAGATTGCTTAACTTCCAGCCCCCTTCATAGCCAGGATAGGCATCCAGAGGGGCTAAAGTAATCAAATGACCGACGCACCAGGTGATGCAGTGGTTCTGCCCAATAAGGCATCCGTCTCCCTGGGTGAACTTTTCGCCTTCTAATCGTTCCAGCATGGGTCTATAATGCTGGTTTGCTACGGAAGGTTTTTCGGCCACGAGTAAAATCATGTTTGCAAAGATAATAAATGGTGCGAAAAAATCTAAATTTGGACCTGTGAAAAACTTTTTATTCTTGATCCTTGCTTTTGCTGTTGCCGTGATGATTATCGCCTGTGGTGAGGATTCTGCCACATCCGATACAGGCTCAAAAGCGTCTGACAAAGATGAAGCTCCTGCTGAAACGATAGTGGTTGATCGTTATCATGACATTATTGAATACGATACGATTTTTTCCGATCAAAAATGCTATGCTGATGAATTTGATGGAATTGTGACTGTTACTTGCGGTGAGAATAATCTTCTTGTGTACAAGGGCTCCTGCGATTCTATTGCCTTTGATCCTAAAAAGAAGTTTTGTTACGAAGGACGTACCTTAGATTTCTGTGAAGGATTTGCTTATAATCCCAATAGATTCTTCTGTTACGAAGATTCTCTCTATACATTGTGCGGTGACTCCTCCTATAATCCTTCAGAAAAATTCTGTCACAAAGAAAAGATTTTCCTTAAGAAAGATGGCAAGGAATACAACGCAGATAGCGTGTTCTGCTATAACGATTCTCTCTATACTTTGTGCGACGATTCCATCTATGATCCTTCTGAAGAATTCTGCCGCAAAGATAAAATCTATGAATTGTGTGATGGCAAGGAATACAATGTAGATAGCGTGTTCAACTATAAGGATTCTCTTTATGTTTTGTGCGGCGACTCTATCTATGATCCTCCTGAAGAATTCTGCTATAAAGGAATTGTTTATCCGAAGAAAGATGGAAAGGTATACGATGTAGATAGTTTACTCAATTACCAAGACTCTGTTAGTGGTCTATGCAGGGGTGTGCGCTATGATGCAACCACTCAGTTTTGTTCCGATGGCAGAGTCCTTCCGTTGTGCGATGAGCTTGTGGAATCGAAAGGTCTTTTTTGCTACGAGAATAGCTATTACTCGTTGTGTGACGGTAAACCCTATGATGTAGATAAATATTTTTGCAATGGAAAAACTCCCGTCCAAAAGTGCGAAGGGAAGAGATTTAATACGGATAAAAATTTCTGTGATGATGACAAACTTTATGACTTGTGCAATGGAAAATCTTTTGATCCTTCAGTAGAAACTTGCTTTAACAATACTATTCGTGGGATTTTTAAGGATGAACGTGATGATCAAGAGTATCGTTATATCAGAATGCATAGAAAGGACTGGATGGCTGATAACTTGAATTATGACGTAGAAGGAAGTTTTTGCGGTGGCGCAGCCTCTCTGACTAAAGAAGGGGACGCTTGTGAAGTGTATGGGCGCTTGTATCCTTGGAATACAGCTATTGATGCTGATGGTCGTGATATCTGTCCTAATGGATGGCGTTTGCCTGCCAAAGAGGATTTTGAAAAAATGATTGAAGATGTGACGATTAGATTCCCTGATCCGGGTGCGGTTTTAAAATCGAGATCGTCCTTATGGAATGCATCCACAAAGGCTAGTGCAGGTAAGGATTCATACGCTTTCTCCGCGCTTCCTGCTGGGTATGTAGATAGTGATCGAATCCATTCTGTAGGGGATGCGGCTTATTTCTGGTCTAGTACAGAAGATGGCGATGCGAATAGTTGGTATCTTGAATTTACGTTTGATTCAGATACTGTGGAAGTTCCTTCCATATCCAAGCTAAATGCCCTTTCTATCCGTTGTGTAAGAATTGAAGAGTAAGGTAGACGTTATGAAAAAGAGTGTTCTCTCTCTCGTTATTGCTTTTGCTGTTTTTTTGTTGTGTGCTTGTGGAGAAGAATCCGCAAAGCCTAATGAAGTTCCCGGTCAAACTGTAACGGACACGCTCTACGTAGATGTTTTTGATACGGTTGTTGTGGATAGTATAGATACGGTCTATGTGGATCGATACCATGATGTGAACGTCCGTGATACGGTTTATGAAGATCCTGACTGCGAGACTAAAGAAGTTGATGGAATGGTCACCATTTCCTGTGGCAAAAAAAATGTTTTTGTTTACAAGGGGTCTTGTGATTCTGTAAGCTTTGATCCAGCAAAGAACTTTTGCTACGAAGGCAAAATTTTAGACTTCTGCGAAGGCTTTGCATACAATCCAGAAAGATTTTTCTGTTACGACGACGTCGTCTATCCTCTATGTGGCGGAAAAACATATGATCCTAGAGATTTTAAATGCTTGAGTGGTAAACTTGAGCAGGTTTGTAACGGGGAGGAGTTTGATGGTTCCACTCATTTCTGCTCTGAACGCAAACTTTATGAATTGTGCAATGGTAAGGATTTTTCTCCTTCAACAGAATTCTGTTTCGACAAAAGGATTGTTTCCGAAAAATGCGGTGGGGAAGCCTATGATCTTGAAAAGGAATTCTGTCATGAAAATGGCGTATACCCTTTCTGCAATGGAGCTGGCTACAATGCGACTGAAATTATCTGCGTCAACGGAATGTTTATGAAACGCTGTGAGGGCGTTTTGCTTGATGAAACGAAAAATTTCTGCTATGAAAACAAACAATACGAATTGTGTGGCGGAGAACCTTATATTCCGAATGTAACTGCCTGCGTGGATGATAAGGTTGCAATCATTTGCGATGGAACTTTTATTACTGCAGATGAACAAAAAGACAAGTATTGCCAGAATGGAAAGAAGGTTGCGGAAAGAGGATCTCTTCTGGATGAACGTGATGGCCAGACCTACGGAACTGTGGTGATTGGAACCCAGACGTGGATGTCCGAAAACTTGAATTATCGTGCTATCATGAGTACGGATGATTACGACTCCTTAAGTTTCTGTTCGGAGGAATTACCGAATTCTTGTGATGGCTATGGTCGCTTGTATCTGTTTGATGCAGCCATTGCCGGCGTTGAACGTGATGAAATTGCTGACGGCAATTTCCAGGGGATTTGTCCTGAAGGTTGGCATTTGCCAGATACCAGTGAATTTCGCATTATGGTTGAATTCGTTGGTGGGGAAGAAAATGCTCTGACGAGTTTGCGCACGACTACGGGTTGGGTAGATGGCTACGATGATGATGGTAGGAACGTTCCTGGCTCTGATCAGTTCGGCTTTTCCGCAATGGGCTCTGGCGTATGGGAAAAGGGGTACTCGTCAAATGCATATCTCCATACAGGCTTCTGGACCAAGGTGGGGCCGTATTATTTAGATATTCGTACGAAGAGGGATGAACCTGGGGTTTTCATCAAGCCCTATGGATATGAACATGCTCGTTCAATCCGATGCGTAAAGGATGAATCCTGATTTTTAAATAGCCTGAAGCAATAATTTGGCGGCGTCGGATTGTAGGTATTCCTGCTCCAGCGCTGCCATTTTTTCGTTACGGTGGTTGGTTCGTTCGGCGTAAATCTTTTTGCCGCTGTTATAGAACCACAGGTCGAATTCCTCGTTCACTACTTCGTAATCGGAACCGCCGTTAAAAACGTTGGCAACACCGTAGACTTCGTGATCCTTGCAAAGCAGGACGGAACATCCTAAAATCATGGAAAGGTTTAGACAGGCCTGTTCCAGCGTGGAGACGTCAATGTCATCATTGTTCATGGAAAACAGGATGATCACTTTCTGCGGGGTCCCCTTTTCGTCCAGTTCGCAGGGCATGAGCTTTGCATGGAAACCGATATTTTCAAAATCCTGGTGAGCCCAGGTAATTTTCGTGAGAAACTTCTTGATGTTCTCTACGTCAATGACTTGATCAACTTCGGGGAAAATGCGGCCGCTAATGGTGTATTCGTGTTCCATGGCCCTAATGTAGTAAACTATATTTTTATCCAGATTTAATTGTTAGGAGTTTTTATGAAAAGATTGTGTTCAGTTGTCCTTTCCGTATTTGCCATGGGTTTGGTGGCTTGCGGAGATAGTTCCCCGTCTTCAAGCGACGGCAATGGTTCTGCAGGCGGAACAAGCAAGTGCTCCGTTACGGTGAATGCCTGTCCTGAAACCCTGCCGGAAGGTTCCGTCTGTGATGCCCGTGACGGTCTGGTTTATAAGACTGTCACTATTGGTACTCAAACTTGGACTGCCCAGAATGCAAACTACTGCACGGGTACCAACTGGTGTTACGATAATAAGGCTGCCAACTGTGAAAAGTATGGCCGCCTCTACACTTGGAAATCTGCCAAGAGTGCCTGTCCTGATGGATTCCATCTTCCCGTCAAAGAGGAATGGAATGCTCTTGATGATTATGTTACTGCAGAAACGGGAAATCTGAATTACTCTCTTCGAGGAGCGGAAACCTGGACTCATGAAATGAGTACGCCTGGCGGTGATAAGTTCGGCTTTAATGCGTTGGCCGGTGGTCATTATGAAAAAGCATGGGGCTTTAATGATATTGGATTTAAAGCTTATTTCTGGTCGAACGATATTGACCCGACCAGTAATTCTCAACATCCTACAGCCTTGATTAGCTTTCTTTCTGGTTTTGGTACTGTCATGGGCGTGGGGAACAGCTTTACGGATTCAGGCCTTTCCGTTCGCTGTGTAAAGGACTAGCTTTGGGTCCCCTTGCCAAATTGAATCCCCCTTGCTATATTCCTGAACATGAAGATGATTACCCTAGAACTACTAAGCTTGCGACTTACGGATTTGTGTCCGGAAGCGGTTGCTTACGTATGTTGAATGGTAAATCAGTGATTCGGTTTTAAAGCTAGAATTCAAGAGATTTAACAATAAACAAGCCCGCTTCCCATGGAATGCGGGTTTTTGTTTTTCTAAAAAAGCTATCTTTATGCCGAAAAACTAAAGACTTTGCGTTCCCGGTGAAAACCTTAGGGAAGCGGCAAGGAGATAAAAGATGAATTGTATGATGGATTGCGCCGATCAGGCCAGAAAACCGTTTTTCTATGATGTCACGCTGCGTGATGGTAACCAGGCTTTGCCCAAGCCTTGGAATAATGCTCAGAAGAAGGATGTGTATCTCCAGCTGTTGAAGCTGGGCGTCCAGGGTGCCGAAGTGGGCTTCCCGGCTTCTAGCGAAATGGATTTTGAATCTGTAAAGGAATTGGCTCAGCTCACTGCCGAAATGGCTGCCGCAGGTGACGAAGTTGCCCAGAAGGTGGTGGTTGCCGGTCTTGCCCGTTGCGTCCCCAGTGATATTCAGCGCTGCTGGGAAGCGGTTCAGTATGCTCCCAATCCTCGTATCCATACTTTCTTGGCTACTAGCCCTCTGTCCATGGAACATGTGCTGCACATGACTCCGGAACAGGTGAAGGCTCGCGCCGTGGATTGTGTGAAGCTGGCCAAGTCCCTGGTGGGCGACCGCGGTACTGTGGAATTCAGCTGCGAACATTTTGGTGACTGCCTGGAAAACATGGATTTCGTCATTGACGTTTTGAAGGCTGTAGTGGAAGCTGGTGCAACTACCTTGAATCTGCCCAATACCGTGGAACGTTACCGTCCCATGCTGTACATCAGCCAGATTAAGCAGGTTTATGATGCTCTGCCCAAGAATGTGACCATTTCTGTTCACTGTCATAACGACCTGGGCATGGCTACTGCAGCCACCGTGGAAAGCTTCTTCGTGGGTGCAACCCAGCTGGAAGTGGCCTTGAATGGTCTGGGTGAACGTTGCGGTAACACCAATTTCTACGAAGTTGCTCTGGGCCTGCACAACTCCGGCGTGGACACCGGCCTGCATCTGGATCGCATTTACGAAACCGCCATCCTGATTTCTCAGTGGTCTGGCATTAGCATTTATAGCCGTGCTCCGTTGATCGGTGCCGAAGCTATCGTACATCGTAGCGGCATCCATCAGGATGGCGCAAGCAAGACCAAGGATATGAAGAAGGGTGCATACCGCCCCATCGACTACTCCATCATTGGCCGTCACCAGAACGACTCCCTCAGCTTTACCAGCCAGAGCGGTCGTACTGCCGTGTACGAAATCATCACCAAGTTTGGCTACAAGATGAGTCTCTCCGAAGCTGCTGAACTGCAGCCCATCCTGAAGGCTTACAGCGAAAAGGAAGGGGAACTCAGCGCCGAACGTGTGCTGGATGTTTTCCGTGAACAGCGCGTTAACGTCAATGGCCGCCTGATCTTCAACAATGTGGAAGTGGTGCCCGACGAAAACCGTTTCGTGTTCCATTTCAAGAAGGACAAGGAAGCCGTTATCAAGTCCATTACGGCAGAAGGTCCTATCGAAGCAGGCTTGTTGCTCATGCGCGAAATCGGTATGCCGGTGGAACTGGTGAAGTACCGCCAGGTTGTGGTTCCCGAAAAGGATACCCTGTGGGCCGGTCGTGGTCTGAGCCGCATTGTGCTGAAGGCTAACGGCAAGGAAGTGGAAGGCCGCGGTGTGTCTAGCGATACCCTCAAGGCAAACATGCGCGCCCTGTTCGGTGGCGTGAACTTGTTGTACAAGTAAGCGTCGAAGAATCCAATCCGTAGGTATTTATGTTTGCACGACTGACGAATCCAATTAAGCGAAAAGTCGATGGAGCCAAGGCGAAAGTCCATGGCTTCGTGGATCCGATTAAGTCGGCTACCTGTACTTTGCTGGGTAAGATTCCCATGCCGAAGCTGTCCGGTTCTAATCCGCAGGACGGTTCCGCTGGTGATTCTGAAAACGGTGAGGCTCAAGCGCCTAAAGGTCTTCTTGCTCGCTTAAAAGCGTTCAAGCAGTCTCTGAAGGACATGAGCGACTTGCAGAAGATCATTCTGCTGACTATCGCTGTTTGTGTTCCTGCGGGAATCTTGATTTCCACCATTTTGGTGGGATTCATCAAGAAACAAAAGAAGAAATAAGTTTAACGTCATTGCGAGGAGCGAAGCGACGTGGCAATCCAGGGCGTTAAATTATCAGATCGTCTTCCGAAGGACTTGACCCCAAGTCCTTTTTTTGCTGAATTGGAAAAGACGAAGGCTCAGGTGGCTGCAGAATGTGCCGCTGGTAGTTGCGCCGCGCTCATTGATATGACCGTCAGTTCGCCTGTCCGCGTTGGACTGCCGGTAGAGTTGGACTCCGCGGTTGATGAAGCTCGCAAACAGTTCGGCCATTGGTCTCCGGACGCCTCCGGATGGCGTGAGGCCCGTGAAGCAGTTGCTCGCTATTACAAGGAACGTGGGGGAGTGTTCACTCCCAATCAGGTCATCGTTACCGCCAGTACCAGCGAAGCCTACTCCGTATTATTCAAGACCTTCTGCAATCCCGGTGACGCCATTTTGACGCCCATGCCTGGCTACCCGCTGTTGGATACGTTGGCTCAGCTGGAACATCTGGAATGTGCGCCATACTTCTTGAAGTTAATTCGCGAGAAACCTCGCCGCACTTTGGCGCAGTTGAAAGCTGACGTTGAGGGTGTAGGCGGTCGCGAAAATGCCCCACAGTTCCGCTTCGTGCTGGATACGGACAGTCTGCTGGCCGCTCCCGAAAATGCACGCATCCTTCTGTTGGTTTCACCCCATAATCCCACGGGGCACATTGTCTCCCTGCAGGAATGGAACGAAGTGGTTCGCTTCTGCGAAGAGAACAATTTGGTCCTAGTGGTGGATGAAGTCTTCGGCGACTACGGCTTTAGCGATGAAGTCAAACGCAGCTGGCAGTACTTGACCCGCGAAACGTGTCATCCTCGCGAAGGCGAGGATCTAGATGCTAGATTCCCGGTCAAGCCGGGAATGACAAGTTCATCAGAATCGGAAATGGCGAATGAGGATTATTTCGACTGTGGTGGAAATGATTTTGTTTTCGCGCCTGTTGATGGTCCCAAGTGTCCTATCTTCTGGCTCAATGGGTTAAGTAAGGCGGTGGGCGCTCCCCAGCTGAAGTTCGGCTGGATGGCGTTCTATGCCCCTCGGGAACATTTTGAGGAAATTCGTGCTGCTCTTGAATTTGTGGAAGACGCTTACCTGAGTGCCTCTTCCTGCGCCCAGTCTCTGGCGGCTCCGCTCCTGGCGAACTCTTCTCATTACGAGACCTTGGTGACCCAACGACTCAAACAAAATTGGGAAACGCTATGCAATGCGTTCCCCAGCAAGTATTGTCCCAAGGTTTTGGGTGGTTGGTATGCGGTTCTCCACTTAGGAGATGATGACGAAGAATTGACTCTTCGACTGTTGCGCGAAAAGCATGTGTTGGTTCAGCCCGGTTTCTTCTTTGATTTTGAAGAGGATGGATGGGTTGTCGTTAGTTTGTTGCAAGAACCCTCATTGTTCTCCCAGGCCGTTCAAAGAATCCAGAGTTTGTAATTTACTAGCTCATAAGGAAAATTCTTTTTTCGGGGTTGTCGAAATCTTCGTTTAAAAGATTGCAACGTAGATCGTTTGTTTCGGGTTTGTTGAATACAATCCAAATTAGGACCGTGCCGCTTCGATTGCCTGCATCCCAGAAAATAGCCATCCAGAAGGGTTGATGCCTCTTGTTTCCTGCAGCGGGGAGTCGCACTTCGTACCATTGGGAATGACAGCCCATTTCGTTGGAATTCAACTCTGTCAAATGTTTGGCCCATTTTTTCTGTTCTAGATATTCTCCAAAATCCTGGTAATCCTCCCAGTCAAAATCGGAGGTAAGGAAGATGTCGTACACTAGGTGAGGATTGGGACCGAATAGATATACATTCCAGGGCAGAGGTTTCATCACCGTGTCTAGAATTTGTTTGGTGGGCTTGCCTTCAATACTGATGTAGACTTCTCCCTGGCGGCCGTCGCCACTTTTGTGGAACATAAAGAAATTCATTTCAGTTTCCGTGACACCCGATTGTTTCCAGAAAATTTTCGTATTCGGTTCAGCGCCTGCGCGCATGCTGGAACAACAACCATATTCCGAAGGCTTTTCGTTGGGCTGTCGACTAGTCAGTGTTCCCAGAAGTTCCGTCAATTCCATGTGGGGCATGTTACGGGGAAGCTCGCGCTTACTTGAGTCCACGTTGTCGGAACTGTAGGAACTCTCTGGAACATGCTCTGTTGAGATAGCGGAGGTTAGAAGATTCACCTTGTACAGACAGAATGCGGTAAGGCCTACCATGACAATTTGCAGCAGAACGAAAAATGTCTTGAATAAAAAATGACGATTCATAAATCCCTCGATATTATTATCGTAGGTGATTTGTAAATCGTCAAAAAGTCTGCCGATTATTCGACAGGACTGTTAATTAAAACGCTCGTAGAGGGCGTCGCGTTCCACCGGTTCTAGGCCTTCGTTCAGAATAAGGTTCTTCATTCGTTCCGGACTCATCCCAACGGGTACCTTGGCGCCGGCGGCATGAGTGATTTTTTCTTCGATGATGGTGCCGTCCAGATCGCTTGCTCCGGAGTGAAGAGCCTTCATGGCGGTTTCAATACCCATCTGGATCCAGTATGCCTTGATGTGAGGGAAGTTGTCTAGGAACAAGCGAGCTACGGCAATCGTACGGAGAATGTCTTCCTGGGACGTCATCTCGGGTACAATATTGTGAAGGGCATTGTGCTCCGGATGATAAACCAGAGGGATGAACGCAAAGAAACCGGGAGCTTCGTCCTGCAGGTCGCGGAGCATCTTCATATGGGCGATGCGGTGTTCCGGCTTTTCGATGTGGCCGAACAGCATGGTTGCGTTGGTGGGAATGCCAATCTTGTGGGCTGCGCGATGCACGTCCAGCCATTCTTCGCCGGTTTCCTTACCCGGGCAAATCTGATCGCGGATGTCCTGTACTAGAATTTCGGCACCGCCACCAGGAAGCGCATCAAGACCGGAGGCTTTTAGAGTTTCCATAATCTGCAGGGGCGTCTGTCCAGAGATTTTTGCAAAGTGTGCAATTTCTACGGCGGTAAATGCCTTCAGGTTCACCTTGGGGAATTCCTGACGGAGCTTGCGGAGCATTTCGATGTAGTAATCGAAGGGATGGTCCGGATGAAGACCGCCGACAATATGGAGCTCGCGGGCTCCACCTTCAATGGCGAACGCTGCCTTGTCGCGAATAGTGGGGTAGTCCCAGTCATAAGCCGTGGGGCTATCCTTCTTGATCTTGCTGAAGGCGCAGAACTTGCAATGCAGAACACAAACGTTGGTGTAGTTGATCTGACGGTTATTCACCCAGTAAACGGACTTCCCGTGACGACGTTCCTTTTCTGCATTGGCGCGAGCACAAAGCTCGTCCAAGGGGGCGTTCAAAAACAAATCAAGAGCTTCTTCTTCAGACATTCGAGACATATCCCAAATGTAGAAAATAGGTAAAGGAATGTACGTCCAGCCCTGCACTAAGTGAGTGGGAGTCTACTGTAAAGGATTGGGGGCCTGCAGTAAAAGGAAGGGGATCCAAGGGGAGGGAATATTTTCCCTCCCCTTGTTCCAAACAAAAAGTCCAGCTAAAAAGCTGGACTTTTTGTGTAGTAGCGGGGGCAGGACTTGAACGCTGCGACCTCCGGGTTATGAGCCCGACGAGCTACCAACTGCTCTACCCCGCGTCGAAGTGACTCCATATATAGAAAAACCCTCTAGCTATGTCAAGGGTTTTTGTAAAGAATTATACGAACTTCTTCAGAATATGCTTGCTGGATACGAAATAATCCACGCCGCTCAGCACCGTAACTGTGGTAATGACGCCCATTACGATGGTGGGGAAATAGCTCCAAATGTCGTTAAATCCAGGAATCAGAGCTCGCACCGGATCAATGGCTCCTAAAAGAATTGCCACGATGCCCATTCCCTGGAGTGCGGTCTTCCACTTGCCGCTACGGCGGGCCGGCATAATCAAACCTTCACTTGCTGCAAGAGTACGTAGGGTTTCCACGCTGGATTCACGGAAGTAAATCACCGCTACCATCCACACGGGGGCATAACCCGTAGCGATAAAGCACATGAAAATAGTCATATTGGAAATCTTGTCGCTGAACGGATCAAGATATTTACCCAAGGTACTTACTTCTCCCATTGCGCGGGCCAGTTTGCCGTCCAGAAAATCGGTAAGCATAAAGCCCAGGACCATCAGCAGGGAAAGAACTTTGAATACCAGGCTGTTGTTGCTGTAATCCAAGTCGTTGTCGTAGAAGAACACCCACAGGAAGAAGGGAGTCAACACAATGCGGCTCATGGTCAGCTGGCTTGCGATAGAAAGAGGCTTGCGGTGTGCGGGATCGCGATAGTACCAGTAGGCGTATGCTGCGGTGCTGGCGCCCATAAGCAACATGGAGGTGACCATGCAAATCTGCTGGTAGTCTTCCAGATTCAAAAGATACACCGCCATAGTGACTGTGATGGAAATGTTGCAGAGTTTGCTCCAGCGTCGCTTGCGGGGGAGTTGCTTGCCTTCGCGGAGAACGCCCAGGGAGAAAAGGGTATGGGCGATTAAACGAGCTAGCAATAACACGCAGCCAACGGCCAGCAATTTTTCTGCAGAAGCTTCCTTCATCAAGTCGCGAACGAAAATGCTGGTCATGACCACAAAGGACAGCATTCCGTCAATGAAGTTCAGCCACAGCCTATAATAAGGCTTTTCCACTTCCTGGGAGTGAAGCTGGTAAAGGTTCACCCAGCCCATAATCATTGCCATTACAACGAAGGCGGTAGCTGTCTTTGCCATGCCTTGCCAGATAAAGACGATGACGGCAACAAAAACCAGCGCTCTTAGGACGCTCCAGATTCTAGTACGGAGTCTAACTTCTTCCTTTTGCTTTTCCGGAAGATTGAGAATGTCAGTTTGTTTTACTTCTTCACTCATTTTGTAACTTCTTAGAACTTGACCTAAAATCTATAAATTTTCATCAAGCAGTTGCTTGGCGTGTTCCCGAACCGTCTCGGAATCACCACCCAACATTCGGGATATTTCTGCAATACGGCCTTCTCGGTCCAATTCCACCACGGAAGTAAATGTACGTCCGTCGATTTCCTTCTTGCTGACCGCCAGCTGGTTGGCTGCACGGCTTGCAACCTGATGCAAGTGGGTGATGGTCAAAACCTGGTGGTGCTTGCCCAAGTTGCGGAGGGCTACCCCAATACTGTTGCCTACTTCGCCGCTAATACCGGAATCCACTTCGTCAAAAATCAGCAGGGGAACCTTGTCCAGTTCCGCCATGACACTCTTGATGGCTAGCAACAGACGGGAAAGTTCACCGCCGGAGACTGCCTTCTGCAAACTCTTGCGGCCTTCGCCCGGGTTGGGTGCCAGCAGGAATTCGACTCGGTCTGCGCCCAGTGATGTCAATGCCTGCTTTTCAATAGAAGTACTGAATTCTGCCTTGGGCATACCCAGTGTATGCAGGATGTCGCTAACGGCACTGTCGTAACGCTTGGCTGCTTCTGTTCTTGCCGCAGTAAGCTGACCTGCAATTTTTTCCACTTCATTCAGAGTTTTCTTGGACTGACGGCCCAGTTCTTCCAGGTCGGCATCCAGATTTTCTAGGCTGGAAAGTTCTTCCTGACGCTGTTCTGTCAGGGCAATTAATCCGGAAACATCGGTACGGTACTTGCGCTTCAGTTTCTGGATTTGTGCAATGCGACTATTTGCCTTGTCAATTTCTGCAGCGCTCATGGCTGCAGACGGACGAAGTCGTTGCAAATCCTTGCAGATACTTTCGAAGGGGTCGTAAACTTCTTCCAAAGCCTTCAAGTCTTCTTCATAATTCGGGCACTTGATTGCCAGAGAATGCATCTTGGATTGCAGAATCTGCATCTGGTCCAACAAGCCGTTCTCGCCAGCGAGCATTCCCTGGATTTCATTGAGAAGACGGTGTTCCGCTTCGCTCTTGCTTGCGCTATTGACCTTGTCTTCCAGGGCTTCTTCTTCACCTTCTTTCAAGGCGGCCTTGGAAAGTTCGTCGTACTGGAATTTCAGGAAGTCTTTTTGTGCAGCGAGATTCTTTGCTCGTTCTTCTGTCTCGGAAATCTTATTCTGGATTTCGTTCCACTGGAGCCACAGCTTGGTGTATTCTTCAAGTAACGGGCTGTTGCCTGCGTAGTCGTCCAGCATCTTAACGTGGGTACGTGTATCGCGGAGCAATAGCTGCTCGCTCTGTCCATGCATCTGGATCAACTCTTCGCCCAGTCGCTGTAAGTCGGACAGGTTCACCATAGAGCCGTTGACGCGGGCACGGCCCTTACCGCTTTCCGTTACTTCACGGCGGATTACCAGTTCGTCGTCCGGATCAATTCCCATATCTTCAAGAATTTTCTGGACTTGCGGTTCTTCGCTAATATCGAAAGTCGCTTCTACAACAGCTTTCTCTTCGCCAGTGCGGACCATGGAACCTTGGGCCTTGTCGCCGCAAACGATTCGCAGGGCACGAAGCAGTACGGACTTACCCGCACCAGTTTCACCAGTGATGGCTGTAAATCCCTTGCGGAAAGGAACTTCCGCCTGGGCAATCAAAGTAAAACCGTTAATAGAAAGTGACTTCAACATAGTGCAAATAAACTAGAAAAAATCAAGTGTCAGGAAATGACAATTAGAATTTTATTTCTCGAACTCCACGATGCTGCGATAAATGGGGCGGCCTTCCTTGCGGTACTTCTTTTCGAAACCGGTCATGATGCCTTCTGTAGGTTCAGCTTCATTACGAACCAGAACCTTACAGCCGGGGAAATTGTCAAACACTTCTAGGGCTACTTCGTTGTATTCCTTGTGGTCGGTACCCCAGTAGAAAATTCTCTTGCCGGGCTTCAGCACGCGAGCCACCTGTTCCAAAAAGTCGGGGCGGAGCAAGCGGTTCTTGTGGTGGCGTTCCTTGGGCCACGGATCCGGGAAATACATGTGGAATGCGTCCACGGTGTTGTCCTTTACGGCATCACGGAGGAAGTAGAACACGTCACCGCGAAGCATGCTTGCGTTTTCCAGAACGCCAGCCTTGTTCATCTTGCGCTGGGCGAATGCTGCCCAGGTGTAGTCCCATTCGCTACCCATGATGTAATAGTCCGGGTGCTTTGCTGCATAGTCAGAAATGAAGCTGCCCTTGCCGGAACCGATTTCCACTTCGATGTGGTCGTTATGGCCGGGGAACATGTCCTTCCAGTCAAAGTCCAACTTGTGGGGGAGTCCATCGGGTGTGGCGATGGGCTTGCGGTCTCCGTTGGTACGGAACACGTAGTGCCAGAGGCTCTTTGCGTTTTCGTCTTCCTTCAGGTCACGGAAAAATTCCGGAATGACCACTTCCTTTTCAACGGCTTCTTCGCCTTCAACGATTTCGATTTTTTCTTCACTCATATTATTTACCATTCTTCATCTTTCACAATTCATTTTAAAGCAGGACGACAATGCGGTCCATAAACTTTTCCGGAATGCTCTTCGCGATCACGTCACGAATGTAGCGGTCCGAATACTTCATGGAAAAATGACTTAGGATAATCTTTTCGCACTTCACGCTATCGCCCATTTCATTCAGGGCCTTCACGATGTCGTTAATGTGGCTGTGTCCCTTCTTTACGCTCATGGATTCATCTTCCGGCGAAAGGAAAGTACATTCTGTAATCAGGACCTTGGACTGGAAAACTCGATAGTTGTCCAGCAGGCTTTCTCCCATACAGTCTCCCATGAAACTGACCAGAGGGTCGTAAACTTCACGGGTGATTTCCACCTTGTTTTTGCGATGTTCAATCAGCTCCGCCGGAGTACAATTCAGGAATTCATCCTTCAGTTTTCTTTTGTAATGGTAAAGGGTTCCGCCCATAGCGGGGATGGAATGCTTTACCTCAAAAACTTCCAGGGCAAGGTCCTTGCGGTAATCCAGGAAACGCATTTCGTTGGGACTTACCGGGACGATGTTGGGATACCTGAACTTGTTTTCGGGAACCCCTTCAAACATGGCTTCTGCGCGGATCCATTCCTTGGCGCCTTCGCAGATAAAATCCGGCATGTAGTAGATGCTGTCTCGTTCCACGCCCATCATCTTGCGAAGGCTGTGGTGACGCATGAGGCAACGGCCGTGATCCCCGTGGGCGTGCGTTAGGAATACGTGATTGATGGATGTTGCGGATAGGGGACATTCTCCCATATCGATGCAAAAATCCAACTCGGGCATCTGTAAGTAGGTGGCAAGACCCGAAATGGAAAAGCCGGCAACGGATGTGCAGGATGTGTCTACATGGACCTGCCTGAGGGCGTTGTGGATATGTTTATTTTCGGTTGCCATAAATGCCTTAAATTCTCGTTTTACGGGGCAAATTTAGCAAAAAAAAGGCCCCCTTATGGGGGACCTTTTCTAAACTGAGGCAAGAAGTGCTTACTTTGCTCTTCTCTTCTGTTCGTCAGCGACCAACTTGTCGTAATCAGCGCAACTCATGGTTTCAATGTGGTTACCCATAGCGCGGTTACGAGTTCTTTCCTTACCCTTCTTTTCGGGGATACGGAAGCAGAAATTATAGTTGGTACCCATATCGGTGGGAATGCCCATCTTGAAAATACGGATTCGATCAGACTTGCTGGTGTAAATTTCGTGGTAGTCGTAGGTATTCTTGATCTTTTCCAGTCGCTTATCCTGGTTGAACAGAATTTCGTTAGTGATAGGACCGTCCAGATAAATCGGCAGAGAGTTCTGGAAACGGAGTTCCATCTTGTCGCCACTCTTCACGATGGAAGTTTCCTGAGGCTTGATCAGGTAGCGCTGTTGAGGAACGTTTTTATAGGCCAGGGTACGAACCGTGCGGACGCCGCACATTTCGCGCATATCAGGCTGCTCCACAAAGTCGATGTCGCGGCAAATCGGGGGAAGGTTGGTAGGAACTTCCAAGTTTTCGCCATTATTAGAGCCAGCGCAGCCGGCCATGAGAGAGAGCATTACAATGCTAGAGAGCAGCAAAATTTTAGATTTCATGGTTTTAAATATACATTATAATTTGCTTATGTAAATTTTTTTTGTGCAATAATGTTTAAAAGTTTGTGGAAAAATTTGGGAAAAAACGAACTTTTGTAAACTTTACGTTACCTTCTCTTTTGTGTCCTTGCGCTGACAAATTAAATAGCTATAATTGTGCCCCGGAATTAAGATTGGGTAACAAATGAATATTTACAGCTGGAATGTCAACGGCATTCGCTCTGCATTAAAGAAGGATTTTGAGGGCTGGTTTAACTCTGTTAAGCCCGATATCCTGTGCTTGCAGGAAGTTCGTGCCGAAAAGGACCAGATTCCCGAGAGCATTACCAAGGCGGAGGGATATACATCCTACTGGAATCCCTGTGCTCGCAAGAAGGGCTATAGCGGCGTTGGTGTATTGACTCAGATTGAGCCGGACCAGGTGAACTATGGCTTTGATATTGAAGAATTCGATTGTGAAGGTCGTGTACTCCAGCTGGTTTTCCCGGATTGGGTCCTGAACTGCATTTATTTCCCTAATGGGGGCTCCGGCAATGACCGACTGGATTACAAGTTGCGTTTTTACGACGCCTTCTTGGAAAATTGCAAGCGCTGGATCAGTAACGGCAAGCATGTGGTTACCGTAGGCGACTACAATACCTGCCACAAGGAAATCGATATTGCCCGTCCCAAGGAAAACGAAAACGTCAGTGGCTTCCTGCCCATTGAACGTGCCTGGATGGACAAGTATGTAGAAAACGGTTTTGTGGACAGCTTCCGCCAGCTGCATCCGGACCAGCGGGACATTTACTCCTGGTGGAGCAATCGCTTTGGCGCTCGTGCCCGCAACGTGGGGTGGCGCCTGGATTATGCATTTGTGGATGCAGGTCTTGCTCCCAATATCGTTGCCTCCAGTATCCATACGGATGTAAAAGGCTCGGATCACTGTCCCATTAGCATCGAACTGGAACCTCCCTTCGCTCCGCTCCCGATCAAGAGAGCCGAGGCATAACGGAACCCGGCGGCTAAATAAGCTAGTATTAAAGGAATATGAAGAAAGCCCCGCTTTAAAGCGGGACTTTCTCCGTTACCCGAAATATCTATCAAGTACGCAATCCTGAACCATCTTTCAAGTACGCGCTATCCCGAAATATCTATCAAGTACGCGTTGTGCTCCTGCGGGACTCGTTAGCGACCGGAGGTTCGTATTTCGACGACGGGCTAACGAGTCTTTACGATTGTCCAGGCTTCGTCGAAGAGTCTTGCTGCGTCTCCCGGATCCTTTAGGAATACCATACGGTCGATTTCTTCCTTGGAGGGGTTGATCACGCGGTTGTTCTTGAAGTCTTCGTCAATGACTTCCAGAGATGCCTTGTTGGGGGTAGCGTAATTGATGAACTTTGCTAGCTGGGCGCCTGTTTTCGCTTCCAGAATGTAGTTCATGAATGCGTAGGCGCCTTCCGGATTGGGAGCCTTGGCGCTTAACAGCATGGCATCAACCCACATGAAGGAGCCTTCGGTGGGAATTGCAAATTGAAGATGGGGATTTTCTTCGATGGCGGCCATTGCTTCGCCGTTAAATACGATTGCAGCCCTGTCCATCTTGGAAAGAACCTTGTCCTTGCCACCTACGGAACCATCGAAACCCAGGAAGTGGGGATCCTTCTTTGCCTGGAGAATATAATCCACAGCTTCGTTGATTTGCTTGGGGTCTACAGAGTTTGCGTCATAGCCTTTGGCCTGCAAAGCCATGGAAAGCATGGAACGGCTTTCTTCCAGCAGGCTGAAGTTACCCTTGGTCTGCTTGGGGTCAAACAGCATGGAGTAGCTGACCTTCATGGGATCAATGGTGCTATCATTATAGAGAATGCCGGTGGTTCCCCACAGGTAGGGAATGGAGTAGCTGTTGGTGGGGTCGTAGCTAGGATTCCTGAACTGGTCTGCGATATTAATGCGATTGGGGACCTTGTTGGTGTCGATTGCCTGGAGAAGTCCCAGGTGGATCATCTGCTGAATCACCACGTCACTTGCAATGATCACATCGTACTGGCTGGTGCCGGATGCCTGAAGCTTACCAATCATTTCTTCCTGGGCTTCGTAAAGTTCCAGCTGGAGCTTGTAGCCTGTTTTCAACTGGAATTCTGTTAGCATTTCCGGATCAATGTACTCACTGTAAATCATTACAGTGACCTTGGTCGGCTTTTCGGTGTTTTTTTCTTCGTTACAGCCTACGAAAAGTGCGGCTGCCAGAAGGAGGGACATTACAAGAAAAATCTTTTTCATTTATTGGCCTTTAAATGAAGGAGGATTATACTTATCAAAAAAAATACATAGAAAACCGCCTTTTTCAAAGTGAGCGGCGTCAAATAAAGCAAGTTTGTAAGATGTGTTAGGCTTTTCTCGAAAGCTTGCGTTCCTTACGGATGCCCTTGAGCACCATCAAGATCATGACGAAAAGGGTTAGGCCAAAGATGATGGAGGACAGTGCATGAATCTGGGGAGAAATACCGCGTTTCAGGGAACCGTAGATGTATAGGGGCAAAGTCTGGGATTCTGGCCCACTAGTGAAGAAACTGAGGATGAAATCGTCCAGAGATAGTGTGAACGCCAGAAGTGCTCCGGAAACAATTGCAGTAGAAAGTTGCGGGATGATAACGCGGAACCATGCTCCGGCCGTGCTTGCGTAAAGGTCGCGGGCAGCCTCGATTTGGTCCTTGCCGATGCTTACCAGACGGCTTTGTACCACGAGAACCACAAAGCTGATTTCCAGAGTGACGTGGGCGATGACCATAGTCAACATACCAGGATCAAAAATAGACGTCCAGCTGCGGAAAAGCGCGAATACGGAAACAAGAGCAATAGCCATCAGGATATCCGGCGTGACCACGGGAACGTTGATGCTCATATCGTAAAAATATTGCATCTTCTTACCCCAGGGTGTGCGGTAAATACCGATGGCGAGAATGGTTCCTAGAACGGTTGCGATTAAGGTGCTGACCACCGCAAGAATTAAAGTGTTGACGGTGGTGGTTTGCACCATGGCGTTGTCAACAAGTCCTGTGTACCAACTCAGGGTGAATCCGCCCCAGCTTTGCCCGTGCTTACTAGCGTTAAAACTCTGTTCTACCACCAGGAACATAGGGAGGTAAAGCAGGATAAAACCGATGATGGAAAGAATTACGGTAATAAAGGGAAGTTTCTTCTTAGACAAAATTCTTCCCTCCCACTCTCTGGAAAATCACAAGACTAATCACACTGCAGATAATCAATACAGAACCCAGCATGGCGCCGAAGGGCCAGTCCATGGCTGCACCGAACTGCTGCTGGATCAGGTTTCCGATCAGCATGTATTTGCCTCCGCCCAGTAGGTCGCTGATGACGTACATACCGAGACTAGGGACCAAAGTCAAGATGACGCTTGCCACAATGCCTGGCATCATCTGGGATAAAATGCCGTGATAGAAAGTACGGAAGGGACCTGCGTACAAGTCACGGCTAGCTTCCACCACGCCCCAATCCAAACGTTCAACGCTGGTGTAGAGGGGGAGGACCGCGAAAGGCAACATGGAACTGACCATGCCGATATAGACTGCAAAACTGCCCGGGTAAAGGGATTCTCCTTCGCCGATAACGCCGAAGAATCGAGCGATATCCGCAGGGAACATGTCGGGACCCAGTAAAGTCATCCAGGCGGAAGTGCGAATCACCAGGTTGGTACAGCTGGGGACCATAATGAGTGCAAAAAGAAATGCTCGCATGGATTTGCCGTGATTGGCAATCCAGAATGCCATAGGGAGACCAAAGGCGATGCAGAGAATCGTGGTGACCACTGCAATTTTCAGACTACGCCAGAGAATCAGCAGATTGTCGGGAGACCAACCGAAGGAGCTGAAGCCCACAAGGCGTCTAAGGTTCTCGATGGAAAAATCCCAGTTGATGCTGCCATAGCTTCCGCGTTGGGCAAACGCAAGAACCATCAGGAAAAGGGTAGGTAACAGCAAAAAAACTGTAAGCCACAAAATTCCGGGACCTGTTAGGAGTGCTCCGAATTTTCGCATGCGGCTGCGGGTAGTGAGTTTGCCTTCGAAAACTTCTGTCTGCATATAAAAAAGATAGTCAAATGCAGATTAAGTCGCAACTTATAAAGATGTCACAAAGGTTCCGATTTAAAAAGTTCCCCTAAAAAAGAAATCCGCCAGCACTGCTGACGGATTGTCTTGTAGAGCCCAGATCGGGAGTCGGACCCGAGACCTCTTCCTTACCAAGGAAGTGCTCTACCACTGAGCTACCTGGGCTTTTCTTAGGTGCGCCCAAATATAGTAAGAACTTCCCAGGCTGTCAATGGCTATTTAGACAGCTTTTCGTTAATATCCATCAGGTACTTAAGACCTACGGCGTCCATAGCGGTGCTACCGCCCTTACCGTCTGCACCACCCATCATGATGGAGGGTACCAGAGGATGGCTGGACTTGGCCAGAGCTTCTGCCACGCCTACCTTAGTCTTGTATGCCCATTCGGCGGCTTCCTGCGGAGTAAGACCTGCCTGGACCTTGGCGCGGTTGGCTGCAGCTTCTGCTTCACCTTCGGCGCGGATACGCTTTGCATCTTCAATAGCCTTTTCTGCAGCGAGACGTGCCACTTCCTTTTCCTTCTGGGCATTCAGGATGGCCACATCACGTTCCTTTTCGGCCTGAGTCACTTCGCGGATCTTCACCACTTCCTGTTCGGCCTTTTCCTTAGCCACCTTTGCCTTACCTTCTGCTTCGGCGGTAATGGCCTGCTGCTTTGCGGTTTCGGAGGCGGTACGTTCGGCTACGCGCTTCATTTCACGTTCCTTCACGATGTCCAGCTGCTGCTGGGCCTTGGCATCCAGCTTAACGTTCTGGATTTCGAACTGAAGAATGCGGATGTTGTACTGCTTGAGAGCGGATTCCTTGATAAGCACTCGCTGACCCTGGGCATCCAAAGCTAGCTTGGTAACAGTATATTGCTGGCTTTCTGCCTTCTTGGTGACTCTTCCGGTGGAATCCACTTCGTCTTCGCCCACTTTTTCTTCGCGAATTTCAGTGGTGGTCAGGTATTCGCCGTAGATGAGCTGGTCTTCTGCCAGACGGCGGAATTCTGCAATCTTTGTGACCTTGGCTTCTTCTGCGGTAAACAGCGGAGCGGTCTTACGTACTGCGGAAAGAACTGCATTACGGACGAGTCCGTGTTTCAATTGACGGTCGCCGCGTTGGTCCATATGGATCTTGATCAGTTCTTCGCAAACGGTGGGAAGCTGATACTTGAGGTAGCCGGAGATGTCTGCGTTTGCGTTACGAGAGAGGGTAACGGAAATGTCATCTTCGTCGGTGTCATCTCCTTCCCAAGACTGTCCCTTCACCTTTTCGTTAGAAGAATTGAAGTAGAAATCCTTGGTGCGGTCGTATTCGTAAATGGTTCCAAAACCCTTGAAGTAAAAGCCTGCATGGTCAATACAGGACATCTCGCCAAACGGGCTCTGCTTCACCAGAATCTGGGTGGCGGAGTTGTATCCGAAAATGGAGCTCCAGAGAACCGCGATTACGATAACGATGAAAATCGTCAGTGCAATGGTAAGCTTGTGTTTTGTAGAAATTTTGTTGGACATCTCGTAGATTTTTCCAGCCACTTTGTTTCCTCCTATTCTTTAGTCTGCGAGAACCTGCAGGTATTGCGGTTCCATGTACAGCTTGACCTGGTCGCCGGGATTGTAGATTTCATCGGGGTCGGTCATGACGCGAAGCTTGAGACTTTCTGCGTTACCAACTCCGGGGAGTTCTGCAATCAGTTCCCAGTAGTCGCCGCGGAAAATGCGTTCCAAGATTCGGGCGTCAAAAACGTTGTTGTCGAAGTTTTCGCCTGCAGTGCAAACATGGATGTCTTCCATACGGATGGCGATGCCACCTGCAGCCCACTGCGGGTCCTTTTCAAGCACCAGTTCGCCAAAAGCGACTTTTGTTAGTTTGTCTGCAATTCGTTCGCTTTCAAGGATGTTGCATTCACCCATGAAGGTTGCCACAAAACGATTCACCGGATGCTCGTAGACGTCCTCGGGAGTGCCGTCTTGCACGATGGCGCCTTTGTACATCACCAGCACGCGGTCGCTTACTGCAATCGCTTCGTCCTGGTCGTGGGTCACCATAATGAAAGTAGTGTCGGTCTTCTTCTGGACTTCCTTCAGTTCCACCTGGAGTTTTTTACGCAGGTTTGCGTCAAGAGCGCTGAGGGGCTCGTCCAGCAAAAGGATGTCGGGCTCGTTCACCAAGGCGCGGGCCAAGGCAACACGCTGCTTCTGACCGCCGCTCAAGGTTGCGGGCATTTCGTTCTTCAAGTCGGTGATGTTCACCATTTCCATCATGGCGTTCACGCGTTTCTCGATTTCGTCCTTAGGTACCTTGTGGCTCTTGAGGCCGAATGCGATGTTGTTGAACACATTCAGATGGGGGAATAGTGCGTAACTTTGGAACACCGTATTGATGGGGCGGTGCGCGGGCGACCTGTTAGAAATAACTTCGCCACTAAGAATCACTTCGCCTGCGTCGGCCTTTTCAAAACCGGCGATAATACGGAGGAGCGTGGTCTTTCCGCAACCGGAAGGACCAAGCAATGTGACAAACTGACCGTCTTTGATGAATACGTCAATTCCCTTGAGCACGGCCTTTTCGCCGAAGCTCTTGGAAACATTCTTGACTTGAAGATCGAAAGATTTCATCTTAATACTGCCGCGGAATTAGCTGTGCAAGTATTCGATGATGGCGTCGTGGATGGTGGTGAACACGCTGCGCAGTTCCTTTTCATCTTCTTCAAGGAGCGTCACGCGGAAGCCCTTGAGGTCGGTGCAGAAACTGGTGCTAGGCACAACGCAAATTCCCTTTGCGCCCAACAGGTAGTACACGAAGCGGTAGTCCAGGTTATCAGTCTTGGAACACCATTCTTCCACCTTGGCCTTGATGCGAGGATTGTCAATCTTCATGGTCTGGTGCTTGTTCAGAACGCCTTCACGGAAGATGATGGTGTTGTAGAATGCACCGTAGGTGGGGTTGAAATACAGTTCCGGAATGTCGGAAAGGATTTCGTTAATGATGGCGGAGCGACGGCCAATCTTTTCGTTAAGAGCCTGGCGGTGTTCCATAAAGCGAGGATCGCCCAGTACGCGAGGAATGGTCATCTGGGGGAGGGTGGTGGAGCAGACTTCAACCATCTTGGCGTTGTCAAGAGCGCGGCAGAAGGCGTCGAACTGTTCGTCCTTGTCGCGGTTGTAGTATTCTGCCCAGCCGCAACGTGCGCCCGGCCACGGATATTCCTTGGAGATGCCCTTGAGAGCGATAGCCGGAACGTCGCCGATGTATTCGGCCAGAGCGTAGGCGTGAGCTCCATTGTAGGTAATCTTGTTATAGATTTCGTCGCAGATAATGAAGAGGTTATAACGCTTGGCGATATCAACGATCTTCTGCAAAATTTCCAGCGGGTAAACCATGCCGGTGGGATTATCCGGATTCAGAATCAGGATGCCAGCCACGTTGGGGTTGTACTTCACCTTGTTTTCAAGTTCTTCCAGGTCCGGATACCAGTGGTTTTCGGGCTTGAGGCTATAGGTAATAGCGGGAGCATGAGCGTGGGCAGCTTCTGCAGAACTGTGGGTGCTGTATGCCGGGGAAGGTCCGATAATGCGGGTGGTCATGGACAGAAGGCTGTACATGGTAGCGATTGCATCGCCAAGGCCGTTGAAGAACAGAATGTCGTCGACGGTAATCTGAGCGCCGCCCAGCTTGTTGGTTTCCTTCACCAGGAATTCGCGGGTTTCCAGCATACCCTTGGACGGGCAGTAACCGTAGCTACGGTTGGTCTTGGAAAGGTCCACAACGATGTCCTTGATCCATTCGGGCACTTCGCACTTCTTTTCAATGGGGTCACCAATGTTTTCCCAGTGGATGTTCGGCATGCCCAGCGTTTTCAGAAGGTTCGCCTTCTTCACGATCTCACGGATTTCGTAAGACAGTTCCTTGGCGCCATCAGTAAGCAAACGCTTTCTCATTTTATACTCCTGTATCGTATTGAAAATTCAAATAATTTACCGTTTAATAATAGATAAAATTTGATTTTGAATTTCCTTTGGTTTCGGGTTTTGGTTTAAATTCGGGTAAAACAAAAAGGGCTGTCCTTGCGGGACTGCCCTTTGAATTCCTTTTTGTCTGCTTCGTTGTTTTTGTTCCACAGACCTTTACAATTCCTGAACAGTCGCGCATGATTTAACACAGGCTCGTGCTTCCGCCGCGCCTGCCGCAATCGCTGCTGCGATGATGATCTGTTCAAAGATTTGCTTCATGGCTCAAAATATACTTTGGGTATGGGGGGATGTCAAGACATGGTGCCGAACTTTTTTATTTTTCCGCTCATGGCTAATGAAACCTTATTTGATCCCATCCGCAAGAAGGATGTTCCTGCGACGCCCGAAGAACACGTCCGTCAGGCTACCATTCGATACTTGTTGGAGCAGGTTAAGGTTCCGGAGCATTTGATCGCGGTGGAGTTCCCGCTAAATGCGGTGGACCCAAAGACTGATGACCGCGTGGACATTATGGTCCATAACTTTCGCGATGGGGCTACCGTCGAGAAGCCATGGCTGCTGGTGGAATGTAAAGCTCCTGGGGAATACAACTGGCCCTCTCTCCAGCAACAGCTGAACAAGTACCTACAAATCCTGACACCTGTCTACGTTATGCTTTCCCTAGGTGATGCCGTCCGCTATTTTAAGCTGGATGCCACTACCAAACGTTTTGTAAAAATCGAAACACTGCCCGTGTTTCAGTAACAGCTTGTCATCTCCCGCTCGTTTCGTTCGTCATCCCCCGCTTGACGGGGGAGCTAGCTGTCACATTATGACGTTTGAACTTTTATATGTTTTGCGTATGAAAGAAAACAGCATAACTCCTTATGTCACATATATAATGGCGAATTCTACAAATGCGGTTCTATATGTTGGTGTTACGAATGATTTGAAGCGTCGTGTTGTAGAGCACAAGTCGGAAATAAACGTCAAGGGCTTTACAGCAAAGTATCATGTAGATAAGTTGGTATACTTTGAAGAATTTCAATCGATTACGGATGCTATCGCTCGGGAAAAACAATTAAAGCATTGGAATCGTCAATGGAAAAATGCTTTAATATGCAAAATGAATCCTGAATGGAATGATTTGTTTGTTGGTGAGTAATGCTAGATGCCCGGTCAAGCCGGGCATGACAAAATGCTAGCCTAGCATGGCCAAATGCAAACTAGGCGCTTTTGTAAGTTGTTTTACTGCACCACGGAGGTGACTTCGCCGTCGTGGAATCTTGAGGTTAGCTTATCGCCGGTTTTTAACTGGCTTGCGCTACGGATGAATTTTCCGGAGGCGTCTAGAGTGAGGGAATATCCTTTGGCAAGAATGTTTTCGGGATTGGCTGCATTGACCTTTGTTTCTAACAAACTAAATTTTGCCTTTTCTAGATCAAGAATCTTGCGGGTGCCTTGCCTTAAACCTTCACAGTTTCGGTCTAGGCGATCTGTTTCGCTGCGAATGATGTACTGTAGATCACGCTTCAGATTGTTTCCGCAAATTACAAGCGTTGTTTTCTCGCCTTGTATCTTTCCCATGACTTTCTGTTGAAGGCTATTTGCTACGGAAGTCAAGTTCTGCTTGTGTTCAGCGATCATGTCCTTGGAATTGTTGGCAATGTCCTGTGCGGTACGGACCAACGCGCTATAGCTTTCCAATACGCGGTCAATTAAACGTTTTGCTGTATCCGTCGGGGTAATGCAATACTGGTAGGAAACTTCGTCTAGAAGGCTCCTGTCAATTTCGTGGCCGATGCCTGTAAATACGGGAATGTGATAGTTGGCAACTGCACGGCACAAGGCTTCACTGTCAAAGAAATTCAAGTCTGTCTTGGAACCGCCCCCGCGGACAATGCAAACCACGTCCAGAGATTCATCTTCTGCCAGCTTTGCTAAAGCCGCAAGAATGGAAGGTTCCGTTTCGGGACCTTGCATCTTGGCGTAGACGGTCACAACTGTGAAACGGAAGGGGGATTCCTCCAACTTGGTGGTGAAATCCTTATATGCCGCAGTACCTTCGCCGGTAATGAGCCCCACGCGCAAGGGAACTTCAGCCAGTTCCAATTCCTTGTTCTTTTCCAGCAGTCCTTCCAGAGCAAGACGCTTCAGGATGGCCTGTTTGGTGAGGGCCAGTTCGCCTACGGTGTAAACCGGATCAATATCGAGAATTTGGGCTTGCAGCTTTCCGTAGGGAACATACAGTTCTGCCTTAATCAGAAAACTGACTTTCAACTGGTCCTTCAGTTCAAAGGGCTGTCCGCATCCCGCAATCTTTGCCTGGATGGCCGCAAATCGGCCTGCGAAACAGGAAAGATTCACTACAGCAATGGGCTTGACATTCCCTTCTTCAAAGTCCGCAATAGTCAAATACAGAATGTTGGGCTTACGGGTAATTTGGGTAATTACGCCACGAACCCAGACGGCGGGGGTTTCCTCCACCCTCCTTTTCAGGGATGTCATGTATTGAGAGACTGTATAGGACTTGATTTCAGGTTCCATGAGCGGAATATAACTTTTTTGGATTCTCAAAAAAGCTATCATTATTTTTGTTATGGCAAAAGTTGTATCCGCAATGGAAGTTCGTCAAAATTTTGGCAACCTGTTGAATCAGGTTGCCTTGAAAGATGAAGAACTTGTGATTGAAAGAGCTGGCAAGCCTTTAGCTCGCCTGGTTAGCGTTCATGCTGCTACTTCAGGCAAGCTGGACTTTCGCGATATTACGAAACTTCCCAATCAGATTTGGGAAGAATAATTACTTCGCCCTAATCTTTACGTTCAGAGTCACTCGCTTAGTGGGGTCCGCCATACTCTGGGCGATGAGCTCTGCTGTGTTACCTGCAGCATCGGGCTGAACAATCAGATATTCAGAGGACAGTTCCTGTTCTCCGCTATCATTTGATTTACAGCTGTTGACGGAATACTTGTTGTTGATGTAGTTCAAGGATTCGCAGGGGACGAACCAGGAAATATCCTGGCCATTGTAATCGCCCCAGCTGGAGCCAGCCTTGAAGTTCATGATAAACTGGAATTCGTCTAGACGCAGGGTGTCGCCAACGGTTGCTCGAATGTTATTACTAATGGAATCGTCTTCGGCATTATAGAAGTCCATAGTTTCCAAAATGCCAGGCTGTTGAACTAGGGTGTACAGCTGCAATACATAACGCAAGCTGTCGTCCACCTGAGCCAGAGGCTTGGAGTTGGTTCGGGTATAATGCAGGTAGAACGGTCCTTCGGGCATATCGCTGGCTACTACAAAAGAACCACCGTAGACGCTGTTGATGTCTTTCTGGGACTTCTTATTCTTATCGAGAATTTCAAGCTTTACTGGACTTGTGACGTTGTTTTCGTCATAGTTCTTGATCCAGTGTTTCACCAGAATGGAATCGCCCTTCTTGTAGTCGCCAATCCAGATGAACTGTTCCTGGTAAATATCGTACTTGGCTGCAAGATTTTTCGGGCGAGTTCTTTCGTATGTTTCGCCAGGATAGTGAATGGAATCCGGATGGGAGAAGTATTCTCCCTTTTCCAGTTCGCGAGCAGAAGTCCTAGCTTCAAAGAATGCGTAGGGACCAGTCCAAATGCTAGCGAAGTTCGTGGGCTGAATGTTCAAGTTCCAGGTGATGGAATCGTTAGGAATCAGCAAGGTATCCAGGCTGCTTTCAGATGCGCCAATGACTTCATCTCCATTAGTAAGTTCATAGCTTTTAACGTTGGTTCCCTGTGTGGTGACATTCACGCTATAGCCTTCGGTGGAAGAGAACTGAAGGGCAATTTTATCAGGGGCTTCGTCAATGAGGACGATGCCGCGGAGAGAATCGTTCATCTTCATCTGGAAGGGTTCTTTGGATCCTGTATACTCGTAGTAGGTTGTATCTATCAGAACCTTTACGCGAAGGCTAGTGGAATCCGTAAATTCGCCTCCGATTTCCAGATAGTAGTGCTGGTCCTTAAAGGCGACAAATTGGTTGGAATCCTTGAATACGCCATCTTCGCCAATGCCGAGACTGGGAATCATGAAGTTCACGAAAGCGGAGTCCTTTCGACCGTCTCCCTTGGAAACTGCGGTAAGGGCGCGGAGGTAATCACCGAATTCATTTTTGACACGGATGGTGTCATTTTTCATGTTGTAGGTGGATGCGTAAACGCGAATGCGGGTTCCCTTAGGAAATTCTCCCAGGTACATGGGGAAGTTTCTGTCTAGACTATCTACGTAGAGAACGCTGCTGTCCATCTTGGAACTGTCCCCATGGAAGAGTTCCACGTAGATTTTCATGGTGTCCCCGATGCTTACGGTATCCTTGTAGTTGATGTCAGCACGATCGCTTAAGGAGGTGCTGGACTTGAAGGATGCTACAGAGGAACTGCTATCGGCTTCTTCGTCATTGCTGCTGGAAGAGCCGCTATCGCTACAGGCAGCAAGCAAGGTAAATGCTGCCAAACTAAAAGTGCCAAGAACGAGTTTCTTGAAGTTCATGGATAATCTCCTAGTTCAGGATGTAGAATTTCTGTTCTGCGTTAAAGGCTTCGCCATTCACTTTCAAAATGTACTTTCCGGTGGGGAAGGCTTTTGCCTTGAACTTAAAGTTGATTTTCTTTTCGCCGTCCATTTCACGTGCGGCAACCGTAAGCATTCTCTTGCCGAATTCGTTGACGATTTCAATCTGGACGAACTGGGGGTAACCAACGGTTAAGTCAAAGTTGCAGTCCAGGGAGAACTTGTCGATGTTTACCTTGGAAAGGGTGTAGCCGCCATCCATGGATTCACCACCTACGGAACGGCTGTTGTCGTAATAGCCCACGAAAAGGCTGGGGGCCAACTGCTTGCCCGTGTTGCCAGACATGATGAAAGATTCCGTAGTGTCTGTTGCGGTGAGAATCAAGGTGTACAGCTTGGAATCATGCTTGCGCTTGAAGAATTCCGTAAAGGTGGGGGTGCGGAGGAATGCTCCCAGGGGTGCCTTGGGATTCAAGGTGATAATACCCAGGTAGTCTGCGAACTTTGTATCCACGCCACCACCGGAGTTTTTACGGATGTTGAACTGTCCGCCAGGCTGGGGAAGATTTGCGGGCGCATTTTCCCAAGTCAGTTCGTAGTCAGGCCAATCCACGCTTAACTTCTGATCACCGTAGTTCATGTTCTTGGAAGTTTCCTTCAGACCGAAAATATTCAGCTGGATGGGCTTCTTGACGGAATCCGGATCGAATTCCAGTTTGAGAGCTACGTCAAACAAAGGACCAGGCAGTGCGGACAAGTCAAATTTCAAGTAGATCTTTCCTGCTGCGCCGCTTCTGTTGGAAAGCTGCAACGTGGGATCCGTATTGTGGGGTGTGTAGTTGTCAAATTCAGAAATCCAGGTTGCTGCACCTCTACCGCTGGGAATGTTGTCGCCCGTATGGTCCATGGTGGTATAGCGCTTGTCAAATACGTAAATGCGGCTGGTATCGGAACCGGTGGAATAACCGTCATCGCCAGTGAAAATCACGTTATAGCGTCCACTTGCGGTAAAGGTCATGTCGGTTTCGTATTCCGTAGAGTCGGAAATAATCACCTTACCAGGACCGGAGCCCTTCTTCCATTTGACGGGAACTTCGCAGAGACCGTCCCCGCGGCCATCGTCCTGGATGGAACCGAAAATGTGGAGCTTGTTGGGCTGGACCAGCAACATTTCTTCGTGAATGGTGGCGATGGGCTTTTCGTTAGGACCTTGCTTGGGGGCGTATCCCACGAAGAGCGGCAGGAAGGAACCGCCTTCTTCACGCTGGGTCAGGTCCTTGCCGAACAGGGACTTGATCTTGGATGCGGGGCGGGATTCTTCTACAATCTTGTAGAAAGGATTTCCGCGGGTAAGAGTCTCGCGCAGACCTGAAACGGAAAGTCCGGAATTGTCGTTGATGAACAGCGGGCGATCCTTGGCCTTGTCGCTGGCGATGACTTCTACGCCCACCAGCTCTGCGGATGCCTTGTTGAAGTTATGGAGAAGGGTGTTTCCGTCCTTGGCGGTTAGACCGAGAATCCAGACGGTGCCTCCGTTATTGGAAATCTTCGGACCCTTGGTATCGCCGGTCATGGACACCTGACGACCCCACAACTTCTGGTAGTTCAGCTGAATCGTTCCGATGGAAACGTCTTCCATAAAGACATCGCCTGTACCCACTTCGTCAGTTTCCAGGGACTTGACCATCATGTTCTTCAACAGAATGGTACGTGTGGATTTCTGGATGATGCCGCTACCGAATTCGGAGAAACGTTCAATGGTCAATTCGTTGAATGCGCCCTTTTCTACGATGAACTTGCCCTTACCGTCGATTCGACCTTCGATACCGAGAATTCGACGCACGCGGTTACGGATGTAGATGTCGCGGTTAATGGTCCAGCGACCTCCGGGAGGGAAGTAGATGGTTTCTGCACCGTCGTCGATTGCTTCCTGAATTGCCTTGGCATCGTCAGAACCTGTGTTCATCTTGCCGCCGTAGTCGCCTACGACTGTCACCCAGTTGTCTGCCTTCTGTTCGGCGAAGTTGGGCGTTTCTGCGATAGCGATGCGCATGGACTGCTTAGGGCTGTGGCAAAGTTGCTTGCTTTCCTGGGTGGAAAATTCGAAAATTTCAGAAGTGCCGATGTCTTCGCCAACACCCTTGATGGCTGAGCGAATCTTGGTCTTATACTTGCTTACCTTGACTCCACGGGCAAAAATGTGATGGTCTACAATAATGGCGGTGGTGGGCTTTGCATTGCCCTTACCCGGATCGTATTCGAAGGTACAGTCTAGCAACGTTAAGATTCCGTTCTGTCCGTGAGAGTATACTGCGGGAACCTTTCCCTTGAAGCGAAGGGCGCGGACCGCCAGATTCATGTCTTCATTTTCCAGACCATATTTCGTCTGGGCATTTAAGGTCACATGTTCCATAGTGACGGTATTCTTTTCACCCTTGGTGTAAACACCTGTGGAGAACCCGCGGATTTCCACGTTCTTCAAAAGCAGGGGACCAATTCCGTCGTCATGTCCCAGGTCGATGCCGTAAACACCGGTAGTATCTCCGGAATAAACCTTCACGTTGGTGATATTTCCCTGGAAGGAGGCATTGAAACGGATTCCGATGGCACCGGGATTGCCTTTACCCGTACGGATGGTCAAATCACGGATGGCGTTACGAATGCGGGGCTCCGGACCGGCACCTGTATAAATAACTGGCTTGGGATAGTCTACGTTGTCAAAACCATAGGTGCTGTCTGCCAGCTGGATGATGGTTCCGCCAATACTTTGACCCTGCAAGATGGTTCGTCTAGAGTCGGTACCCTTCTTTCCGGTTTCAGGCCAGGTCAGCTGGTCGTTTACCTTATAGATGCCATGGGGAAGGTAAATGATGAAGTCACCATCCGGATGGTCGTTCAAGGCCTTTTGAATAGCTTCGGTATCATCCGTCTTACCGTCACCCTTTGCAAAATAGGGGTCTCTTGTGACGTTAATGACTTTTGCGCCCAAAGGGAATTCCACCTGGGCGAATGCAATTGCAGAAAAAATAAGCGCTAAAATAATCGAGCGGGACATAAACACCTCTTACCCTAATATTAACAAATGTATACAAATCCCGTGGAAAGTGTGTAATTTATTGCTTACATTTCTCGTGTACAAAGGGGTTATGATCGCCTTGAACTTTGAAAATGCGACGATCCCTCTCACATTCTTTGTCTGTAACGGGATACATCTTGTCCCAGGCTTCGAATAACCTACGGTCCTGATTGGATAATTTCACTCCGTAAGTCTTTTCCATGTAAAAACTGGCTCGTGCTACGATACCTCTTGCTTCTTCCCGGGGCTGGGCTTTTTTCTCCTTGAAGTCTACAATGGTTTTGCAGTTTCCGTACATGGGCGTGGGATTGTTGGTCCACTGGCTGTACATGAAATTGTTGCGATCTCCGTTCACTTCTCCAATGGCGGGATAGAGGTTGTGCATGTCACCTTCCATAATCTTGAAGGTGGTA
Source organism: Fibrobacter sp. UWEL (assembly GCF_900142535.1). Lineage (NCBI taxonomy): Bacteria > Pseudomonadati > Fibrobacterota > Fibrobacteria > Fibrobacterales > Fibrobacteraceae > Fibrobacter > Fibrobacter sp. UWEL. The sequence goes on from NZ_FRBE01000001.1 coordinate 65,818, forward strand.
TCGTTGGCGCTGCAGTTCTTGCGGCCTCCTTCTTTCCAACATGACAGAAAATGACCCATATTGTGGGCAGTAACCATATGCTCCCACTCGATGCGTTCTGCTCGCTTTGTGCTTTTGCGGTTAGGATTGTCTCGAGGCTTAAAATCGCAACTGCTGAAGTCCACATTTTTTTTATCGTCGTACTTGCAGCCGCAATAGAGGGTTTCTTGAAGTTCCCCGTAATAGACTCTACGTAGCTGCTTGCTAGCATCCCTGTAATTATAGTGTTGGGGTGCTGCCGTAGGATCAACCTTGGCAAAGCTGACCTGAGAAATAACCAAAAGTGCTAGGACAATGAAAAAACGTAGTTTCATGGACCGACCTGATGTAAAAAATGATGTATATGAAAACTAGATTTTTTTTGAAAATGGGGAATGAACGGTATTATTCCATATTGCTACATTTGAAATATGCAAAACGCAGGAATGGAATACTTGAATTCCCGACTGATGTTCGGGATGATGCCAGGGCTCACCTCCACACGAATGCTGTGCGACGCCCTGGAAAATCCTCAGAAAAAGTTTAAGACCATCCATGTGGTGGGTACCAACGGGAAAGGCTCTACCAGCTATTACCTGTCGGGTATTCTAAAGGCGCATGGCTTTAAAACTGCTCTATACACTAGTCCCCATCTGGTGAGCCTTCGGGAACGAATCCGTGTGGATGATGTTCCTATTTCCGATGAGGATTTGGATCGCTATCTCCTGCAGGTAAAAGACGCTGCTGACAAGGTGAATGCTGGCCGTGACGCATCCCAGCAGATTGAACCTACGTTTTTTGAAGTCTTGACTCTGGTGGCGTTCCTCCATTATGCAAACTCCGGCGTGGAAGTTGCCGTGCTGGAAGCAGGAATGGGCGGGCGTCTGGATAGTACTGCTGTCGCCAACGGTTCTATGGCGGTTGTGACTAGCATTGGCCTGGAACATACGGAAGTCTTGGGCCCGACGGAATCTGCCATCCTGAAGGAAAAGATGGCGGTGCTGGGGGAGGAATCCCTGGCGGGAAAGACGTTCGTGGTGGGCGGTCTCTCTCAGGAATTGCTGCTTGAAGCCCGACAGTTTGCCTCTGATCGCGGTGCAGATTTTGTTGTACCTGATATTCGTAAGGATGTGACTCTCCCGAATTTAGGGCAACATTACGTAGAAAACGCCAGCCTTTCTCTGGCTGTTGCAAAACAGTTCATTGGATCTTCCTACGATGACGCTCTGGCGATCCGCACGTTGTCCACTCGATCTTGGGCGGGCCGCATGCAGACTCTTACCGATGCCTTTGGCAAGGTCCGTTATATTCTGGATGGCGCCCACAATTCCCATGCGGTAAAGCGCCTGGTGGAAACACTCTCCAGGTACTATCCCCAGCAGAAATTCCATTGCGTGTTCGGCGCCCTGAAGGACAAGGACGTAGGGGAAATGCTGAAGCTGATGGGTCCCCATGTCAGTCATTGGCACATCACGAAAACGCCCTATCCAAGATTCCGCGAGTTAGACGACCTCCGTAACCTTCTGGCGGGCCTAGGCTTGAATGTGGCTACCGAGGGTGAACTTTCCCGTAAGTATCTGGACCAGGTCCTTGCTGAAGCAGGGGAAGCTCCAGTCCTGATTACAGGTAGTCTCTATATGATTGGCGAATCTGTACAGGCGTTGAAGAATGACTATGAAGGACTGGCTTTCTTCCGCGGGTTGGACCAGACCACCAACGAACACCGCTAGGAAGTTCTTTTAATACTGGACGTAAAAAGAAGAATCCGCTTAACTAAGCGGATTCTTCTTTATTCTGCGGAATATGTAGAACAGAAATTACTTCATGTCCGGATCATTTTCCATTTCGTCGTAAGCCTTCTTGGCCTTGGCGCGGATCTTGTCAGCTGCTTCGCCGGTGATCTTGCCTGCGTTGGTCAGTTCCTTCAGGTAGCTGTCCACAACGTCGGTCTTGACGGAGACCACGCCGTAGATGCGGTACTTGCCTTCTGCAGTGGATTCCATTTCCAGGTCGTTCATGGTTGCACCGCTGAGGTGGATCTTCACCTTGTTCTTGGAGGTGCTTTCGAAGTGTTCTGCGAATTCGTCACCCACTTCTTCCTTGAAGTTCTTTACCATGGCCTTGATGTAGGAATCGATGGACTTTGCCAGGTCTACACGGGCGTTCTGGTCAGCCTTTTCCATAGCAGTCTGCTGGTCCACGGATTCGCCGATGCCGAGGCCTGCTGCAGTGCCGTCATTCCAGTATGCCTTCTTGACGTTCTGCATCTTGAGCAGCTGGTTCACAGCCTTTTCCTGCGGGGTCTCGCCTGCACAGCCGACCATAAAGAGTGCTGCCATAGCAAAAGCGATTGCTGCCATGATCTTCTTCATAATATTTTCTCCTTGTTGAGTTCCGTTTGGCAATTTTGCCACTTTTTGATAGAAAAATACGATTTTGAAATGAAAAAGTCAAGCAAATCACCACTATATGGTTATAAATGTGAGATTTATCTCATGTGAGGAATGTCATACTCGCGTTCGCACAACATAATTATAAATTTGTATGAGTTTGTATGACTTTGGGTGAAATCGTTTGGAATTGCGATAAACCGTAGTTAGGTGATTATGAAGAGAATTTGCGTATGTGTGGCTGCCTTGTCCATGTTGTTCTGCGCTTGTCAGGACAAGGATGCTGCATCCCAAAAGAAAATTGAGAAAAGTTCGGAAGTTTCTAAGCCTAAAGAGGAAAAAGCGAACTTTTTGACGAAAGTCCGCAGTAGAATTGGTGAAGCGTTTTTGCTTAAAGGTGGGATGGGGGATTCCTGGACGGAGGTGAAAACAGGGATCAAGGTGATTGAAAATGATCGCCTTCGCACGAAACTGGAATCCGAAGTCCTTTTGGCTGTTCGGGATGGCTCTATTCTAAAGATCGATGAAAATTCCGATGTTGCATTAAAAACTGAAAAGGGCTCTGATGGCCGCAAGGCGTTCCTTGTGAATGTAAACGAAGGTACTATTCATTTCGATATTCAAAAACAGAAGGATAACACCTTCCGATTTAAGACCGGGACCGCAGTGGTTTCCATTCGAGGAACCGCTGGTTTCGTAGGAAACATAAAGGGAAAGACGGTTGCCTCCTTGAAGGAAGGTAAGGTGGATGTGGCTGATTCTTCCGGTCGTACCAATCCCATTGAACAGAACCAGACCATTCTGTTGGATGAATCCGGTACGGTGCAGAAGATAGATTTGGCTTCTTCCGGTACAGAATTCCTTGCCAAGGCTTTGGATTCTATTGCGCAGGCAAGTCCCGAAGGTGCGTCTGTGGACAATCTGGAAAAGTCCTTGAAGGACTTTGATCATACTTACGTGAACCATCAGGACGAATTCAAGAAGAAGTTGAACTTCAGTTTTACGGAATCCATTCCTGACACCATTACAGAAAATTCCATCACCCTTGTGGCTAAAGTTACTCCGGGCGTGATTGTATCGGTGTGGGGAGAACAGGATACGGTGGGTGCAGACAGCATTTATCGTAGATCCTTGAGCTGGGATAAAAGTGCTTACGGTGTAAAACGATTCCTGCTGGGTTGTAGTGATGGAACTGTGGATGTACCCTGTGTGGATAGCGTAATGACTACGGTGTATGTTTCTACAGGTGATGAAAATGAGGAAGATGCAGAAGAGGTTGAGGATGAGTCTGAAGAAGCCTCACCTATAGAAAACATGAAGGTGGATTTGGGAGATTCCCTGGAAAGAATTCACTTGGATCTGCCTGCTACAAAGCTGGATACTGCTTTGATGATTAACCTGGATGGCGTATCAAATGCTCAACTCAAGAATGTTGAATCTATTATGGTCTATCGTGGATCGAAGGTAATCAAGGCCATTAGTGGCACGGATGTAAAGGCCCTTCCTCTTAGAATTCCCGTATCCATCGCCCGTAACAAGATTGCTAATTTCAAGGTTGTGGTTACGACTAAGGACGAACAGACTTACAGAAGTGAGAAAACTTTTGAAGTATTCTGCCTCACAGCAAATCATCCTGGTGGAAAAGCTCGAAAGAGAATTCGCTCCCTGGCTGAAGAATACAAACGTCTCGTGAAACAGAAAAAATTGACTAAGGAATAAGAAGAAGAGGTTTAATGATGAAGAAGATTTTTGCAACGCTTACTGCATTAAGTGCTTTGACTTTGATGTCCTGCGCAGGAAGCAAACCGGAACAGAAGGATTACGATGCCGCCCGTCGCGATGTCCAGGCCGCTTACTCTGAAGTCCAGTATGATGAAGATGGCTCTGTGAAGTCTGAAATTCAGTCTACGGAGGCCACTCCCTCTATTCAGCTTTCTTCTGCTAAGTTTAAGACTACTCCTACGGTTCTTGTTGCTCCCGCCCTTACGGGAAAAATGAACGCCAGTATTGATGTTATCCGCAAGAACCCTCTGGCAAAGACTGCCATGGAAGTAATCAATGCTTACTTGACCAGCAGGGATTATAAGGTTGTTGGCCTCGAAAGCCAGGCACAGCTGGACGAAGTGGTGGAACTGCAGTCTTCCATTGCCGGCAATGATGAAGACTTGGCTTATGTGGCTGGTCTCTCTGTTGGTGCTGACATCAATATCACCTATTCCGGCTCCATTCAGGAAAATGACATTGTCATTGACTTGAATGCCAGCGAAGCTTCTACGGCGAACCTTCTGGCTAGTGAATCCGTTCGCATGAAAAATGACGGGAATGAGTCTCAGCGCGCTCTGGTTCAAAAGTGCATGCAACAGGCTATTGTTGGCCTGGAAAATAAGGTCCGCGAGAAGTTGGCTGCCCAGCTGGAATCTGGAAACCAGTACAAGGTGGTGGCTCACTTGACGGGTCAGTTTACGGATGATCAGGCAGAAGAGATCTCCAATATGGTGTCTACCCAGATTCGCAAGAAGTTCAGTAAGATGCAGGTGATTTCCATGAGCCGCAACACTTACGACTTGATGTTGACCGTGGATCCGGAACAGTACGAAGATGCCCAGATGGTTTACTCTGTCTTCTATGATGGCTTGAATGGTCTTGCCAAGGTTCGCAAGCAGAACATAACCAAGAAACTGATCATCCTGGAAATTCAGTAATGAAAAAAATGATGCAATTTTTAACAGCAGTAATGCTTGCTCCTGCCATGGCGTTGGCCGCCAACATGGTGACTTATACGGCGACTTCTAAAGTGTCCCAGAAGGATGCGGATAAGAAGGCTATGGAAGGTGCCGCCATGCAAATCAGTTCTTCTGTGAAGGCTTCTATGGAAACCGTGAAGACGGAAGATAAGAATGGTAACGTTCAGTCTACGTATTCTAGCAAGAAGACTGTTGAAAGTAATGTTTTGCTGAAAGGTGCAAAAATTACTGTAGGACCTAAGAAAAATGGCGAGTACACCTCCACAGTTTCTGTGGATCTGGACCAGCTTTCTTCTGCTATTATTGTTGACTTGCAACAGATGAAAAAGCAGGCTAAGTCGCTGGATTCCTTGATTCGTGACTGTATGCTGGATCGTGATTACCGCCGTATGACTATGAATATGTCCCAGCTGGAAAAATTGACAGATGCCTATAGCGATCGCTTAAATGACCTGTCCTACTTCCAGACGGTAAGTCAGGATATGATTCTTGAATCAACGCTTGCGGAGCTGTCTGATTTCTTGATGGAATCTATGCAGACGGTAAGTATTAAGACTAACTTGACTGATAAGGCTCTGGTGGTAACCGTAAATGACTTTGCGGGACCTATCGAGTATTTTCCCATCACCTTGACTCAGGACAGGAAAGATCTCCTGACGGATAAAACCAACGTGGATGGTAAGGTGGTATTCCCCCTGAAGGACGTTATGAAAAATAAGCCTAGCGGCGAAGTGGTGGTCCATCCGGATATGAACTTTAAGTTTGTGCGACAGTCCGCTCTTGCAAATAAGACGGTAAGCTATCAGTCTGAAAAGCAGGGATGCAAGTATAACTTCAGTTGTCTGGGTGAAATTGCCGAATGCGGTGCCGTCCAGAAATTCCTGGATGACGCTGGCTTGAACGTTTCTTCTGAATATGGCTTGCCTGAACTGGATGCGGTTTTGACATTCTCCGACAAGCCTAATTCCGCTAAGACTCTCTACACGTCCAGAGGAACCATTGCCATTCGCTATGGCTCCACTGAAATGGTGGAACAGGTCCAGGGCGTGGGGAAAGATCCTGAATCCGCTCACATTCAGGCTGTGAAAAAGCTTCCTGCCACAAAAATTCTGAATACTTTTGCTACTAAGGGTTGCACAAAGTAATTCCTGATAAATTTTTAGAATGACAAAAAAGTCCTGGGTTTTATCCCAGGACTTTTTTGATGAATCGCTGGCTATTTCTAACCAGCGGGGTTCAATTACTTATTGTTCTGCTTGATCAGGTTCAGGGCAGAACCGGCCTTGAACCATGCCCACTGCTGTTCGTTGTAGGTGTGGTTCAGCTGGATCTTTTCTTCAGAGCCGTCCTTGTGGTGGATAGCGAGGATCAAGGGCTTGCCCGGAGCAAATTCGGTGAGACCGAGAATGTCGAACACGTCCTGTTCCTGAATCTTGTCGTAGTCGGCAGGATTTGCGAAGGTGAGAGCAAGCATGCCCTGCTTCTTCAGGTTGGTTTCGTGAATACGAGCGAAGCTCTTTACGATCACGGCCTTGACGCCCAGGAAGCGGGGTTCCATAGCGGCGTGTTCGCGGCTGGAGCCTTCACCATAGTTTTCGTCACCGATAACGATGGAGCCGATGCCCTTGTTCTTGTAGACCTTTGCAAGTTCCGGAACTTCCTTGTAGGAACCGCACTGGCAGAGAACCTTGTTGGTTTCGCCGTTGAATGCGTTTACAGCGCCGATCAACATGTTGTTGGAAATGTTTTCCAAGTGACCACGGTAGTTGAGCCACGGACCAGCCATAGAAATGTGGTCGGTGGTGCACTTGCCCTTGGCCTTGATCAGGATCGGAGCGCCCATAATGTCCTTGCCGTCCCATGCTGCAAACGGAGCCAGAACCTGGAGGCGCTTGCTTTCGGGGTTGATGGTCACGGTGATGGAGGAACCGTCTTCTGCAGGAGCCTGGTAGCCAGCGTCCTTCACGTCGAAGCCCTTAGGCGGCAGTTCGCACTGTTCAGGAGGATCCAGCTTAACAGCCTTGCCTTCCATGTTAGTGAGAGTGTCGGTCATGGGGTTGAAGCGGATGTCGCCAGAGAGGGCGGCAATCACAGCCATCAGCGGAGAAGCAACGAAGGCGTGGGTGTTGGGGTTGCCATCAGCGCGCTTTGCAAAGTTACGGTTGAAGGAGTGAACGATGGTGTTCAGTTCCTTCTTGTCGGCACCAGCACGGTCCCAACGGCCAATGCAAGGACCGCAAGCGTTGGTCATGATGGTTGCGCCGAACTGCTTGAACAAGTCGATGAGGCCATCGCGTTCTGCAGTGTAACGGACCTGTTCGGAACCCGGGTTGATGATGAGCGGGCACTTGGGGGTAAGACCCTTGGCCAGAGCCTGCTTGATCATGCTTGCTGCCATGAAGAGGTCTTCGTAGCTGGAGTTGGTGCAGGAACCGATGAGAGCTGCAGAAACCACCGGAGTAGATTCCGGCTTGGCTTCAGTAGCCTTGATAGATTCTGCCATGTCGGTGACGGCGAATGCGCGGTCCGGGCTGAAGGGGCCATTGTAATGGGGAACGAGTGTGGAAAGGTCGATTTCCACAACGCGGTCGAAGTACTTTTCCGGTTCAGCTTCAACTTCCGGGTCAGCCTTCAGGTGTTCTGCAATCTTGTCGGCAGCGGCAGCAACGTCTGCGCGGCCAGTGACCTTCAGGTAGCGGCTCATGGAATCGTCGTAGCTGAAGGTAGAGCAGGTTGCGCCCACTTCTGCGCCCATGTTAGCGATGGTTGCCTTGCCGGTAGCGGAGAGGCTGCGTGCGCCTTCGCCGAAGTATTCGATAATAGCGTTGGTGCCACCCTTAACAGTCAGGATGCCAGCCAGCTTCAGGATAATGTCCTTAGCGGTTGCGAAGCCCTGGAGCTTGCCGGTGAGCTTCACACCGATCAACTTGGGGTACTTCAATTCCCAGGGGAGGCCAACCATGGCGTCCACAGCGTCAGCACCGCCAACGCCGATAGCCAGCATACCGAGACCACCTGCGTTCACAGTGTGGGAGTCGGTACCGATCATCATGCCACCGGGGAATGCGTAGTTTTCGAGAACCACCTGGTGAATAATGCCTGCGCCCGGGAGCCAGCAGTCAATGCCGTACTTGGCGGAAACGGACTGGAGGAAGTCATACACTTCCTTGCTGTCGGTCTTTGCCTTGGGAAGGTCAATTTCCACACCTTCCTTAGCGATAATCAAGTGGTCGCAATGTACAGAACTTGGAACAGCGACCTTGGATTTTCCAGCAGTTGTAAACTGGAGGAGGGCCATCTGGGCGGTTGCGTCCTGCATGGCGACGCGGTCTGGGTTAAATTCGGCAAAGTCAGTACCACGAGCATAGGTCTTGGATTCTGCGCCAGCGATCAAGTGGCTGTACAAAATCTTTTCGGCCAAGGTGAGGGGGCGGCCCAGCTGCTTGCGGGCTTCTGCCACACGACCGGGGATACGGGCGTAGGTGGCCTGAATCATGTCGAAATTAAAAAGCATAGTTACCTCTGTTTGATTTTAACGGCCAAAATTTAGAAAAATGAAAAAATCGGCCGGGGATATCCGACCGATGATTTACAAAAACCATGCCAAAAGAGCTTCTTACGGATTTTCTGGAACAGCTATGGGGGTAAAGGAAATGTTGGTGATCTGATGGCTCTGGACTTCTCCGTAGCAGCAGGGGAATTCTTGCTGGAGAATAGGACTTGCTTCCTTGGAGGTGACTGCGTCCAGTGTGATGGTTACCTGAAGGTTGTATTCCTTTCCGATTTCCGCATTGCTACAGGTTCCCTTGGTGGTAACAGCTTTCTTGCTGTCGTTAATCAGAAGGGCGTAATTACATTCCTTTTCGGCCTCAGGATCTTCGTTTACAGCTAGGGACATGTCCTGAACCTTCGCCTTGAATTCAAGGACGATAGATTCCCCGCAGGTAACGTCCTTCCTGGATTGCTGAGAGGCGGTCATCAAATAGATGGGGGAGGTGCAGCTGGATCGCATTACCTTTACGCCGGGCTGGAACAACTGGAGAATGTTGAAGTTCCCTAGTACTGCAGGAGTGCAACCATCAGATGCTTTCTGGATTTCCTTGGGTGTATTGTCCTGATTGAATGCCAAGGCTCCGCAGAAAGACTCGCTTAGTTCCTTTATCTGGAATTTTTCGGTATGGGCGCTGTCCATCTGGATAGAAACATCCAGTACACCGCCGTTTCCTTCTTCACAGCAACAGTCGGAACATCCCATGTTTTTCAGGGATGTTTCGTAGTAGGGCTTAAATGTGGTTCCCGTTACGGTTCCGTTCATTTCAGAAAGCTTTTGAGTGCTTTCGTTCACGACAATTTTATTGCCGGTGGTGTCCTGAATGCATTTTACCTTGGCAATGCTGGTAGAGCCTACTGTCCTGAATTGGAATCGAGAACCCTTTTCCGGAAGTGTTGCCAGGGTGGCGCTTGCATAAAGAACCGTAGAATCTGGGTTTTCTGTAACGTTGGCGGTCCACCAGATGTCACCTCGGGTGAATTCTGCTATTCTGGAATTGAGCTTTTTATACTCTTCTACGGTGGGAAGTCTGTATCCTGTAGGGCAGGCGCTGATGGCGTCCATCCAGGTGTAATGATTCTCGATGACTTCGTTTATTTCCTTGACCGTGTCCGCCAGGGTAATTAGACGTGCCGTTGCTAAATACTGAGTAAGGGTGTCCTTGACAACGGGAGCATTGCCGTTGGAGCTTGATGTTTTATCCGTGGATGTCTTATCTCCGCATGCGCAGAGGCAGAGTGCTGCGGCTAAAGAAATGAGATGTATTTTTTTCATAGTAGAATTTCCAATTGCTCAAAATATAACAACAATACTTTTTCTATCTTCTGCTTCCTAAAAAGTAGAGGAGCAGTTTTTTATGGCAAATATTGTGGATGCAGGGGTCCTGGACAGGGAATTGAATGCCGAACAGGCCGCTGCCGCAAAGAAAATCGACGGTCCTATGCTGATTCTTGCTGGCGCAGGTTCTGGAAAGACCCGTGCCATCACTTACAAGATTGCCCATATCGTCTCCTGCCATAATGTGGAATCCGACCGAATTCTGGCGGTGACCTTCACCAATAAGGCTGCCCGCGAAATGAAGGATCGTATCCAGAAACTCCTGGATGCACGACTGAATTTCAGCTGGATGGGAACGTTCCACTCGGTCTGCCTCAAGATGTTGAAACTTTGCCTCTCCAAGGAATCTGTGGTGGCCGCCATGTCCGATTCCACCGGCAAGTGGTTTGACGGCAACTTCTCCATCTATGACGATGACGACCAGAAACGCATCCTGAAGGAAATCATGAAGGCGGACAACGAAAATGTGGAAGCCTCCGACATTAAGAAGGTCCATTCCGCGATTTCCCGCTTCAAGAATACGGTTCTCTATAAGGGTGGATTTGCAACCCTGCAGACTCCGGAAGTGGCCAAGGAACGCGCTGACTATCCCGACGAAGAACTGAGAGCCAAGTATTATGGCCTCTACCAGAAGAAACTCCGCGAATCTAACGCCATGGATTTTGATGACCTGCTGTTTAACACCGTCCTGATGCTGCAGCGCCAGCCTAAGCTGGCGGAACAGTTGGCCCAGCGTTTCAGGTATGTAGTGGTGGACGAATACCAGGATACCAACGACGTTCAGTACGAGTTGCTGAAACTCCTGATCAATGACCAGCGGAACGTGACCGTGGTGGGCGATGACGACCAGAGTATTTATGGCTGGCGCGGTGCCAACATCAAGATTATCCGTAATTTCCATCAGGATTTTGCTCCTGTGACCGTGGTAAAGCTGGAACGTAACTATCGCTCTACTTCCAATATCGTCCAGGGGGCAGGCTCTGTCATTGCTCATAATATCCGCCCCGAGGGTATGGAAAAGGTGGTGTTCTCCAAGGAAGAAGCAGGTGAACTGATTCACGTCCGTAATTTTATGGACGATCGCGGTGAAGCTTCTGCCATTGCAGATACCATCGCCAAGGCGGGTCCTGATTTCTATGCCAAGACAGCAGTGTTTTATCGCACGAATGCCCAGTCCCGTGCTCTTGAAAAGGCTTTGAATGATCGCCGTATTCCGTCTGTGATTTTCGGTGGAACCCGGTTCTGGGACCGCAAGGAAATCAAGGATATTCTGGCCTACTTGCGTCTTCTTTCCAATGATCGTGACGATGCCGCTTTCCTTCGCGTGATCAATACGCCTCCTCGTGCCATCGGTAAAACCACCGTGGAAAACATTCTTGAAAAGGAACGTATGGGTGAAGGCTCCTTCTGGGAAAATCTTCTGGAAGAAGCAAATGGCTTAAGCCGCTCCGCTCCTAAGCTCCGAGGCTTTACGGACTTGATCCTTACCTGGAAGGACTTAATCAAGTCTGGCGAAACTCCGCTGCCTATTCTTGCCGAACGCATTATCAATGACATTGGCTATAAGGAATTCCTCCGTAAGGAAGACGAAATTACCGCTGATGAGCGCATTGGCAACTTGGACGAAATGGTGAACGCCATTCGTGAATTTGACGAAGATCATCCGGGTGCAACTCTGGAGGCCTTCCTTCAGGATATTTCCCTCTTGACCGATGGAGACAAGAAGGTGGATACCTCCAAGGGACTTGTAACCCTCATGACCATTCATATGGCCAAGGGCCTTGAATTCAATACGGTCCATATTGCAGGCTGCGACGAGGAAATCTTCCCTCTGGTTCGCGGCGGAATGATGGCGTCTTCCCAGGAAATGAACGAGCAGATGGAAGAAGAACGCCGTCTGTTCTACGTGGGATGTACTCGTGCGGAAAAAATTCTGTACCTGTACCATGCTGAACGTAGGTTCTTCCAGGGTAATATCCGCCCCTTCGCTCCTTCCAGATTTTTAAAGGAATTGGATCCTTCCGTAGTGGACGTTCAAGAATCCGGAGGCTTTGGCGATAGTTTCAACGATTTCAATCAGGACTATCCCCGTCAGGGCGGTTTCTCCAGACCCATGCGCCCCTCTTTCCCGTCTTCCTCCGGCTCCTCTTTCCCCAGACGTCCCAGTCCCTCCGGAAATTCTTTCTCCGGCAGGTCCAGTAGCTTTGGAAACAATGGCGGAAACAGCTTTAACAACGGCTTCAACCGTCCGGCCCCCGTTCCGCCTTCCATCCGCAAGAATGACCGTCGCATTGTGTTCAAGAATCCGGTGACGGTTCCTAATCCCGCTGCGAAACCCTCCGGTCCTCGTGTGGTCTTCGATGAATTTAGCGAGAATCCCTTCCAGAATGGGGTGAAGGTCCGTCATTCAAAGTATGGCGTTGGAACCGTCATGAAGTGCTACGGAACCGGCGACAATGCCCGAGTGGATGTGGTTTTCGGTGATAATGTCACAAGAACCATCATCTTGAAGTATGCTGCCCTGCAAATCGTGAAGTAATTTTTTAGGGGCTAGGGGCTAGGATCTAGGGGCTAACCCTATACCCTATCCCCTGCACCCTGTACCCTATTTTGCAAACGGGTGTTGACATTTTTCTTGAAAAAAATTGCTAGTTTTTACCTTGAATAATATAAAAGAGGCTTTATGCTCGAAAATAGTGAAGTTTTGAAATTGGCTAAGCTGTCTCGTCTCAGCGTTTCTGAAGAAGAAATTCCGGCTCTCAAGGGCCATCTGGACAAGATGCTTGCTCATCTGGATGCCCTTCAGGCTCTGGATCTCTCCCATGTGGAACCGATGACCGCTGTTGAGAACGGCGCTACCATCCTCCGTGAGGATGAACCCACTCAGGGATTTTCTCTAGATCAGGCTTTTGCTAATGCCCCGGCAGTGGAAAATGACCACTTTGCCATTCCTAAGGTCATCGGCGGCTAATTTTCTTAGCCTGCTGTAGCCTTTTCGGAGTCCTATGGCTGTACATTGTATCGTTCCTGCCCGCATGGGTTCTTCCCGATATCCCGGGAAGCCTTTGGTGAAGATTGCCGGTAAGGAAATGATTGTCCGTACCATGGAGAGAGCTCTCCTGGCGGATTGCTTTGAACGTATTATTTGTGCTACTGACGACGACCGTATTGCGGAAGTCGTCTCTAATGCTGGCTTTGAATTTATTCTGACAGGGCCTGCAAGTACGGGGTCTGATCGTGTGGCCGATGCCGCCCGAGCCTTGGGCCTTGATCTGGTGGTGAACCTTCAGGGGGATGAACCTCTGGTGGAACCTTCGGTTCTATCCGACGTTGCCCTTGAACTAGAACGTCATCCTGATTGCTGGGTGACAGTTGCCTGCCCCCTCAATCCTGCTGAAGCCATGGTTAAGACTGTGGTGAAGGTCCTGGTAGATGGGGATGTGGCGGTGGACTTTACCCGCGAAGTTCCGCCTTCTGACGCTTCCCGATGGTTCCAACACCAGGGAATTTATGCTTATTCCAGACTTGCCCGCGAGGAATTTGCTTCCTTGCCCCAGAGTCCTATCGAATTGGAACGTTCCTTAGAGCAAATGCGCATTCTGGGAAAACGTCCTATTCGCATTGTCCAGAGTCCTTATGCCTCTGTTTCTGTAGATGTTCCCAGCGACGTTGCTGCTGTGGAATCTTTAATACATTCGGTTACTCCCTTCCGCATTCAGCCGGGAGTAGCCCATGAACGGCCCTGAGAAAAAAGTCGTCTATCTGGCTTTTTGCCTGTTTTTGGTGGGTGTAATAGTCCGCGTTCTTCCGTGGGGTTTGCCCTCTATGGATACGTTCCAGGTAGAGGATTTTACAAACAACTTAATTATACCTAGTGCGGATTCAGTAGCCTTGGTTCAGGTGGCTCCAGAGAATAATGGGACCACGGAAATAGAATCGAAAGTGATTAAAAAGGAGCGCAAAAAGAAGAAAACGGTGCAGTTGCCATTGCACATTAACACTGCATCGGCTGAGGATTTGTGTGCCCTAAAAGGGGTGGGTCCAAAGCTTGCGGAAAAGATTGTGACCCAAAGAGAGGCGAAAGGACCCTTTAAAACCCCCGAAGACCTGAAAAAAGTGCCTGGAATAGGCAAGAAAAAGCTGGAGGGTATACTACCTGAGGTGATTTTTGATTAGTTTTGTAAAGTAAAATTTTAATCATAAGTCGTTGAGTATATGAGTGATACGAAATTATACCTAGGTATTGAAGTGGCTGACGCCTCTCTAAAGGTTGCCCTCCTGGATGGTACGGAACGTCGTGTTCTTAAAACTGCCATTCTGGAAACCGAAACCAGCCCGCTGGTGGACGTCTACGCTTTCGAAGCGGTGCTTCAGGAATGGATGAAGTTCATCAATGTGGAAAACGTTGATGCAGTTTCCGTGTCTATCCCTGCATTCCGCTCTATTATCCGTCAGGTTTTTGTTCCCGCCGAGGCTTCCAAGAATCTGGATGACTACCTGAAGTGGTACGTGTCCCTCATTACCAATGCGGATGATGGTGTTTACGTCATTGACTACCAGATCATGAAGGGAGACGATTCCCTGGGTTATACCGTCATGCTCATTGCGGTTCGTCGCGAATGGGTGGATAACCTCCGTAAGGGCTTCCGTAACAAGTCCTTGACCCCGAAGTCTCTGGATGTGGACGTCCTTTCCTTGATGAACCTGATGGACTTTGCCGAACATGTTGCTGAATTGGAATGTGTGGTCAAGGCTGACTATGCCGGTGTGACCATGGTTTGGCTTACCAAGGATAACCTGCAGGCAATGCGCTGCGTTTCCACCTTGAATTTGGTGAACAAGTCCAGGGAAGAAGCTTACCAGATTCTTGCCGACGGTATTGCCGAACAGATGCGCCTGGCTCAGGAAGAAAATGCGGCTATTGTTGCTAAGATCGTAAATCTGTGCGGTGAAATGGCTAGCGATCTTGCCTTTGTGGAAACTCTTCGCCAGAAGCTGAGTGACAGCCAGCTGGTGCTGATGGATTCTTTCTCTAACCTTCGACTGCCGGTGGATGCCGAAGATGCCGCTGCAGTATTGTGCTGCTCCGGTGCAATCGGTGCTGCCCTTAATGTGATGGAGGGTGTATGATTCATTTGAACTTGATTGATGCTGCAGAACGTCTGTCTACTGTCGAAACAGTTGCTCCGGTTCATGTTACCAGCATTGCAGAAAGGAATAAGAAGAGCCGTAATAAGCTCTTGACCGCTGCCGTCGCTGCAATTTTTGCTGTGGTGGGCTTCAGCTGCTTCCTTAGCGTTAACGGTGTTCCTGATCCGCTTCAGGGACTGTTCCCCGCATCCTACTTGAACTTGATTGGTGCTGAAGATCCGTCTCTTACCGAAGTTCGAAGCGAAACTGGAATGCGGACTTCTGCCGGTGGTTCGCTTGAAAATCAGGCTTTGAATGCTGCAGCTTACGCCCGTCAGCGTGAGGCGATGACTGCAAAGCAAATCGTGGGTGAAATCAATCCCCAGGTTCTGTATAAGAAGACTCGTACGGATTACAATTCCTATCTGCCTCTCGAAAAGGTGTCCTACCAGAAGGCTTCCTTCGGTCAGTTCATCGCTTTCCTGAATACGGCGACTCCGGATGACGTTGGTTTCTCCGACTGTATTTATAAGGCTCCTAACTTCTTCTACGTTCGTGGCGTTGCTGTGAAGCCTACTTCCCAGCGTTCCTTCCTTGAACGCATGAAGTCTGTCAGCTCTAACTTCAAGACTCCTGCTCTTCCGGAAAATGCTCCTGCTACAGACATTACCGCTTACGGCCAGTACAACGTGAATAACGTGAAGCTGAACTCCGTTAACCAGTTCGTTCCCAGCGCAGAGGTTGCCGTGGAAGTTAAGAACCTGAAGTCCATGGCTTCCAATGTGAAGGTTTCGCTGTCTGGCCTGGAAAAGCCTGTCATTGAAGACTTCGGCGTTTACAAGCGCTATGCTTTCAATGTGACTTCTTCTGCGGACTTTAGCGACCTTCAGGCCTTCTTTGCAGCTTACACTGCATCCAATGCTCGCGTTGGTATCCAGCAGATTGAAATGAAGCACGCCAAGAAGGATCTGGTGTCCTCCATGCGCTTCGAAATGTACGTCGTTCCCTAGTAGAAATTCAAGATGCCTATTCGAATTACCGGAGGCACCTTGAGGGGACGTAACGTCCCTTCGCCTGATACATCCAAGACAAGGCCCACAGCGTCTCGTACCCGCGAGGCTCTGTTTAATATTCTGCAAGGAGTAGAGGGCTTCCGTATGCTGGACCTGTTCTGCGGGACCGGCATTATGGGGATTGAGGCTATCAGCCGAGGTGCCGCTTCTGTTACTGCGGTGGAAATGTCCAAGGTCCAGGCCAAACTGGTACAGCAGGCTTACTCTTCCCTTAAATTGGATAGCCAGGTTAATTTACTTGTAACCAGCGCGTTGACTCTTTCAAAGGATGTCCTCTGTAAGGACGAGGGCTTCGACTTGATTTATGCGGATCCTCCCTTTAAGGATATGGAATATCCGGATCTCCGTCCCTTCTGGGAATGGTTGAATCCTGGTGGCGTGGCGGTGTTTGAAGCGCCCACCAAGAACCTTCCGGCGTGGGCTAAGGAAGCCGAGGCCAACGATCTTTTGCAGATTCGAAAATACGGTGAATCGTCCTTGCTTATCTACCGTCAAACTTGCTAATTTATGGCTGTGAAAACGTCCAATAAGAATATCGCGGTTTTTGCAGGATCTTTTAATCCCTTCACTGTGGGACACCTGGACTTGGTGGCTCGCGGTGCAAAGTTGTTCGATGAACTCTATGTCTTGATCGGGGTGAATGCTTCCAAGAAGTATATGCTCTCTACTGAAGTCCGCAAGGCAATGATTGAAAAAGCCTGTAATGGACTGAAGAACGTGAAAGTGGTCGCTTATGACGGGTTGACCACCTCCTTCATGAAAGAGATTGGCGCGAAGGTTCTTCTTCGTGGTGTTCGTAATGGATCTGATATGGATTACGAACTTTCCGTAGATTGGAACAACAAACTGCTGTATCCGGAATGTGAGACGGTGTATCTGTCCTCTGATCGGGAACACCTGATGGTAAGCAGCAGCGTGGTTCGGGAACTCCTGAAGTGCGGCCTGGCGGAAACTGCCGATGGTCGCAAGAAGCTGAAGTCCTACGTTCCCGCATCCATTCTGAATGACTTAATTAGCGAATACAAGAAAAACAAGTAGTATTATGAGACCTTTTAGATTTTTGCCCAAGTGCCTTCGTGTGTTGCTGATTGCAAATGCTGTGGTATTTGGCATTGCTTTTATTGTTGGTGGCATTCTTGGTCTTCACCTGAATATTCCTGGCGTAGGCTATGGTAACGTTCGTGACATCATTGCTCATTTTGGCGCCTTCTGGCCTACCAATCCGCTCCAGGCCTGGCGTTATGTGACCTACATGTTTGTCCATATCGATTTCTGGCATTTCCTGTTTAATATGCTGATGCTCTGGATGTTCGGTTCCGAGGTGGCGGACATGATGGGCTCCAAGCATTTTGTGGGAATGTATTTCTTCTGTGGCATTTTTGCGGCTATCTTTAGCCTGGTCATGTGTATTCTGGGTTTGACCTACAATCCGATCATTGGTGCCAGCGGTGCCTTGATGGGAATTTTTGTGGCCTACTATAAGTTCTTCCCCAACCGCATGCTGCTCATGTTCTTCTTTTTCCCCATGCGCATTAAGTACGCCATGTGGTTCATGGTGGCGATTGATGTGCTGATGGCACCTTCCGGTGACGGGGTTGCTCACCTGGCTCATTTGGGCGGTGTTGTGGGTGGCTTTATCTACATGCGTCTTTATAACGGTGGTTTTGGCGGTTTACTGTCCAAACTTGGTAGCGCTGCAAAGAACGCTCGTGGTCCTAAGTTTAAGATGAATGACGGTGGTCGAAGCTATAGCGAGACCCGTCGTGCTCGCAATTCTAGTGAGCCTATTGAAGGCGAAGTCTTCGACATGGACGAAGATAAGCGTATGGATGAAATTCTGAAAAAGGTAAACCGCGAAGGAATTAATTCCCTTACGGATGCCGAACGTCAGTTCCTGCTACGTGCTGGTGAACGTATCCGCCGTCGTCGTGGAGGCATGTAATGAAGAAAATTCTCGGTGTTGGTGCCGCCCTCGTTGATATTCTGGCTAATGTCAGTGACGAATGGATGGACGCCCAGGGCGTTCAGAAAGGCGGCATGAATGCGGTGGACTGGCCTCAGATGGAAAAGTTCCTGAATAGTCTGGAAAAGCCTATTCGTGTTCCGGGCGGTTCTACCTGCAATACCATGGTCGGTATCGCAAAATTGGGCGGTAACGCCTCCTTCATCAGTAAGGTGGGGGAGGACGAACTGGGCCGTCTGTTCCAGGACCATCTGAAAAACTCTGGCGTGGAATCCAGGATGGGTATTTCCGATGTGGCAACGGGTTGCGTGTTCTCTGCAGTTACTCCCGATGCCCAGCGTTCCATGTGGACGTATCTTGGCGCCTCCAGCAACCTGGGGGAAACGGATTTTACCAAGTCCCTTTACGAAGGTGTGGACCTGGTTTTTGTGGAAGGCTATAACGCCTTTAATACCGAATGTTTCAAAAAATCTCTGGAGCTTGCTCACCAGATGGGTATTGAAACTGCTCTGGATTTCAGTTCCTTCGGTGTGGTTGATGCTTGCCGTAAGACGTTCGATGAACTGTTTGAACGTAAGATGATTGACATTATCATTGCCAACGAAGACGAAGCTTTCGCTTATGCCGGTGTGAAGGAAGAAGCTGCTCTGGACGTTCTTGCCAAGAAGGCTAAGGTTGCCGTGGTGAAGATTGGCAAGCGTGGCGCCTTGATTGCTAAGGATGGAATGGTCACTCGTGTGCAGGCTGGCTCTGCCAAGGCAATCGATACCACTGGCGCAGGCGACCTGTGGGCTGCAGGGTTTATCTATGGCTATATGAATGGCTGGGATATGGAACGTGCAGGCAACTTGGGCAGTGTGGTTTCTAACGAGGTGGTCCAAGTCATGGGTGCGCAGATTCCTGAAGAGGGCTGGAAGCGTATTTTGGCCCATCGAGGCTGATTTTGACACTCTAGATTGTGATAATCATTACCCTATGAGGGTTCCTTGAAAAAGTCGGTTTGTAAAGCCGGCTTTTTTAATATATCTTAAGGATATCACTGGAGGTGTTATGAATATCCTGAAAAGTATTTTAGCTTGTGGTTTGGCTTGGACTGCAGTATCCTTTGCTGACGATCGCGACGAAAATATATGCAATGAATTAGGCAACGATATTGTTAGCCTAAAGCTTGCCTATGTGGATGAATACTTATGGTATGGTGACAAGGATTTGGTTACAGCGGATTCCCAGAAAGTGGTTCGTCATGAAAGTTTTGAAAATATGGCTGCCATTGGTAAGGACTTTCCTTATAGCATTCCCTATTCTTTAAAGGCGGGCTGTATCGTCAGCAAGCAGGTGACTTACTCCTTTATGCAGTGGGATAACTCCAATAAGAAATGGGATGTGAATGGCGATAATCACGATTACGCTACCACCATTGTAGATATTCACGGGAATAGGACGGATACATTTGATTCCACCAACGCCTACAATCTTTTGCTGGTTCTTGCCAAAAATGCGGATTTTGACAAGGAATCCTATAGTTCGGATGAATTGTTTGTTTCCAAGACTTATGAACTGGCGTTTGAAAGCTGGTTTGCTACGGCGAACGTGTATGTGTCAAAGGATACTGTCATTAACGGACAAACCTATGGGTTGAGACGAACCTATTCCGGATATGCCATGGCTCAGGATTCCCTGAAGGTGGTGACAAACGCTGTTCAGTCTGTGAATATTCCGGAAGGCGTGAATAAAGTGGAACTTCAGGTATTCCATGCGATTATGAAGGATCCCAATAGGAAAATACCTGCGGCGGAATCTTCTAGCAGTGTAGAACCTGTGGTTGCGTCCTCTAGCAGTGTTGCTCCTGCGGAATCTTCTTCCAGCGAGGTGAGCGAACCTCCTCTGATGGTGAAGTCCTTGCAGGCTACTCCCGCAATCATGGGCGTTCGTCAGGTGCGTCGTCTGGATGGCTCTGTTGTGAAGTCTAATGAAACCATGAAACCTGGCGTATACTATGTGCAGGGTATGGATGGCCTGTGGAAAAAGCAGTTGGTCAAGACTCGCTAGCTTTGGCGTGTTTTTGGATGACTGACTTTTTTATATTGCGGTTATGAAATTTTTAAAGAGCTTTACCAGATTCCTTGCCTTGGTGGTCTGCATGGCCGTGACTTCTTTTGCGGAGGAACCTGCCACAGCTGATTCCGTAAAGACTGCAGAACTTCTGGAAGAAATTGCTATCCGAGATAGTGTGATGGCTATTCATGACAGTTCCTGTGCCGCAGAGAAGGATTCGCTTCGCTTTGCTATGAAAATGGAATCTTCCATGTGTGAAAGCTGGAAGCAGAGTTACGACACCATGAAGAAAAATTATGGGGAATGTAACCAGGCATTGAATGCGTCCTTAAATGAAAATGAGAAGAGTAAGGACGATGCGGAAGAGTCTCGTCAATCTGCGGTGAAGTCCAATATCGCTTCTTTTGCTAGCGGTCTTGGTTTAGGACTTCTGTTGTTCCTGCTTTTCTAATGGATGGGAACCCTATGAATCGATTGCTTACTTGTGCTGTCGCATTTGCCGTGTCTGTTGCGGTGCCGTCCTTTGCCAAGAAGAATAAGGATGTTTCTGAAGGTCCCTTCCAGCTGGGGCATAGCCTGGAAATGGTTTCCCGTACGGAGCTGAACGCTGCAGAAATTGCAACCTATGTTCCAGAACAGAAAAGGCTCTACACTGTAGGTGATGAAAAGATCATGGAAGTGGTGGACCTTTCCAATCCTGCATCTCCCAAGATTGTAGAAAGCTTTGGACTGGATGGTGTGGCCACCAGTGTAACGTCCTATGGTGACTTGCTTGCGGTAAGCCTGCTTAATGAACCTGCCTGGGAAAAAGGCTTTGTGGAATTGCTCCAGGTTAAGGGCGAAACAATTCAGAAACTGCATACCGTTCCTGTCTGCTATCATCCGGATATGCTGACCTTTAGCCCTGATGGCAGCAAGATTGTGGTGGCCTGTGAAGGTGAACCTAGCGAGGATGGAAAGGAAAATCCCGAAGGTGGAATTGCCATTCTGGATATGACCTTGATGGCCATGGGGACGGCTCCCGCGGTGATTATTTTGCCTTTTGAAGATAAGGATGTTGAACCAGAATATGTGACTATTTCTCACGATTCCAAAGTTGCCTGGGTAAGCTTGCAGGAGAATAATGCTCTTGCTCGTGTGAATTTGGAAACGAAAACCATTGAGAAAGTTTTTGATTTAGGATATGTGGATCATTCCAAGAAGGGCTTTGCCCTGGATGCGGAGAAGGATGGAAAGATTCGTATTGAAAATGCATTCATTCGTAGTCTTCGTCAGCCCGATGGAGTCAAGTATTTTGAAGTGAATGGCAAGCATTATGTTGCTACGGCTAATGAAGGTGCCGAGGTGAAGAACTTCAATCCCAAGACAATCTGTGGTAATGAGGAAAAATGCCGAGTCAAGTTTGGTTCTCGTTCCGTCAGCATTTTTGATGGGGACGATGGCAAGCTAGTCTGGGATTCCGGAGAACAGCTGGAACAGACTTTTGCCAAAGTGGCTCCGGAATACTTTAACTGGAATTCCAAGAAGGGGAAGGCGAAGGTGGACGCCCGCAGCGATGATATGGGGTCTGAACCGGAGAATATTGTTATCGGGAAAGTGGGTGACAAACTCCTGGCATTCCTTGGGATGGAACGCATGAGTGGCGTTGCTGTCTTTGACTTTACGCAAGCAGGATCCGCTGCTCCCAAGCTACTGGATTACTACATGGATCCCAAGGATCGCGGCCCCGAAGGAATGCTATTCATCGATGCCGATAAGAACACCACCGGCGAAACACTCCTAATCGTCTGCTACGAATACAGTAAGACCCTCGTTGTTTACAAGGTTAAATAACGGATTCGGGCCATGGATGCTTAGGATATCTTCCGCGGAGTTCCTTTCTAACTTCGGCGTAGGTGTTCTGCCAGAATCCTGTTAAATCCCAAGTCTTCTGGATGGTGCGGAAGTTGGGCGCCAGAATGTCATAGCGGACTTTCAATTTCCCATCAGCAATATGATGCTCCCCGCGGAGGACCATCAGGTCTTCAATGCGGGCGGAAATTTCCACCAGTACACCTTCTGCACTTTGAACCGTAAGACCATCCCCAGTGTCAAAGACCTGCTGGTAGCTGTAACGGGCTCGCTTTCCGTTGGGCAGCACAAAATGATCGGGGAAAGTTTTCCCTAGCCATTGCAACATGGACTTCCCGAAGTAATCTTCTATGATAGCGCGGTAACGATCTTCGTTAATATCTCTCAAGAGGAATATGCCGTCGGTGAATTCATTGAAAATCAATTCCATATCTTCTTCGTTGAATTCTGGCAGTCCAAATTCCGGATAGAGCTTGGCCGCAAGACGCATCTTGATGAGCAACGTCTGTACGTTCTCCGTCAGGAATTTTCCGTCCCAATTTTCCTTTTCCAGTTTTTCCTTCCAGGCATCTACGGTGAGTTCCTTCAGCTTGGTTAGAACTGCGGGGGAGGCTTCCTGCGGGAGTATCTCTCGTTCAGACGCTCCTTGAATTTCCTTCCCGATAAAACGTTCCTGACCGCTGCGCCACAGCAGTTCATAACGGATGGGCTCATCGCTGTGGACCAGCAGTTCCTTGGGGACGGGAACGTAGAGATTGACGCGAAGTTCTGACTTGGAACCGCCACCAGTTCTCAGCATGGAAAGACTGAGGATGGCGTAGGGCGGTTCTGCAACCTGTAGGCGAATGACGTTGCCGTTATCCAGCTTGTACACTCCACCGTTTTGAGAGGCGGCCGGGGTGGCTTGCCTATCGGGATAGGAATGCAACAGCGTGCGGATTAATTGCTGCTCGTCATCTTTGCGAGTGGCGTTAGAATTGCCGAAGACGTTCTTGCGGTAGTCCTGCAGTTGCCTTAAGGTATAAGTCACTTCTCGAGGTGCGCTTCCCCCTTTCAAGGAGTCGCCTGCAAGAGAAATCAAGTTCAGAGGCTGCTTGGATTTCTGGACGAATTCCGTACCGGAGTGAATCCAAGCCATGGCGGCAAGCGTCAAGTCGGACAAGTCATCTGCGGACTTTGCTGTAGCGAGAATTAACGCCAGAGGAATGTCTGTGACGGGAGTGCGGATAGCTTTTTCGCCCAGCTCCGTAATGGCGCCTGCATCCAGCATGCCGAAGCCTTCCAGCAGTTTCAATGCAGTCTGCTTTCTGTTTTCGGGAATGTCCGTAGGCAAAGTCAAGGTGCCAACGCTCTTTTCCAGCGATGCCTTCTGCAGTAATAATTCTGAAGGTTCAATCTGCGTCATCTCGGGAATAATACCCTGGGGCATTCGCTTTTCGGCTTCCTCGCTCCATAGACGGATGGCGCAACCGTTCTGAGTTCGTCCTGAACGTCCGGAACGCTGGATGGCGTTCTGCATGGAAATGGCTGAAGTCCTAAGAACGTTTACCTTCTCGCTGTCATCGTATTCACTGACGCGTTCAATACCGCTATCCACCACACCGCTGACGTTGGGAACGGTGATGGAGGTTTCTGCAATGTTGGTGGTAAAGATGACTCGCGGTCTTTCCGTCTCTTCGAAAATGCGATCCTGGATGTTTCTTTCCTGGCCACCAAATAAGTCCAGGTATTCTGCGGCTTGACTTCCCAATGCTTCTTCTGCTGCCGTATGGCAGCGCATAATTTCGCCCTTGCCTGGTAAAAACACTAGCGTTGTTTTCCAGACGTCATTCAATTTTAAAGTGCGCAGCGCTTTCACCACTTCCGCTTCCAGGGTGTTGCCTGTGGTGGGGTTCTGGTGGAGAATCTGAACGGGATAAAGAGGGTGGCCCAGTTCCAGACACTTAACGCCTAGGGCGCTTTCCATTTCGTCACGATTCAGTTTTGCGGACATGACGGCAATGCGAGGACCTTTTTTCAGAAGGTAACTGAACAGCAGGTCCATGTCCGCCTTGCGTTCGTGGTATTCGTCAAAGACAATCCAGTCCGCGTCTAGCTTTCCGTGAAGCAGTTCCTGCAGGAAGTTTCCGTAGGTCTGGAAAAGAATCTTGGTTTCACTGGACTTGCAACTGTCCTGGCGAACTTGGTAGCCGACGGTTCGTCCGCAGCTTTCCTCGTGGAGTTTTGCTGAATACTGGGCTAGAGAGATGGCGGCGATACGCCTGGGCTGCAGTACTACAACGCGACCTTTGCAATGCTTGGAAAGAAACCAGGGAATGTAAAGGGACTTACCAGACCCCGTGGGAGCTTCCACCAGGAGATTGCGGTGTTCACCGATGGCTTGTTCCAGCTTTGATTCTTCTTCTGCGATGGCAAGATCTTCGTATCTCATAACTCAAAACTCATAACTATAAAAAAAGGCGCGACTTTCATCGCGCAATTTTAAACTCCACGCTTCGACTTTTGATTAAGCCTTAGGGTAACGGAGCTTTTCGCCGGTAGAGATGTCGTTGTAGGGCTTCTTGCCGTCACGGAGTTTCTGGTTGATGACCAGGTTGTCAATACGGCGGCGGAGACCCTGTTCGGTCTTGCAGAAGAAGTAGGCGACCTTGTTGGTGCCGGGAACCAGGAACATGGCCAGCTTGTACTTCTGCTTGACGGCGTTACGGAAAAGCTTCATGTCGTCCTTGCTGGGCAAGACGAAGTTGCGGCCTTCCTGGACTTCGCAGATCATGTCTGCATCCAGAAGCAGGGCCTGGGACTTCTGCTTGAGGGCTGCAAAGTTGGGTTCTGTATTCTTCTTGATGGTTTCAAGGCTGAATGCGCCACCACCTTCCTTCAGGGCCTTACGGACACCGCGGACGGCAAAAATGACAACAACAAGGACAACAACGATGAGGAGCACCCACCAGTAGTTGGAAAGAAAATCTAACATAAAACCTCGCTTATTCTTCTAAGGTTGGCACAAAGATAGAAAATCAGCGGAGCGGCGTGGCTGGAAAAATCTGTAAATAGATAAAAAAACTATCTTTTGAGGAAACGGAGGTTTCGTGTTTTCCAATTTATGGAAAAATTTTGGCTTGAAAGAACTGGGTGCGGCACTCTTGCTGTCCCTTGCTCCCTTGCATGCGGCTGACGAACCTTCCAAAAATGAATCTGCTGGGGCTTGCGCTGAAGGGACCCTGCTTACAGGTATCGTCCTGAGTGGTTTGGAACATACTAACGAGCGTGTGGTTCGGCGAGAGCTTGTAAACCAGGTAGGGGAGGCCTACTCCTCCGAAAAGTTCGTTTCCGAAAAGCGTAAGCTGGAAGATCTGGACTTGTTCACCGATGTTCAGTTCAGCTGCGATGCCCAGGGCGTTGCCCATTACCAGTTTAAGGAAATTTTCCGCTGGATTCCTTCTCCGGCGGGGAAGTCTACGGACCGCGATGGCCTCATGATTGGCCTGGCACTGGCTAACTTGAATGTGCTGGGTGAGGATATTCGCGCCGAAGTGCAGTATCGTACCGCCGTGTCTCCTTTCCTTAAGAACAATGAGTATGCGTTCTATTCCAGTTCTCCTTACCTGTTTGGCTTGCCCTTAGGATGGAATTTTGAATTTCTCCGTACGGACAGCTGGGATGACCTGAGAAATTTCAATGATGCAAGCTGGTTGCTGGATCTGGACCTGGACTGGAAAATTACGTCCCACTTGTCCCTCCTGATTTCCGGTGCTTACCGCTATCTGGAAGAGGGCCCGGGACATCTGCCGGAAGCTGGCATTGGCTTTGTCTTCGATTATCGTGACGCTTCTCTGGATACTCGCAAGGGCGTGTATCTGGAGTACATGCTGACTCATGTAGGTGCAGGTGGCTTCGATCATGATGCAGAACATCTGGGCGGTGAAAACTACTGGGAACTCCTGACGGATGCACGAGCCTTCTATACTGCCTGGCGCTTTATTACAGGTGCGACAGCCTTGGTTCGTTTCCGTCCTGGCGATGTGGAACGTTATGATTTCTTCTATCATGGCGGGGCCAATACATTCCGCGGTCGTGAATCCAATGGAGACCGTCTGGGAGTCCATGAGGCTTTGCTCACGCTGGAAGAACGCTTTGTCCTGCGAGAACGTAAGGCGGCCTCCCTCGGGGGAATTAACTTCTTCTATGGTCTGCAGCTGGTGGCGGGTCTGGATGGAAGTCTATTGTGGGATAAGGGCGCTCCTGGCTGGGATAATTACGAGGGCGCCGTCTATGGCGGGCTCCACATTGTGATTCCCGCTCTGGACCGTGTGCGATTTGAAGTAGGCTACAGCCCCGACCGCGGGGAACCGGTATTCCACTTCGGCCTCTTTGACAAGACAGTCTCCGCTCGCTGGCGCAACCGGTAGTAGTTATGAATTACGAATTATGAATTATGAATTATGAATTACGAAATCGTATCTCATAACTCATATCTCATAACTCATATCTCATATCTCATATCTCATATCTCATAACTCATATCTCGTATCTCATAACTCATATCTCATAACTCATATCTCATATCTCATAACTCATATCTCATAACTCATATCTCGTATCTCATATCTCGTATCTCGTATCTCATATCTCATAATTCGTATCTCGTAAGTGAAAGTCCTTGACTTTCTGTAAATAAATGCTAAATTTTTATTACATATACTGAATAATCATAAAATCACGGGCTCGTGGGAGCTCGAGGAGAAATAATGGCAATTAACTACTTGGACCTGCCCATTGGCAAGAAGTATCCCTACGAAGTGGATTGTGTTGTTGAAATTGGTAAGGATACTAACCTCAAGTACGAATACGATGAACGTTTGCATGTGTTCCGTCTGGACCGCTGCCTTTTGAGCTCTATGAGCTACCCCTGTACTTATGGTTTCATTCCCAGCACCAAGGCTGACGATGGTGACGCTCTGGATATGCTGATCTATAGCCCCGCTTCCATGATGACTGGTACTGTCTGCACCTGCCGCGTCATTGGCGCTCTGGACATGACTGACGGTGGCAAGAAGGACTATAAGGTCCTGGGCGTTCCCGTTTTCAATCCCCGTCCCATTAAGGACATTACCGACGTGGACCAGATGTTCCTCCGCATCACCAAGAACTTCTTCCAGAACTACAAGGAATTGGAAGGTAAGGACGTTCAGATTGGTGAATGGAAGAACGCTGAGTTCGCTCGCGAAAAGGTGATTGTAGCCCATCGTGCTTACTATCAGAATCAAGTGCAGATTCCGGAAACCTGCTACCAGGAACCGGAAGCTGGTGAACATCTTCCTCCCGAAGAACTGATCTAAGCCTCTTGAATTACGTGCGCCTGGATTCGTCCGGGCGCTTTTTACTTACAGTTGGTTTTATGCGCAAACTTCTTTTCCTTTTGCTTCTCGTACTCGCCGTAGGGTCTTATGCCAAGACCCTGGTTGCCGTCGTGGAAACGAAGGCGGAAGATGAGGCCATTAGTTCTTCGGAGCGTCGGTTTGTAACAGATAAGCTGCGTGAAATTGCCAACAAGATTCTGCCGGCTGATGCGGGCTTCAGCATCATGACTCGTGAGAATATCGAGATGATGCTTCCTCCGGGAAAGACCATCGGGGAGTGTGAAGGAAGCTGCCTGGCGGAAACGGGACGTAACATTGCGGCGGACTTTATTGCCCAGGCCCGAGTGGGGCGCTTTGGTGAAAAACTGACCCTGACGGTGGAAATGTACGAGACTAAAACGAGCAAGCTGGTCTCGAGCTTTACGGGGACCAGCCCCGATACAGAGAGTCTGCTGGATGTAATCGAAAGTGATGCTGAAAGATTCTTTAAGAAAGCCCGAAAGGGACGTGAGGACGCAGGTGACTTTATTGGTCCGGACGGTTTCTCCGATTATTCCGACGGGGAATCTTATTCCATGGCGCGGACCCGCAGTTATATCGTGCAGGTAAAAAGCAATCCTGCAGGAGCTCTCCTCAGTGTGGACGGAAAGCCTGTGCCCAGCTGTAAGGAAACGCCCTGCAAGATCCAGCTGGAAGCAGGGGAGTATCATTTTGTGATCGTTGCGGATCAGCACTTTCAGAAGGATACCCTTGTGGAGGTGCAGCAGAGTATGACCTTGAATTTCAAGCTGAAACCTCGCTTTGGATTGCTGGACGTGAGCCCCACCTACGAGAAGGAATACTACATCAATGAGCCTACGTATGCCTACTTGAATGGAGACTATATTGAGCTGGGGGTGAACCGTCTGAATCCTGGCAGTTACAACCTGAAGATTACCAATAACTGCTATGAGCCTGTATCCGCTAGCGTGACCGTTAAAACGGGAAGTCAGCTGACCTTTGATAAGAAAATGAAGGTGGCGAAAGGTGGACTTTCCCTAAGTGCCACTCGCGATGACG
This sequence comes from Fibrobacter sp. UWEL, assembly GCF_900142535.1. Lineage (NCBI taxonomy): Bacteria > Pseudomonadati > Fibrobacterota > Fibrobacteria > Fibrobacterales > Fibrobacteraceae > Fibrobacter > Fibrobacter sp. UWEL. Next base: position 94,349 of record NZ_FRBE01000001.1, read on the forward strand.
TCCCTGCGGAAGAGCCTGTTTTTGTGGATGGAAACTATGTTGGCAAAACACCCTATGACGGGGAAGTTCCAGTATGCGCCACCATTACCATCGGGGCCAATCGTGAAGTGGTTCCCGTGACCATTCCCTATCACGACGAAGCGGATTATACCTATCAGTTTGCATCCCGAAAGTCCTACGAAACTTCCTATAGCGAATTGGACGAGGATTACGGCTACGCCCCTCAGGCTGTTGCTACAAAACCGAATAGAACGCAAAAACGTTCTGAATCCATAGTGGCGCCTGTTGCGGAGTCCTCTGGAAATAGTATCAATGGTTCCGGCTATTTCCAGGTGTTGGCGGGTATAGGATTTGACCTGCCTTTGTCTCAAACTGCATTCGATGATACAGGCTTAAACTTTATGCTGGGCCTTTATTATGTGGAGGTCTTTGCAGGATGGAAATTCAGCGGCGGTTTCTTTGCTGGTTTAGGCGCTGGCCTTGGGATTCATGATCCCTTCGTGATGGATTCTTCATCTTCCGATGGCTATAGCGACTATTACGGCATGTCCGAAGATGTAGGCAATTCTATGCTTCCATCTCCGTCTCTTGCAGGCATTCTATCTGTTGAAATGGGAAATGATTTCACGATGAATTCTGGATACAAGGCTGCTGTGGGCTTCCGTGCATCTATGGTGTTTAGCTCCTGGCCTGCCATATCCATCAGTGGTTTCTTTGAAATCTTGTCCTTCGCGGGTATGGAAGTAGGATTCACTACCGTTACTGGCGATGACCTTTGGGACGACGGTACTGGAATTTCCATGAGGTTCTATTTCAGGTTCCCCAGCCGCCCCGGTGTTTAAATAAAAACGACCGCATAAACAATTATTAGTTATGAGATACGAATTATGAGGGGTGACTTGTTGTCGCTGCTCTCGACTTAATGTATATTTTCCTCCAGCGGCCTAACTGCATGCCTTCGCAAGCCAGGCTGAAATGGATATCAAGAATGATGCTGTGACGGAAGCCCTTGAACGCCTCAAGTCCAGCGAAAAGGACGAGGATAAGCCCGTGATGACCAAGAAGGAACGTGACTGCATCATTGCCAGCCTGGAAATCGATGCGGAAAAGGCTCGTGAGAAGGCTGAACGTCTTGAGAAGCAGCTCGCCGACAAGGATGCTCGCATCAAGGAACTTGAAGCTGCTCTTGCTGCCAAGTAACCCTTATATATAACGGTTTAATGCCATCTCGAGGATTCTCGGGGTGGCTTTTATTAAACCTGCAAAAAAAAACGCCGAGAAAAGACAAATTTGTGTCACAATGGAAGAAAACGCTAGATCCCCCGTCAAGCGGGGGATGACGTGCTATAATCAAGCGGGGGATGACATGTGGCTCAATCCGCGGGGGATGACGTGCTAGAAAATCCTTACCTTTACGGGTAACTTGCTTGTGATTTTCTTTGCGACGGTTTCCATGAATTCTTTTTCCAGGGGGAGTACGTCGGGGGTTGCGGTCTGGCGGATGACGGTGTACAGCTGGACTTCCACGAAATGTTCGGGGCAGGCGTTGTAAATGCGGGTCAGGTTCTGCAGGTAGCTTTTGATTTCTGCGTCGCTAGGAACTTCGCCCTTGATGGAGCAGAGCATGGTCTGGATGCAGATGGGATGGCACTTGATGGCCTTTTCCAAATTGGAAAGGATGGTGTCGAACTTGACTGCGGAACGGTTCACCTTCTTGTACCATTCTTCGGTACCGGCGTCCAGCTTTGCCCAGATTTCACCATCGTTTTCTAGCAGGATAGAAAGGGCGTCTTCTACGGAATCGCGACCTAGCTGGCTTGCGTTGGTAATCAGGCGCAGCTTGAAGGAGGCTGGGTTCAATGGATCGGTGGAACCTACGTGACGTGCCTGGTATTCCTGCTGGATTGCACGCATGCGCCTGCATACTTCGGCAAATTCCTTCACGATGGTGGATTCTCCATCGCCGGAAAGACAGAGGTCCTTGATGATTTTCTTATCGTCGGCCACCTTGCCGAAAAAATCACACTTGGCGAACTCGCCGGATTCATAGAACAAGACGAACTGACGGAGTTCCTTTTCCACTTCGTCCACATTTACGGGAACAGAAGGGTGGCCTTCCTGGGGACCGCTCTGGCAATAGGCGCAGGCAAAGGAACATTTGTGGTCAGGGTTCAGATTGACGCCAATGGACAAGCCTCCAGCCCTGCGGCTGATGACGGGATAGACCCACTTGTTGTCTTTCCACATGCGAGAGTGGTCGCTCCATGCGGCAATCAATGCTTTTTCTTGTTCTGTCATGGCCGCAAATATAAAAAGGTTTTGGGTTTTATGCTACATTTCTAGCATGCAATTGCGAAACGTAATGAAGTTTTTTTTGATGCTATTGGCTGGGGCTGTTGCTAGTTATGCCGATAGTGTTTCACCGGATGCCTTTTCTAAAAATGGAGCCGTTACTCGTGACCGTCACTTGATGGAAATCAGTGATGTGTTGTTGGCAGGTCGTGGCGGTTATATCGATTTCGGTTTCTACTACACGCCTCTAGCAAGTCAGCATCCATTGAAGAGTCAGTACGGTGAGCATGACGGCTTTGCCTTTAGACACCACCTGGGAACATTTGCGGCCGGTGAATTGGCTCCTCAGAAATACATGGGTGCCTTACTGTGGTTCGATCGTTCCGGTTGGGATGGGGAAGACTTTTTCTTTGTGCCTCAGTACAATGATTTTTCCATCCAGCGTTCGGTAACGACTTGGGGCTTGACCTATGCGGACCAGAAGAACCATTTTGGCGTTGCCGCTGGTATGCAACACCAGAACATGGAGTATACGGGGATTGTGTACGAGAAGGAAAACGACTCGCTGGCCTATAGCTGGGCATACCTGCGTTATGGAAAGGCTAGTATTAGCGGTAACTTCTACAAGGCTGACTGGCGTAGTGTCCATTTCTCCCTGGATCTTGAACACCGTTCCATTCTTGAAGATAAGATCATCAAGTATAAGGGATGGAAGAATTATTTACCTAACATAGACGTTGGTTATTATAACAAAGATGAGGAAGATAATCTTCTGCGGGTTGTCTGGAACCAGAATCTTTATGATCAGCTGATCTATGGAGAGGTGACGTATGACTTTCTGCCGGATGTGGAATTCCATTCTGCTGCATTGAAGTTCTATCCGGATCCTTCTAGACTTTTCGGGCTTGAAGCTACTTGCGTCCGTCGTGGAGTGCGCAGTGGCGCTAAGGATTTGCTGTGGGGCGGTGCCATTGACCTGGTGTTCGCTCGTATCGCTTACAATTCTTCTTATGACTATGATCATTTCTTTGGTTCCAAGGGAACCTTCCTGGTGGAATTCAAGATCAGCTTGGATTACCTGGATGGATTGGTCTTTGGTCGCGGTGCACCTCAGGCCATGCCTATGGAAACCAATATTCTTAAGGAAAAGAATAAGCCTAAGGGGAAGTCTCTGGAAGCAACCGGTATTCGTTTTGAAAATGGAGGGAACAAGTAATGAAAAAGCAGACCCTTCATCTTTCATCATTCATTCTTCATTTTGCGATTCTTATTCCGGCGATTCTTTTGACGGGTTGTCTTTCCCACTGGTTCCTGGATACGGAAAGTCGCCTCCAGGTGGAAAACGGTACGGATGACTTGACGTTCTACGCTCTGGACGTGCTTTCCGAAGATAGCGTTTCCTATGAAAAGTGGATTGAGGAAACGATCCTGCCGGGAGAGCGTAGCCATGTGGCTGCTGCTGACTGGGTAGGTGAATTTAATGTCCGTCTCCGTTATGGCAAGGCTGAGGGCGATACCCTTCAGGATATCCGCAAGCTGGAAATCTCTGGGGGTAGCATGTATTTGAAAATCACCGCCCAGGATGATTCCCTGGTCTATACGTTCAAGTAAAAAAACTATCTTTGAACTGCTGTGCAGATTACAAAATTAAAGATTTTTGGTTTTAAGTCCTTCGCTCAGAGGACTGAAGTGAACTTCCCGACGAAGGGTCTTACCGCTGTGGTGGGTCCTAATGGTTGTGGTAAGTCCAATATTACGGATGCAATCCGTTGGGTGCTTGGCGAACAGAAAGCCGCCGCCCTCCGTATGGGCAAGATGCAGGACGTGATTTTTAGCGGTACCGAAGAACGTGCCGCCATGAGTCTTGCCGAAGTTTCCATCGTCATCGATAATAGCGATGGAACCCTGAATTCCGAATATTCCGAAGTGATTGTGACCCGTCGTGTCCATCGTGACGGTACGGGTGAATACCTGATCAACAACCAGGAATGCCGTCTTCGTGACGTTCATGCCCTGTTGTTTGACTCTGGTTTGGGTTCTAGTACTTACTCCCAGATGAACGCCGATATGATCAAGGCTGTTCTTTCGGATAAGGCTGATGACCGTCGAGTGCTTTTTGAAGAAGCTGCAGGCGTCAGTAAGTACAAGCAGCAGCGTAAGGAAACTCGCCGCCAGTTGGAACGCGTCCAGATGGATATGGAACGTGTGGAAGATAACCTGCGCAGTGTCCGCCGTTCTGTCCGTCAGTACGAAACCCAGGCAGAAAAGGTCAACGAGTATAAGCGTTTGAGCAAGCGCCTCCGTGAATTGGACTTGTCCGTCAGTATCGACAAGTTCGAAGACATGAAGGAAGGCCTTGGCACTCTGGAAACCACCACCAAGCGTATGAATCATGAGGTGGAAAGCGCCAAGACCAACGCAACCGTCCTTCAGACCAAGATTGACGAAAAGAAGCTCCTGATTAGCGAAGACGAAACCGCCTATCGCGATTTGGAACGTGCAGTCCAGGCTGCAACTATCGAGTTGAACGACCTGGATAACCGCATTATGCGTATCCGTGACGTGATTTCTACCTTGGAAGGCTCCAACGACAAGGCTCAGGAAGAAATCAACCAGAGCCAGAATAAGGTTCAGGAACTGACGGAAGAACAGGCTCGACTGGAAGAAGAAAACCGCGTGCTGAGTTCCGACAGCGACATGGACGAAATGAATGCCCTGCTGGAACGTGAACGTGAAACCCTCCAGGTCATGCGTGACAAGCTGGATGACTTGCGCCAGCAGTCTAGGGAATTGTCCAACGAACGTTTGCAGGCTACTCAGAAGGCTAACTCCCTGAAGAGTCGTTTTGAACGTATGGATGCTGAATCCTCCATTTTGCAGGGCAACCTGGAAAAGTGGAACGGTGAACTTGCTACTCTCAATGGCCAGAAGTCCGAGGCCAATGAAAAACTTCAGGATATCCAGCGTGAGGTGGATGAGGCCACTCAGGAAATGGATCGCCTGAATGAACAGAAGTCCACCCGAGAAGAACGCCTGGATAGCGAACGTGCTGATCTTACAGAAGCACAGAAAAAATTACAGGACTTGACCAACGAGAGGACTCGTCTCCAGTCTCGTATCGATGTTCTCCAGAGTGTGGCAAACGAAGGTACGGACGCCAGCCGCTGGCTTGTAGAAAACAAGGCGGAATTGATTGGCGGACTCCTTTCGGAACGTATTGAAGCGGCCCCTGAATATGCTTCCTATGTGGAAGCCGCTCTGGGCGACCTGATGGATGCGGTCATCGTCGCTAATGATGGTGCTGTTGCCGACATTGTGAATTCCATGAAGGGATACAATGTGGGGAAGGCTCTCCTTGCATTGGTGGGCGATAGCGCTCCGGCTTATGCTGGCTCTGTGGATGGTGCCGGTGTGGTGGGTTGCCTGAATCAGTTTGTTACCGCCGATGCTGAAATAGCAACCTGGCTGTCCGGTATCCTTTCCCGCTACTTCGTGGTGGAAAATCTGGACGTGGCGATTGCTCTGGCCAAGAGCATGAGAGATCAGGACCTTTGCTTTGTATGCCCCGACGCCATTGTCCGTACTAGCGGTCTTGTGTCCAGCGGGGCCTCTACCTCTGGTGCTCTTTCCCGCAAGAACGAAATTGCCGAAGCCAATACCCTGCTGGAAGGTGTACTTTCTGAAATTGAAGTTCAGAACGAAGAAATTGCCCGCATCCAGGATCTGGTGAACGAAGATGTCCAGATGTTGGAATCCCTGGTGGATGAAATCCGCGAGAAGTCTGATTTTGTCCGTGGCAGTTCCGCTCAGGTTTCCATCCAGAATAATGTGATTGCTGGTTGCGACCGCCGTATCGTTCAGCTGGAAAATGAAATTCGAAACGCCCAGACGAAAATTCAGGAAGCTGCTGATTCCAAGAACAGCGATGTGGAACTGAACGAAGCCAACGCCGCTGTGGAACGTGTGGAAACGGAATACGCTCGAGTGAATGACGAATTGACCGAGCAGGATACCATCTTCCGCGAAAAGGAAGAGGACGTTCGCGAATTGGAACGTGCCGCTCAGGACAAGAACGCCAAGCTTTCCCAGAACTCAAATCGTTTGAGCAACATTCACGACCAGATTGAATTCCTGGAAAATTCCATCCGTACCCGTATGGATGAAATCCAGAATAATACAGAATCCATCGTGAAGAATCGCGAAGATGAACAGGAACTTGCGGGCCAGCAGCAGTCAAAGGACTCTGCCCTCCGCGATCTGGAAAACCAGCGTGACCTTGCTCGTGAAAAGTACGAACTGGTGTCTGGTGATTTGGACGATTGGCAGAAGGAAGTGAATACCCTTCGCGATAGTATGATCGAGAAGATGCATGAGTTGAACGATGTGGACCGCCGTCAGCAGGCCTTGCAGGCTAACCTGGATCGTCTGGTGGAACGCATTACCAACGAGTATACCTTCGACCTGTCCAATCCTCCCGACGAATTTGAACGTGTGGAATATAGCCAGCCGGAAGCAGACCGCGAAATTCGTGAACTCCGCGGTAAGATTAAGGAACTGGGTCCCATTAACGTGAACGTGATGGAAGACTACGAAGACGAAAAGAAACGTCTGGAAGAAGTGGAAAAGCAGTTCGACGACTTGGATCGCGCCCGTGCTTCTTTGGACCGCACTATCACCAAGCTGGATGATATTGCCCGTCAGCGTTACCTGGATACCTTCAACCGCATTCAGAAGAACTTCCAGTTTGTGTTCAGTAAGCTGTTCCTGAACGGCGAAACCAAGATGAGCCTGGTGGAAAAACTGGATGAAATGGGCAAGCCCATGGATATCCTGGATGCAGATATTGAAATTAACGTTCGTCCTACCGGTAAGAAGATGCGTGGCATCAAGGCTCTGTCCGGTGGTGAACACGCATTGACCGCAACGGCATTGCTGTTCGCCATCTATATGGAAAAGCCTTCTCCGTACTGCGTGCTGGACGAAGTGGACGGTCCTCTGGACGATGCAAACGTTGGTCGTTTCATGGCCTTGCTCCGTGAATTCAGTAAGCAGACCTTGTTCATCGTGGTTACCCATAACAAGCGTACCATGGCGGAAGCCGATATGCTTTACGGTGTGACCCAGGAAATTAAGGGTATTTCCCGTATTGCTAGCGTCCAGCTGGCAGACGCAACTAAGTTCGCAATGTAAAATGGAACCTCGTTCCTCCATAAAGGGCTTCTTTTACGGATGTGCCGCCGGTATTAGCTACGGCACCAATCCGTTGGGAGCCCTTCATTTGTATCGGGAGGGGTTGACTCCGGACATTGTTCTCTGTTACCGTTTTGCCTGGGCGGTGCTGTTGCTTGCCTTGCTTATGGTTTTTGGCGGTTTCAAATCCGAGAGAATGAAAACATTGGCGGACAAGTTCCGTGTGAAAAAATCTGAACTGCCCGCCCTGATGATTCTGGGCTTTCTCTTTGCCGCTTGTGCCTTGACGCTTTTTGCCTCCTTCAATTACATGAGTGCAGGCCTAGCTAGTACTTTGCTGTTCCTTTACCCCATGGAAGTCGCCTTAATTATGGGGCTTTTCTTTAAGGAAAAATTGACGGCTAAGGTGGCTTTGTCCATTGCCTTGTCCCTGGGGGGAGTTGTCCTCCTGTATCGTGGTGGGGAAGGGGGCGAGGCCCTCAGTACGGTTGGCGTATTGCTGGTTTTCCTTTCATCCTTGATGTATGCCATTTACATCGTGGTGGTGAATAAGGCCAACTTGAAAATGGGTTCCGTGAAGTTGACCTTCTATGTGATGCTATTCTGCCTCATTTTCCTGATGGGTTATTCTGTAACCCTTGGGGCTGGGGTTCCTCCCTTACCGGCGAATCTAAACCAGCTGGGTTGGGGCTTTATGCTGGGCCTGGTTCCCTCCGTCATGTCCTTGGTTTTCATGGCCAAGGCTGTGAAGATTGTGGGGTCTACGCCTACGGCTATTATGGGCGCTCTTGAACCTTTGACAGCAGTGGTTATAGGCGTTCTAGTATTTAATGAAGTCCTTACGGGGCGTCTGGTAGTGGGCATCGTCTTGATTCTTGTGGCGGTGACATTACTTGCCATCAAGAAACAGCGCAAGAATTAACTATTCCATATTGTCATTCAGAACTTGTTTCAGAATCGGCGTTTTCTTAAAAAAAGCATATATTTAAAGCATGATTAAGTCTTTAATGAATGCTTTAAATGGGGTCCTGCTGGGTAAGCAGGATACTGTAGAACTTTTGATCATGGCACTTCTGGCCGATGGTCATGTGCTTGTGGAAGACGTTCCTGGCACAGGCAAGACAACCTTAAGTAAGGCTCTTGCGGCCGCTTGCGGTGCTGACTTTTCCCGCATTCAGTTTACTCCCGACCTTTTGCCTGCCGATGTTACAGGTGGTGCCGTATTCAAGGCTAATACAGGCGATTTTGAAATCAAGAAGGGACCTGTCTTTACCGAAATCCTTCTGGCCGATGAAATCAATCGTGCGTCTCCTCGAACTCAGAGTTCCCTGCTGGAAGCCATGGAAGAACGCCAGGTTTCCCTGGAAGGTGAACGCCATAAACTGCCGGATCTTTTCATGGTGCTGGCAACGGAAAATCCGGTGGAATTCCACGGGGTGTTCCCTCTGCCGGAAGCCCAGATGGACCGCTTTATGATTCGTATTTCCGTTGGGTATCCTACAGCGGAGACTGAACTGGATATTTTACGTTCCCATCGTGTGGGCCGCCCCATCGATAAGGTAACCGCGGTGACGACTCCCGATGAAATTCTTGCCGCACGTAAGAAGGTTGCCGCAGTTCATATCGAGGAATCTCTGGAACGCTACATTGTGGCGCTGGTGCAGGCCACCCGAAATGACGGGGGCGTTCGTCTTGCAGCAAGCCCTCGTGCTGGTATCAACCTGGTGCGTATGGCACAGGCCTGCGCCTTTATTCAGGGTAGGGACTTTGTCAATCCCGATGACATCCAGCGGGTGTTCTTCCCGGTGATGGAACATCGCGTTTTCCCGAAGGATAGCGCAAGTCCTGACGCGTCCCGAAATATCCTGAAGAATATCTTGAAGAACGTAAGCATCCCTAGATAACCAAACTCACCCCACGTCATCCTGAGCATCGCGAAGGATCCAGAATAATGAATTCTTTCTTGAAATGGTTTGCAAATTCAATTCCCCGCGCGCCTAAGCGTCCGGGGCTCTTGATGCGAGTCTACTATTTCTGGCAGGAATACTTTACGTCTCCTGGACGTGCAGCGGCGGCATTTTTCCCGACGGCGGTTCTTATTGGCGCTGTCCCGAATTTTTGGGCGGCCTGGATTTTTTGTGGTCTAGATTTCTTGATGTTTATCGGGATGATTTTGTCCCTCTTTGCAACTGCACGACTGACGAAAATTTCCGTAGAGGATGTGAAGGTTTCGCCTGTTTTTGAAGGTCAAACCTCCAAGATTTCCGCCACGGTTTCTATCTGGAAATCCACGGTGGATTCCGTCCTGCTGAGTTGTTTCAGGTTGGATCCCTCCTTGAAATGTGAAGAGATGGATTATACCACCATTCCCATTAAGGAAGGTTCAAAAATACTGGAGTGTTATATCCATACGACTCGTCGTGGGGCGTTTCCCCTGACCAACGTATCCGCCTGTGTTCCTGAAATCATGGGGCTGTTGAGGAATCCTTTTGATTTCAAGGGATCTTCGGAACTGCTGGTTTATCCTCGTCCTGTAAAGGTGGGGTCCTTTCCGTTTCTTACGTCAGGAAGTAGCGGAAATTTATTCGCCCCGCTGCTCATGCCCAGCTTTACCCGCGGGATGAATTTTGTAGGTGTCCGCGAATATCGGGAGGGCGATTCCCTGAGGGATTTGCACCATAAGGCCTTTGCCCGATATGGCCGCCCCTTCACCAAGGAATTCGAGACGGAGCGTGGCGCAGGTGCGATCCTGGTGCTAGATACGGTGGCGCCCTCCATGTCCCATCGTGCCTGTCTGGAAGATGCGATCCGGCTGGCCGCAGGTGTAGGCCGCTGGTTCATCGAGCAGAATATCTTGGGACGTTTCTTTATTGACAATGAGGAAATCACTCTTCAGGGGCTTTCGGATCGTGACCGTATGGAAAGCCTGCTGGAAGCCTTGTCCCGCATTCCTCCCGCAAAGATTGTGGGCGGTAAAACGCCTGGCCCCTGGTCCCCAGCGGCCCGCCCCATGGATCCCGTACTTCGAATAGGCCTCTACCCGAAGGAAGATTTCCTGGTCCATAAGCATGTTGTCGTTACCTCCAGGAAAAGTCCGGATTTCAAGGCGGAACATTTGGATAATACCCTCATGGTGGATGTAGAAGAAATCGCCTCTGCTCTCAGTAAGGAGAAGGAGGTAAATCTATGAATCGCAGCGAAATTGTAGATATCCGCTATGTTGCCAAGATTCTATTCCTCTGTCTTACCTCCCTGAATTTTGGAAACACCTTCGACTGTATCTGGCTGGGCATTCTCTTTGCCTTGTATTTCCTAGTGATTGGCGTCTTGAATTCTTCCCGCTATCTGGAATTTTCAAGACGTCCCAAGTACAAGAAATGGCCCGCTTACTTGGCTATTGTTCCTCTTGCCTTGTACTGGGTTATTACTCCCGGGGTTCAGAATGGCGTGAACCCGACCATGGTGTTCTTGCCGGGGCTTTATTTGTTGTTCCTTACTGCATTGCAGGAACGGAGCCGCGGGAATGGCGGCTATGAAGTCTTTGTAAACTTCAATGGCTTGCTGGTTTTGCTTTGCAGTGCGTTCCAGGCTCCCTACGGAACGTTCTCCATCGTAATTGCAGGCCTTCTGCTCCTGTTGCTTAGCGGTTGTAGGCGTGGAACTGCATTCTATAAGTACGCTCTATTCTTGGTCCTGTTTGGAATTCTGGGCGGAATATCCTACGGGGGCTGGCAATATTGGAAACATCATCGTAATTACGAAGGGGACTGGGCCAGCGATTATGCCCGCAAGAATCAGATGATGGGCTTTGATCCTGTAGCCACTCTTGGTTCCTTTGGTGATAGCTACAATTCCAAATACAATAACCAGGTGGTCCTTCGTGTGTGGGACAAGAATCCGCCCAAGTATATGGTGGCGGCACGCTATGCCACTTATGCTGGGGGCAACTGGAAGCTTCCTCGCACTCCCGTGAAGAAGCTGACTCCCAGTTATTACCAGGTGGATTACGCCGTGATGGAAGTGATGGATTCGGTGACGCTTCAGGGCGCAGAACGTGTCTGGGTTCAGTCCACTCTGGATAATTTCGGATTTCTTTTTGCCCCTAATGGCGCCGTGGGTTTTTCCGCCAAGGATATTGACTCCCTGCAGTATTTCTCCGGTGGCATGGTGACGGGACTGAATCAGAATGGGGAACGTTCCGACTGGAACTACTTTGTCTGCAGGGAAAGAAACTGCGCTATTCCTCGTGAACTTTTACGTCCTGATTCCATTGACTTGAATTTGAGACCGCAATATGAAGGCCTGGTGGATACGGTCATTGATGCGATGGACCTGCGTGGAATTTCTGGACTAGAAACCCTAAAGAAAATCAAGGAATACTTTGGATCTAAATTCCAGTATTCTTTACAAGTTCCGGAATTGGAAAAGCTAAGTAACAGGGCGGGGAAGTCCGATCCACTTTATGTTTTCTGGAAAAACAGGCGTGGGTATTGTGAGTACTACGCGACCCTTTCTGTCTTGACGTTAAGACGTTTAGGGATACCGGCTCGCTATGTTACTGGCTTTGCCCGTCCGGAGGTGACTGAGGGGAGCCCTTATGGAATCTTCCGCAGAAAGCAGGCTCATTCCTGGGTGGAAGCCTATGTAGATGGCCGCTGGCTCATTTTCGATCCCACGCCGGTGATGGTAAATCCCTTAAGTGAGGATCCTTCCTGGTTTGCCAATTTCCTGGAAGGCGCTCAGGCAAGATTCGCCAAGTGGGGTCATGCTCTAAAGGAAGGGGAGTGGAGAAACTCCCTAAATAGCTGGCAGAACTATGTAGAAACCGCAACCAACAGTCCATGGACTTATGGTGCATTTGCCCTGCTGGTGATTGCGTTGCTTGGCCGCCGTCTCTATGTGACCCGTCACCGCAAGTCTAAAAAGATTTCTGCAAAGTCCGCTCTGGCGAAGGAGTGGGCCCGCAAGCTGATTCAGGCGGAGTACCAGCTTACTCGCGTGGAACTTCGTCGCGAGTCCGGTGAAACCGTGGGGCATTTCCTGGATAGAATAAAAAAGCAGCCCCTTGAAGGAAAGGCTGCTCTTGCGCGGAAGACTCTAGAAGAATACGAGTCGAACCGCTGGACTCTTTAATAAGGCGGTGTCCTTATTTCTTCTGGGCTGCACCGATGGAGAATACTTCGGTATAGAATGCCTGGGATTCTTCCTTGATGCCCAGCTGGGTAGAAATCTGGTTTGCGTTGAGCCAGACCTTGCCAAACTGCATTTCGATACGTGCACCGTTGTTGGTCAAAGTGGGTTCCACGGTGACGCGAGCGGGCTTAAAGCACATGTTGTTGATGGTGGAGTTGAGGGACAGCGTGTTTCCGGAAACGGTCCAGGTACCATAAACGGGGTTACAGTCAGCCTGGGCTGCGTTGGGGCTAGCTGCGGGCCAGCTGAACTTGAACATGTCCGTCTTGATCTTGGTGCCATTGCCCTTCTTTTCTACGTCAACGTAGAATTCCAGGGAACCAGGAGCTGCTGAAAAGTCAAAGCCTTCTGCATAAGTACCCAGCTGAATGCTCTTGACGCCATCCAAAGTCCATGTACCCAGGAGGCATTCGCGGTTGATGCCATTGGCGCAAAGTTCTGCCTTGGTGGGATCCGGTTCGGATGCGTCGCTGCAGCCAGAGAGAATTGCCAGGGATGCAAGGCTTGCGAAGGCAAGCATCTTAGTAAGCTTTTTCATATAACTCCTCAAATTTTTTTACTGAATATAAGAAAATCTTTTTTTTACAGTACGTTTATTGACTTTATTTTACTTGCGTTTAAAAGCTTTTTGGTTTGATTTCGCGAAATTTTTTATATTTCCCTACGAAAAAACGAGGTTTAATCGCCTGTTGGTTTATACTTGATAAGGAGTCAAAGAATGAATATCAAGAAGCTTGCGCTGGGTTCTATCGCCCTCGCTCTTGTTGCTTGTAATACCGAAAGCAATACTTCCGACGTGGTAAAGTTTAACGACAAGACTACCGACGACCAGAAGTTTGCCTATATGCTGGGTGCTCAGTTCGGCGGTCAGAGTGCTTATAACATTCCCGTTCAGATGGGCGAAATGTTCAATATCGATGCTCTGGTCCAGGGTATCAAGGATAACGAAAAGGCTCAGAAGGATACTAGCTTCAAGCTTCAGATTCCTATCGATTCTCTCCACGCTCTTAACGAACGCTACTACAATGTGGCTCGTGAACGTATGGAAAAGAGCCGTCCGGATAGCGCAACTCTCGCTTCCTTCAATGGCGACTATGCAAAGGTTAACGCCTACGTGGATTCTGTCAGAAAGGCTCTTCCTGTGAACCCCGCTGATCCTCAGACTGGCCTTCCCATGACCATCACCATGGAATCCAGCAACAACCTGAAGCTGTCCTACCTGCTGGGCCTTCAGTTCGATACCCAGCTGTTGGCTGTGGGTAAGACTCTGGACCTGACTCTGGATGCTGACTTCTATGCAATGGGCGTTCGCGATGCTGTTGCCAAGGTGAAGGATTCCTCTTTCGTCATGCAGCTTCCCCAGGATACTCTCCAGGCAATCGGCGTACGTTACCAGCAGAAGGCTGAAGAAAAGCGTGCCGAAGCTCGTAAGAAGTTCGAAGAAGAACAGAAGGCTATGCAGGAAAAGGTCGCTTCCCTCAAGGGTGATACTCTTGCTAACGGCATGCCCCAGAAGATGAACTACACCATCAAGGTGACTGGCATTACCAACAAGGTGGAAGACCTGAGCTCCTATGCTGGTAAGCCCCTGATGATGTTCTACTTCTCCTCCACCTGCGGTCACTGCCAGCATGCAGCTCCCGAAGTTTATGCAATTGCAAAGGAACTTGCTGCTAAGGGCCTGACTACTGTGGCTGTTGCTACCGGTAGCAACAACAAGACGGGTATCCGTAAGTTCATGGACAACGCCAAGTGGGGCGACGAAATGAACGTGGTCTGGGACGAACCTCGTACCTTCGGTGAACTTTATAGCGATGGCTATGTTCCCAAGCTTTACCTGGTGAACCCGGATGGCACCTACAAGCAGTATGCCTCCTTCGAAAGCGACAAGGAAACTTTGAAGAAGGAAGCCGAAGCTTTGCTGAAGGGTACTCCGGTGGTTTGGAATCCTGAACCTCCCAAGAAGCCCGAAGCTTCCGAAGCTCCCGCAGCTGCTAAGTAATTAGCTAAATTTGGGCGCGCCTCCCTTGGGATGGCGCGCCTTGTTTTTTTATACGGTTTGAGTCTGATATGAGTGCTATTCTCGCTGAATATGATGTTGTTGTAATCGGTGGTGGCCACGCCGGCATCGAAGCTACTCACGCTGCCTGGAAAATGGGCGTGAAGACCGCCATGCTGACTATGGATATTAACGCCATTGGCCGCATGAGCTGCAACCCTGCAGTGGGTGGCGTAGCCAAGGGACAGATTGTCCGCGATATCGATGCCTTAGGCGGCCTGATGGGGCTCTTGACTGATAAGGCTGGTATTCAGTTTCGTATGCTGAACATGAGTAAGGGACCTGCAGTTTGGGGACCCCGTGCTCAGTGTGACATGAAGTATTACAGCGAAGTTGCCCGTGAGGTCATTACAAGCCTTCCTGGTCTTGATGTACTTCAGGGTGAACTGGCTTCCTTTGACCGTATGGACGATGGACGTCTGGAATTGACCTTGCTGGATGGTAAACGCTATATTACCAAGTCCATCGTGATTACCAGCGGAACCTTCCTGGCATCCAAGATGTTTACTGGCCTTGATACCAGCATTGGTGGCCGCGTAGGGGAGCCTAGCTCCGACAAGCTTTCGGAATGCCTTCAGCGTTTTGGTGTGGCTTTGCGCCGCCTGAAGACAGGTACTCCTAGCCGTCTGGATCCCGATTCCATTGACTTTAACGAATGCGAAGTCCAGCGTGGGGATGATATGCCCTGGCCTATGAGTGACCGCCATCTGGACAATTCCGTACCTGGCTTTGATGCGGACTATTTCTGGGGTGACCCCAAGAATCATTTTGTCCGTAACGATTGCGTGTGCTGGATTACCCGCACTAACATCAAGACTCACGATATTCTTCGCAGTGGCTTTAAGGATAGCCCTATGTTCAGCGGCCGTATTCACGGCAAGGGCCCTCGTTACTGCCCCAGTATCGAAGACAAGATTAACCGTTTCGGCGATCGCGACGGCCACCAGCTGTTCTTGGAACCGGAACAGGCTGACATTGGCCGCGTGTACATTAACGGCTTTAGCTCCAGCTTGCCTGCGGACATTCAGCTCCAGGCCATACATACCATTCCTGGCTTGACTCGCGCCCGAGTGCTCCAGATTGGCTATGCGGTGGAATACGATTCCGTGGACGCCACCCAGCTTTATCCGACCTTCGAATGCAAGAATGTGCCCGGCCTTTACTTTGCGGGCCAGGTTTGCGGAACCAGCGGCTATGAAGAAGCTGCAGGACAGGGCCTGATGGCTGGTATTAATGCCGCCCTCAAGGTGAAGGGGGAGGAACCCCTCATTCTGGGTCGTTCAGAGAGTTACCTGGGCGTCATGGTGGATGATCTGGTGAACGTGCTTCTGGATGAGCCTTACCGTATGTTCACTAGTCGTGCGGAATACCGCCTGTTCCTCCGTAGTGACAATGCGGATGCCCGCCTTAAGGAACATGCCCGTCGTATCGGCATGCTGAGAGATGTGGATTATAACGACTGGATCCGCCGCAAGAACCTGATGGAAGACCTGAAAAAGCGTCTTGCTGAAGAATCCGCCCAGCCGGATGAGGCCAACAAGGTACTGGAAGCCGGTGGTCAGGCTCTGGCTACGGAACGCACCCGCTGGATGAACGTGCTCCGCCGTCCGGGAATTGACCCGGAAGTATTCTTCAAGGTGGCGCTTCCCGATGTGGAAATCTCCCGCAGGGACCAGTGGAACATGTACGCCGAAGAAATCTATGCAGGTTTCTTTGACCGCCAGGCCCGAGAAATTGACGACCAGAAGAAGATGGAATCCGTCAAGTTGTCTCCGGATCTGGACTACATGGCCATTACCGCCATCAGTATCGAAAGCCGTCAGCGCCTGAACGCACAGAAACCCTTGACCTTGGGTCAGGCAAGCCGAATTCCGGGGGTTCGCCCTGCAGATATTACGGTTTTGGCCCATTGGCTGGAAAATCGGGGTGCTTAAAGGACGTTTTTAAGGGTCAAGAATTGTAAAAAAGCTGAAAAGTTACTACATTTGGCCCGTCAATTAACAATAATTCAAGAGGTATATCATGGCAGAAGAAAAAGTAGAAGAAGTTAAGGTAGAAGCTGCAGCAGCTGCTGAAGTTAAGGTAGAAGCTAAGGAAGAAGTTAAGGCTGCCGATAAGAAGAAGGCTCCCCGCAAGGGTGGCAAGCGCCCGTTCAACAAGAAGGGTGGCAAGTTCGGTGCAAAGCCGGCTGCTCCTAAGGCTCCCAAGGTATTTAGCGACTCTCTTGAAGATCGTTTCCCCGCTCTCGCTGCAAAGCTGAAGAAGCAGATCGAAGACGGTATCAAGCAGAAGATCAAGGACGCTCAGAACGACCCCAAGGTTGCTGCTGCTTCCAAGAAGTTCGCTGACAAGTAATATAGACCTCTTCTCTTGGTTTGACCAAGAAAAAAGACCTCCGACTTTCACCGGAGGTCTTTTTTTGTGTAAAGTTTTTTTGTAAATTGAAACCCAAATTAAAGTTTATTAAAGGAGAAAAAACATGCGTAAACTTTTCTGTCTTCTTGCTCTGGGTATGAGCCTCTGCCTGATCGCTTGCGGCGGTAACGGTGGTAAGAAGGTTACCCGTATTGACGCTGCATCTACCACAGACCTTTCCGGTAAGTGGAACGACACCGACTCTCGTCTGGTTGCAGAAGAAATGATCCCCAGCTGCTTGAACAGCGGTAAGATTTCCAAGGCTATTGCTGAAATGGGTCGTACTCCCACCGTCGTGATCGGCAAGGTGAAGAACAAGAGCCACGAACACATTAGCGTTGAAACCTTCATCAAGGATATGGAACGCGTTCTCATCAATTCCGGTGACGTAGACTTCGTTGCAGGTGCAACCGAACGTCAGGCTCTCCGTGAAGAAGTTATGGACCAGCGTGGCAATGCTACCGAAGAAACCGCCAAGGAAACCGGCATGGAAACTGGCGCTGACTGGATGCTCACCGGCTCCATCAACACCATCGTTGACCAGGAAGGTGGCCAGGCTGTGATCTTCTACCAGGTGGACCTGGAACTCACTGACCTCCAGAGCCACAAGAAGCTGTGGATTGGCGACAAGAAGATCAAGAAGTTCATCTCCAGAGATGCAGCTAAGCTCTAATCTTTAACCCTAGCGTTATTCATTTTGTGAAAGGCTCGGCTTATGCCGGGCCTTCACTTTTTGCGGGGTATAGAATTTCTACATTTACCCCGTTAGAATTAAACCGCGAGTGATTTAATGATCAGTATTACCAAGCTTTTGATGGACGCTCCTAACTATGGAGATCAACTTCGTTACACTCCCAAGGCTCACGAATCCAAGAACGGCGTTTCCGAAGGTCGTGGCCCGGTGGTGGTGTGGAACTGCACCAAGACCTGCAACCTGAAGTGCGTTCACTGCTATGCACGTTCCGAAGCCATCAAGTATCAGAACGAACTGACTCACGAAGAAGGCTTGGCCCTCATTGATCAGCTGGCGGAATTCAATGTTCCCGTGATTTTGTTCAGCGGTGGCGAACCGCTGCTCCGTCCGGATTTCTTTGAACTGGCAAACTATGCCGCCAGCAAGGGCATTCGCCCCACCATTTCTACCAACGGTACCTGCATTACTCCGGAAGTGGCTCAAAAGCTGAAGGATATGGGCGTTGGCTATGTAGGTATTAGCCTGGATGGTAACGAAGCTACTCACGACAAGTTCCGCGGTAAGGAAGGTGCTTACCAGCTGGCTATTCGCGGTATCCGTAACTGCGTTGCTACTGGCCAGAAGGTGGGTCTGCGCTTTACCATTACTAAGGATAACTTCCGCGACCTCAATTCCATCTTCGACCTGATCGAAGCGGAAAATATCGATCGCGCCTGCTTCTACCATCTAGTGTATAGCGGTCGCGGCAGTGGCATTGTGGATCACGACCTGACTCACGAAGAAAGCCGCGAAGTGATGGACTTGATTATCGATCGCGTTCTGGACTTCAAGAAGCGTGGCCTGAACAAGGAAATCTTGACGGTGGATAACCACGCTGACGCAGTGTACCTGTACCAGCGCATGAAGCGTGAAGATCCTGAACGTGCCAAGAAAATTCTGGAATTGATCCAGAGCAATGGCGGTAACCGCAGTGGCATGGCCTTCGGTAACATCGACAGTATTGGTAACGTTCATCCCGACCAGTTCACTCAGTACATTACCTTGGGTAACGTTCGTGAACGTAAGTTCGGCGATATCTGGACGGATGAATCTAATCCCATTATGGCAGGCCTCAAGAACCGCAAGCCTCTCCTGAAGGGTCGTTGCCCCAAGTGCCAGTTCCTGAACCTGTGTAACGGAAACTTCCGCACCCGCGCCGAAGCCGTCACTGGCGACTTCTGGGAAATGGACCCCGCCTGCTACCTGACCGACGACGAAGTCGTTATTTAATGACGGAATTCGAACTTCAAATTCTTGACATCGTCCAGGACGGCTTTCCCATAGTGGAACGTCCTTATGCGGCTATTGCAGAGATTTATCGCGATCGTTATGGACATACGCCGGGTTCTGTGCAATCTCTCGCATGTCATTCTGAGCGAAGCGTAAGCGAAGTCGAAGAATCTTGCTTTGCCGAACAGCAAGTTTTTGAGGCTGTCGAAAGCTTGCGCAATGAAGGTGTGATTCGTCGTCTTGGTGGCGTGTACGACACGAAGCGTCTTGGCTTGGTAAGCCGCCTGTGTGCTGGCAAAGTTCCTAGCGTCGCCACTGGTGCCGCTGACGATTCTGCCTTGGAGCAGTTTGCTGCAACGGTCATGGATATTCCGGCCATTACCCACAATTACGTTCGCTCTCACGAATACAACGTGTGGTTTACCGTCATCGCCGAAAGTGAAACTGCGCTCCAGTCCATTATAGAAAAGCTTTGTGCAGAAACCGCCCTTCACGATACACATGCCATGCCTGCGTTGAAGATGTTCAAGATCAATACGGTCATGAGTGTCATTGAAGGCCGAAAGGCAAATGTTCAGAACTCTCCCTCCGTCATTCTGAGCGGAGCGAAGAACCTAGAAAGTCTTTCCGAATTTGATAAGGCCCGCATTCGCTTGCTTAGCGGAAACATTCCTCATTCTCTGACTCCTTTTACAGATTTATTTCAAAGTGTCATTCACAGCGGCGCAAAGACTCTAGAAGAAGTTCTTGTTTCCGCAAATGAGGATTTAGCATCTAAACGTATGAGGCGTTTTGGTGCAGTTCTTCGCCATCAGAATGCGGGCTTCCCCTGCAACGCTATGGTGTGTTTTGATGCTGGGGAGAACGCCGCTGATGCCGGTGCAAAACTTGCGGCTAACCCTCATGTTTCTCATTGCTATGAAAGGCCTCCTTTTGAAGGTTTTTCCTATAACGTCTACGGGATGTTCCACGCCCAGAGTGAAGAGGAGTTGAACGGCTTTGTGCATGAGGCTGTGGAAACGCTTGGAAACCCGCGGTTTGCGGTTCTTCATTCCCTGCGGGAATTAAAGAAAACCAGCTATCAATATTTCGCTGGGTAGAAAAGCAGAATATTAAATTTCTACATTTGGGCCATGCGAAAAATCTACATGGCAGGAATGAATCATAAGATGGCGGAAATTGCCATCCGTGAAAAGTTTTATATCCCGATGGATGTAAAGACGGAGGCTCTGCAGAACCGTCCCTTTGATGAACTTTTGATTCTTGCCACCTGTAATCGCACTGAAGTTTATGCCGCTTCCGACCGAGCCCTGGAAGAGGACGAATTGGTTCGCTATGTTTGCGGCCTTGCTCACCAGAGCTACGATGATTTCGCCCAGTTTTTTTATTGTTCCGAAGGCGAAGCCGTCGTTCAACACGTAATGAACGTTTGTGCGGGGTTGGATTCCGTTGCTGTAGGGGAGGATCAGATCCTTCATCAGATTGGGCGTGCATACGAAACCGCTCATCAGCTGAATGCCACAGGCAATAGCCTGAATAAACTTTTCCAGGGCGCCATTCATACCACCAAACGCATCAAGACGGAAACCAACCTGAGCAAACTCAGTTGCAACATTCCGTTCCTTGCCATGAAGCAGGTGCAGAAGACTTTTGACGATCTGGAAAATCGTTCGGTCTATATTGTGGGACTTGGTGAAATGGGTTCCCTGATGTTGAAATACGTTCAGGAAAATACCACCAAGATTTTTGCCTCCAGCCGTACATTTGCTAACGCGGAAAAGTACGCGGACGTCTTGACTCCGGTTCCTTTCGAGGACCGCTATAGCGTTATGGGTAAGGCGGATGTCATGATTCTTTGCACCGCCTGCCAGGAACCCATTGTGACGAAAGAGGCCTACGAGGCAGTTTTGCCTGCAGACTGTTATCCTGAGCGAATACCCGCATGTCATCCTGAGCAAGCGAAGCGCGTCGAAGGATCTAGCCTCCGCTTGGTCATAGACTTGGGTAATCCTCGAAATGCGGAGCCTTCCGTAGGGAATATTCCCGGCGTGCAGTATGTTTGCGTGGACAATCTGGAAAAGATTGTTTCTGAAAATCGTCGTCTTCGCCTGATTGAACTGGAAGCGGCCCAGAAGATTCTCCAGGAAGGAATTGATGAATTCCTCCAGTGGTATCGTATGGATGAAGTGGCCAAGCAAGTCAACATCCAGGCTGAAAAGATGATGCAGATGGCTGAGGCTGAATCAGAAAAACTGGTTCGTTCCTTGCAGGACATTTCCGCAGAAGACCGCGATCGCATCCAGATGATGTTTGAACGTTTCGCCAAGAAAATGGCCAGCGAATACCTCTATAAGGTGAAGGATAAGAATACTCCCGAAGATGTTCAGAAGTATTTGGAATGCCTTGGCAGAGTGTCATCCTGAGCGAAGTCGAAGGATCTAAAATGAAATTAAGAATTGCAACTCGAAAAAGTGCTTTAGCTCTGGCTCAGACTACTCAGGCCGCCGATGAAATCGTTGCCGTGAATCGTTCCTTGGACGGAGCCTGCGCTGACCTCACCTATGAACTAGTGTCCATGACCACAGAGGGCGACCGTCGTCTGGACAAGTCCCTGGCAAGTTTTGGCGGTAAGGGTGTATTCATCAAGGAACTTGAAGTTGCTCTTTTGGAAGGTCGTGCCGATATTGCTATCCATAGCTTAAAGGATATGCCCGCGGAAGTGCTGCCCCAGTTTAAGCTGGCTGCGGTTCTCAAGCGCGAAGACCCGCGAGATGCATTTTTGGCACGGGGCGGTAAAGACGGAGTCCGCTTTATGGACCTGCCCGCAGGAGCGAAGGTGGGTACCGGAAGCATTCGCCGTGTGGTCCAACTGAAGGCTTTGCGTCCCGATTTGGAATACGTTCCTATTCGTGGTAACATCCAGACTCGCATTTCAAAACTTGCTGAGTTGGATGGTGTAGTTCTTGCCGCAGCGGGTCTGAACCGTATGGGCCTTGCGGATCAGGTGACAGAATATTTTGATACAGACAAGATGCTTCCCGCCAGCGGTCAGGGCATTCTCGCTATTGAAACCCTCAAGGATTACGCGGCATCAATTCTCTCCCGCGTGAACCACGTTCCTACCTACTGCATTGCTGTTGCTGAAATGGCATTCCTGAAGGCTTTGGATGCGGGCTGTCAGTTCCCGGTGGCAAGCTTTGCGGAGTTTGAGGCGGGGACGGAAACTGCCTGCGGCAATTCTAGCGTCTTGAAAATCCGCGGTATTTACTGGGACGAATCTAGTCAGCGTCTTCTAAAAGCTGAAGATTCTATTTCCCTGGATTTGTCTGCTGAAACGGCCTTGCAGAACGCAAAATCATTAGGCGTCTCATTAGCTGAAAAAATCAAATCCCAGCTTTAATAAAAAAGGCTTCTACTTTTGTAGAAGCCTTTCTCTTGTTGCGTCTTATTTGTAACAGGGAATTTGACAAACAGGTTCACCTTCCTTGGCGTCGGTGGATAATTCGCCGGGGGCAAAGCTGCTGTAGTATTCGTAGAGATTTTCTTCCTTCAGGTTAGAATCGCTTTGGCTAGGCTTTCCGATAAGGTTTACCTTTGAAATAGAACTGCGAATCTTGAAGTTGGAACCATCGGACTGGCGTTCTGCATGGAAGAAGTGTATGTAATGAACACTACTGTCTTTCCACGCACCCTTTTCGTCGACCTTTGTGACGCAAGAATCCAGCATGGGGTCACCTTCGTGGCATCCGTGTGAATTCACTGCCAGATAGTCCATGCGGATGGTTCCGGTGGCAGGGAGATGAGTTCCGCCCAGATCTACGGCAAGAACGCCGTCAACGAAAATCCACATATCGTCATCGCCTGTGAACTGGAATATTTCGTTCGCATCCTTGTGATATTCAAAGGGGATGAAGCCCATGATGGTGAAGCCGTAGTTACGTAAATGGCTTATTCCAAAAGGAGATGTCATCGCTGCTTTAAAGGCCGCATCTTTATTTTTGGGGCCTCCATTGGTTTGCCAGAACTTACAAAGATCTGATGTACTTTTTCCTAAGAAATCCGTTTGAGAGGATGCGTACAGATAATTGTAGGGTGGACAGTTAATAGAAAGGGATTGAGGACCATATTGGTCTAAGCCGGGTTTAGATTCGATAAAATAAAAGTTTCCATCGTCTGAAACAGAATCCAGAGGGAAGAAACCTCCGTTATTCCAGTCCTTGCGAATCTCAACATATTTGGGGTCTAATGCAGACTGGCTTAAAACCATCGTGGTATTGGAACTCTTGTTGACGGATCCTTCATCGTGGAACCAATGATCAAAATATTCATTGTCGCAGGCAAGACGATTCCTTTCGATTTCAGGGCTGTAAAAATCAATTTCACCGTCTTCACTGTGCTTAAATTGCAACTGCTGCTTGACCATACCTGGTGTGATATAGACCGGTTTGGACCAAACGTGAACTTGGCAAATCTTGGAACAGGATTTCTCGCTATCGGGAGCGGAGATGTCCCAGGATTCCGCATTATCGGAACACAACTCCGCCGCTGAACCGCGCATTTTTTCTAAACCAAGAGGGTTTAATTCGGGATCTTGAGTGCATCGGGCAAATTCGCCATACCATGCGTACCCTTGTGCAGAACTGATGTTTGCGAGGTAGGCGGGAAGGGTTGTTGTTGCTCCGGATGGGGTCATGATTTCCTTGGGATATCCTTCAGAACCCATTGCCAAACCAAGTGCAGGTGATTGGACACTGCCGCATCCGTAGGTTGTATTGTCGTTTCGACGGCCTAACCACTCCGCATTTCCTAGATAAGAATCTAGCCATGTGTTGATTCCAAATCTTTCGTCTTTACCCATGCTGACTAAAGCTTCTTCCGTGAAGTTCTCGAAGTCCGGATGATTGACTTCAAAATCTCTGATGATGATGTCAAACTCCTGATCAGTATCGTTTGTTACGATTGCCAAAGGTGTTTTTTTGGAAAGATTCTTACTTGCTTGTGCGTAGGGGAATGTCTCGGAATTGTATGGTAGCAATTCTAGACCTTGAGCACATGCTTGGTCCTTGGACGCGCTTGTGGACTTTTTTCTAAATTTCGTCGTGAAATGAAGAATTACGGCAAAGTTTACTTGATTGGTGCTGGTCCTGGTGATCCGGGGTTGTTCACCCTGAAGGGCAAGGCTATTTTGGAAAAGGCTGAGGTGGTTGTCTATGACCGCCTGGTTTCTCCTGCGATTTTGGCCATGTGCAATGATAAGGCGCAAATGGTGGATGTGGGCAAGATGCCGACCCATCACAAGGTGAAACAGTCAGAGATTAATAAACTGCTGGTGAAGTTCGCCCAGGAAAATCCGGGTGCGACCATCGCACGTTTGAAGGGTGGCGATCCCTTTGTGTTTGGCCGTGGCGGCGAAGAATGTTTGGAACTGGTGGAAGCCGGCGTCGAATTCGAAGTAGTGCCTGGTGTAACCGCTGGAATCTCTGTGCCGGCCTATGCAGGAATTCCCGTGACCCATCGTGGAGTTGCCACAAGCTTGCATATTATCACCGGACATGAAAAAGATGAGAGACTTGCTTGTCATCCTGAGCAAGCGCAGAATAATGCGTGTCATCCTGAGCAAGCGAAGCGCGTCGAAGGATCTTCTGTCTCGGGCTTGGATTTTCCGGCTCTTGCCAAGTGCCCGGGGACCTTGGTGTTCTACATGGGCATTTCCAACATGGATTTTATTGCCCGCCGTCTTATGGAATGTGGCAAGGATCCTAAGACCCCTCTGGCATTTATTGAAAAGGGTACCACTCCTTACCAGCGTACTGTTTCCTGTACCTTGGAAACTGCGGGGGAGACTATCGTCCGTGAAAAAGTGGTTGCTCCGGCTATCACCATTATGGGTGATGTTGTTGAACTGGGCTCCTCCTTGGCTTGGCGCAAGAATCTGCCGCTGTCTGGCAAACGTTTGGTTATTACTCGCGCCGCAAAACAGGCTGGCGGTATTGCTTCGAAACTGAGTGCACTGGGCGCCGAAGTCATCGAAACCCCCATGATTGAAACTGCCACATGTCATCCTGTAGTCTCCATATGTCATCCTGAGCGCAGCGCGCAGCGCGAAGTCGAAGGATCTAGCAGAGTGGATTTCGCAGATCTCGCAAACTTCGATATCCTGGCATTCACCAGCACCAACGGGGTGGATTCTTTCTTTGAATCTTTGTTCAAGGCCGGCTTGGATATTCGTGTCCTTGCTGGAAAGAAGATTGCAAGTGTTGGTAAGATTACCGAAAAGAAATTGCTGGAACGTGGCATTCGCTGCGATTACGTTCCTGAAGACCATACCGGCGAAGGCCTGGGTAAACTCCTCGCTGAAAAGTGTGGCGACGCAAGAATCCTCCTCCTTCAGGGCAATCTGGCAGATGATACCTTGTTGAAACTTCTCCCGAAAGCAACTCGCTGGGTGGTATACGAGACGTTGCCTGTGGCAACAATGCCCGACTGGAAACGTGAAGCCGTTGCAACCGCCGACGCCGTTGTCTTCGCAAGCTCCAGTGCCGTGGAAAACTTTGTTAAGACTGTGGGTTGCCATTGCGAAACTGTTCTAACACAGGAATCTCGTAATTCGTATCTCATACCTCGTATCTGCTTCTCCATCGGCCGCCTTACCTCCGCCACAGCCAAGAAGTATGGTTTTGAAGTAATCGAAAGTGAAGAAACCACCATGGATTCTCTGGTGAAAAAAATCGGGGAATATTTCGCGGTATGAAAGTCGTCCTGATTATTGCCCATAACTGCATTCAACCCGGTGCATTCCGCGGTTTCGAGGCTGTGTTGGATGGCCTTCGCAAGAACATGCCCGGGGCGCGCATTGCAAGCACCAGCCTTGTGGATTTAGATAACGATCTTCGAGCCATCTTGCGTGAGGATGTGGAATCCGTAACTTTACTGCCGTATCTTCTTTTGAATGGCCGTCATTCCAAAGGGGATATCCCCGCCATTGTTGCTGATGCCCAGAAGGATTTCCCGCAGATTCCCATGACTCTTCTGCCGCCCTTGGGTGAATGGGATGGTTTCCCCGATATGGTGGTGAACCATGTTTGCAAGGTGAACCAGAGTGCTGAACCCCGACGTCATTCTGAGCGCCCCTCCCAATGTCATCCTGAACGTAGTGAAGGATCTCGCAGTTCCCTCTTCGCCATTGAAATGAATCTTGAGGGCAAGAACGTTCTCGTGGTTGGCGGCGGCCGCATCGCCCTCCGTAAGGTAAAAACGTTGTTACCCACAGGAGCCCACATTACCGTAGTGGCCCCGCTGTTTGATCCCGAATTCCATGCTCTTGTATCTAATAGTTCGGCAGGCTCACCAACCTTAGATAAGGTCCCTGAGCTCAGCCGAAGGGCCTGTTTCTCGTCTCTCGTTTTATTAGAACGCACTTACGAAACCTTGGATTTGCGGGGTGTTTCCATGGTGTTTATCTGCACCGACCAGCCGGCGGTAAATGCCCAGGTCAGCAATGATGCTCGTGCCCGCCGTATTTTGGTGAACAATGCCTGCGATTATCTTGATGGTGATTTTATTGTGCCTGCCCGAATGGACTTTGGCGAAAATATCACTGTCACCGTTTCCACCCAAGGCAAGGCCCCCAGCCTAGCTAAGAAACTGAAACAGAAAATCCAAACCGACTGGTCTACAGAACTGACCCAAATCGAAAAAGAATTTATAACTCATAACTCGTAATTTATAACTCATAATTCATCATTCATAACTCGTAACTCTTATGATCGTCCGTCCTCGTCGTTTACGCCGTAATGCCACCATCCGCAATATGATTGCGGAAACTTCCGTTTCTCCCGATTGCCTCGTTTATCCCATGTTCGTGGTAGAAGGGGAGGGCATCAAGGAAGAAATTTCTTCCATGCCCAACCAGTACCGTTTCAGCATCGATGAATTGCTGAAGGAAATCGAAACCTTCGGACCTCTGGGTCTTAAGTCTGTGCTTCTGTTCGGCATCCCGGACCATAAGGATGAAATGGCTACGGAAGCTTATGATGAAGACGGTATTGTGCAACGTGCAACCCGCGCCATCAAGGCCAAGTTCCCTGAAATCTATGTGATTTGCGACGTGTGCCTTTGCGAATACATGAGCCATGGTCACTGCGGTATCATCAAGGACTGCGATGTGGATAATGACCCCACCTTGGAACTGCTGGCAAAGACTGCTGTTTCTCAGGCTTCTGCTGGTGCAGACATGGTGGCTCCCAGCGACATGATGGACGGTCACATCACCGCCATCCGTGAAGCTTTGGACGAAGCTGGTTTTACCAATACTCCCATTATGGGTTACAGCGCCAAGTTCGCCAGCGCCTACTACGGCCCCTTCCGCGATGCAGCCGACTCCGCTCCTCATTTCGGTAACCGCAAGTCTTACCAGATGGACGTTCGCAACATTCGCGAAGCCATGCACGAAGTGGAATTGGACTTGGAAGAAGGTGCAGACATTGTCATGGTGAAGCCGGGCCTTGCTTTCTTGGACGTGCTCCGCGGTGCTGCAGAAATCAGCAACGTTCCCGTAGCTGTCTATAACGTGAGCGGTGAATACTCCATGGTCAAGGCCGCCGGTAAGATGGGCTGGATTGATGAAGACGCCATCATTCGAGAAAACATGATCGCTTTCAAGCGCGCCGGTGCCGATATCATCATCACGTATCATGCCAAGGAAATCTTGGAAAAGAATTTACTTGGGTAAATTCTCAATCTTGGAACGCCTGGTGAAACATCAGGTGTTTTTTCTTTCTTCTAGAATGTTGGATTAGGCTAACTTTTTCTATATTTGCCATCGATGCATCAAGAGTCCGTAATTAGAAGAATTGTTTCCTCGGTGAAGGTTCTTGATGTGGTGCTGTTTTGCGGAATTGTTGTAGCGGCACTTTGGCTGACCTTAGACAATCTTAAAGCCTCGGGCGATAGGATTGTGGTTCATGCAGGCGACCGGATGTATGAATTTAGCCTTAAGGAAGATGGTGTCCACAAGGTTCAGGGGCCTTTAGGTGAAACGGTCATCGAAATAAGGAATGGCCGGGCCCGCATCGTTGACTCCCCTTGTCCCAACAAGATTTGCATCCGTCAGGGTTTTGCGCACCCTCTTGTTTGCCTCCCTAATAAGATTGTTGTGGATGTAGAGGATTCGGAGGGCTTTGATGCGGTTGCGCGATAGGAACTACATTGCCTATCTGGGGGCGTTGACGCTTCTGTTCTCTTATGCTGAAATGTTCCTGCCTCGCACGGTGCCCTTCTTTAGGCTGGGGCTTGGAAATACCGTGGTCTTGTTGGCTTTCGGTTTGGATTTCCCGGCGTTTTTAGTTTTGCTCTTGATCAAGGCGGTGGCCTCTTCGTTGATGGCGGGTACCTTGTTTTCGCCCTTCTTTATTTTATCCCTTGCGCAGTCCGTGGCTTCGGGCGTTGTGATGTACGGGCTTTTTTACGGGACCCGTCGGATTCAAAAGTTCATCAGTCTTTATGGAATTTCCATGGTGGGGGCGGTGGCTAGCTCCCTGGTGCAAATCCTGTTGGCCAGTCTCTATTTGGGGGCGGGTTCCTATGCCTTGCTCGGCCCCATGATGCTCTTTTCCCTTTTCGCCAGTATCCTGACGGCGTTCCTAGCTCTACATTTGCATATTCCGAATCAAGCGCCTGTAATTTTGGAATCCGGTGAAAAACGGAAATCTCATTCGCCTTATAAAGTTTGGGGAATTGTTGCCGCTATTTGCGTTATGGCTGTGTTCACCTTGATGCAAAGTAATCTGATGGTGCTTGGAATCTGCCTAGGAATAAGTCTTGTGTTCCAAAAAATCTCTGGACGGCGGATCCTTTTGATGCCTCACATAACGCTCTGGATTTTTGTGTTGATTGCCAACATTCTGTCTCCCTCGGGCCGGGTGGTTTATAGCCTGGGACAATTCAACATTACCGAAGGGGCTTTGCTGACTGGCTTGAATCAAGCGTTAAAACTATCTGCAGTTTCAGCCTTGTCACAATGTGCAGCCAGTTTGCGTCCGGCTGGCGATTCTATCATTGCCTTGTCCCTCAAGTATTTTAGAGGCCTGAGCGATGTTCTTCGAAAGTCTCCCGGCAATATCTTCAAGAAGATTCGCTTGGCTTTAGCCGCCACACAAATTGAAGAATAATAACTTAAAGTGCTGCCGAATGTATTTTTAGTTTGTATATTTTGACTATTCTAATCCGCATACGTGCTGGCAAGTTTAACTCTCTGCTTGATGTTCGCGGCACGGGCTTTTTTTAATGCCCGCACAAAGCCGCAGGGTTCCTGGGTAAGCGCTACCTGGACAATTGACGTAGAGCACCTACAAACATTTTTCCCCATAACGGGTATTTTAACTGTTTGCGACAGAGTGCTCTCGCGTTTGTGACGAAGCGGAAAAGGCCGCCTTTCGGTGTTTTGAGACTCTCTTTTGCAGACGCAACAAGAGAATTCAAATGAATCGCGAAGAGTTTGCAAATCTTCTGAAAAATATTAAGAATGTACATGATAAGGGCGGAACGCCCGAGGATCTGGACGCATTCCTTCTGCCTTATGCCAACCGCAATGTTTACTTTTACAATGACGCTTGCGTCAAGAAGATCCTGGCCAGTCAGGAGAATATTCCCCTCACTGTGGATCTTGTGAACGCGTCCCTGGATTTGAAGGGGAGTGATTGTTTTGAGTGTCCTTCCCTGAGTAATCCTTATATTCCTGGGGAACTGGGTATCAAGAGTGTGGAACCGGATATTCTGCTGAGAAAGTCTCATCCTGTTTTTTGCGGGACGAAGCGGCCTGATGATGTGGTTTCTGTGGAGTTCCAGCACAATGGTGGTTCTATTTTTAGTGACCGGCTGATGCTTTACGTGGCACGCCATACCAGTCGGATGGTTGCTCCTGGTGATGTGGGGCCCCTTGACAATCTCAATCTGATTAGTTTTCAGCATTTTGATACGTACCCTTGGGAAGTATGTCGGGACTACCGTTATACCATCAAGATGAGGACCCAGAACAATCTTGTGTATTACAATAAGCAGACTATTACTCTCGTGGAAGTGAAGAAGTTTTTGGATCATGCAGATTATTTCGTGGATGATGATAGTCGCTTGGCCCAGTGGCTTCGTGTCATTGATGCCTTGAACCGCGAAGATGATGATGCTTTTGCCAAGTATGCGGGTGACCCCATTTTCCAGGCCTTGCATAAGTCCGTCAAATTGTGTAACTTTGACAGTGGATATTTGCTCAAGGAGTCTAAGCATATGACTGACATCGCCTACGAAAAGTATATTGCTGCTGAGGAAGGCCGTGCTGAGGGCCGTGAAGCGGGCCTTGCAGAAGGTCGTGCAGAAGGTCGTGCAGAAGGTCGTGCAGAAGGTCGTGAAGCTGGTCTTGCTGAGGGGTCTGCCGCAAAAAGTCGGGAGATGGCAAAAAGGATGCTTTTGGCCCATGAACCTGAAGACAAGATTGTCGCCTACACAGGTCTTTCTGTTGAAGAGATACGTCAGATTAAGTAAGGTGGCTCAAAATACATAATGATAAGCCTGGGGCAAGAGTGCCTCGGGCTTTACTATTTAAAGTCGCATTTCTTTGATGCAAAAAAAAGAACCTCCCGCCTGGAGTACTTATTAGGCAGGAGGTTCCGTTCTCGATTCGTAATGTCTTAGGTCTTATTCTGCGGAGCTGGAGGATGCCGGTTCCGGTTCTGCAGCTTCGGAAGAAGAGGAGGCAGGTGCTGCTTCAAACTTGACCTTTACAGTTGTAAGGGCCTGCAAGCCAGTAGCATCTTCGAACTTGAAGGTGAATTCGCCTCCTGCGGCAGGAAGGATGCTGGAATCAAAGACAATGTAAGGTGTAGTTGCAGAGAATGTGCCGCCATTTGCAATGGTTGTGTAATTGACGTTTCTGCCCTCGGTGACGCCGTAAGCGGTGAGCTTCAGGGTGGCCGCGCTGTTGACTGCGTCCACATTGAAGATTGCGGTTTCGCCTACGGTAAAGGTAACGCCTTCTGTAGTGAAATCGCTGATGGTTGTAGTATTGCCGCGGGGGCCCGGAGTAACAGTGACGTTACCCTTGCCTGCAGTTACACTGGCGCGGAAGGGGAGGAACATGTCGGTGTTCAAGGATACGTTGTGATTATCTTTGACAAAGTAAGTCACCTTGGTAATGCGCTTGCCGCTGAGTCCTGCAAACTGTTCGTAGGGAGGTACGCAGTTGTGGGGTTCTGTGAATTTGCTAGTGCTAAAGGCAAATTCGCGAGTCTGCAGCCAGATATGGCCAGAAGGAATTAGGCCGTACTTGTCGCCGAATTCATCTTCAATTACGACAGCCTGGATGTTGTCTGTGGTAACTTCGAATACGTCGGCAGCGGCGAACTCAACCATGTAGTGGCCCCAGGCGGAGGCTGCATTGAGAATGGCAGTAGACGGAGTGCGGTTGGATACTGCACCATAAGTTTTACTGATGGAACCGTCTGCATTTATGACCTTATAGTTTACAGGAGCCTTTGCATCGTCAGACCATGTGGCAGCCTTTACCAACTTGTAAAGATCGCTGGCGTCGCTTTCGGAACCATTGGCCATGACATCTTCGTAAAGAGCCTTGTTGATGGCTACGTCAACTTTGAGCAAACCCTTGAATTCGGTTGTTTCACCAACGATTTCGGTATTTGCTTGCAAGAATCTAGCGCCCTTTTGTGTGGTGGCGCTGGTAAATGCATCGTAGCCGTCCATCACTATAGATGCGCTGGGGGCCTTGAAGATTCCCTGGGTGGCGCTCATTTCGCCGTCTACGTCGTTAACTTCGCCATAGAAGAACTGTGCGAAGCTTAAATCTACAGTACCGTACATCAAGTCGGCAACAGGCGCTTCCTTGATCACTTCCACATCAATTGTGTCGTGGATGGTATCCTTCACCACGATGGTTGTCTTTACGGTGTCCATGGTCTTGATGACTTCGGTGGCGGATACGGTGTCATAGACCGTAACCACTTCGGTAACCTTGATGGTGTCGGGAACCTTGATGATTTCGGAAACCTTGACGGTGTCCTGTTCCTTGACAACTTCTGTAACCAGCAGAGTGTCGGTTACGGAAATTTCGTTTCCTTCGGAATCGTAATACTTGGTTACATCGTCACCGCAGGCGGTTAGACCGAATGTTAAGGCAGCAACAAAGCCTGCCGTTCTAAGTGCTAGAACGCTTTTTTTCATGTTTTCTCCGGATGTGAGGTTGTTTTACTTTTGGATAATCGTTTTGCTCTTGATTTGGTGGGTGAGTGTTAAAACGTCCTTGAGCCCATCGGTGTATGCGATGGTATGATCGTTCATGGTCAGGATCATTTGGAAACTTTCGTGATTGTTCTTCCAGAATTCAATGGCCTTATCTTTGCCCATGACGAATAGGCTTGTGGATAAGGCGTCGGCGTATAGCCCTGATTCGGCAACGATGGTGACCGAAGCTAATTCGTTTTCTACAGGTCGTCCTGTGTGTCCGTCAAAAATATGGATAAAACGCTTGCCGTTTTGTTCAAAGTAACGCTCGTATCCACCGCTTGTAATGACAGCCTTGTTGCAGACTGCGATGCCTCCAAGGGGCGCATCTCCCCAGGGGTTGTTAACGCCGACTTTCCATGGTTTGCCATCGGACTTGCATCCTAATGTCTGTACGTTTCCGCCAAAGTCTAAAATAGCGGAAGTAATGCCTTTTGATTTCATCATTTGGATTGCGCGATCACCGGCGAATCCTTTGCCAACGGCGCCCATGTCCATCATCATCCCTTTTTTCATTTGGATTGTGGCTGCTCCGGATTCGTCTTTCTCTGAAATCGTGACCATCGTGAAGTCGGTAAGGGTAAGGGCTTCTGCGATTTCGGGAGCCGAGGGAACCCTATACTTTTCGGTGGTGAAACCCCATAAATGAACGATGGGGTAGAGCGTTGGGTTAAAGGCTCCGTCTGTTTTCTGGGCCATGTTTAGGGAAAAAAGGAATAGTTTGGCGAATTCCGGTGGAATGGTGATGGACTTTTCTTCGCCACTGTTATCATGATTGAACTTGTAAATAAGGCTGCTTTCTTTTGTGGTAGAAAGGTTTGCCTCGAGACCTGCGATTATTGATGCAACGGAATCGTTGACCGCATCTGATTTTGGACCGTAACTCTTCAAGGTCATGAATGTGTTCATGGCTTCGAATGATTTTGCTGATGTCTTGAATTCCTGTGTGTTCGTAGAATCATCTTTTGAACAGGCGAAAAACATAGAACAGCAAAGAATTATGGCAAGTAGTCGAGTCAAGTTTTCCTTTTTGTATTTTAGATGTGGCTAATATAGTAAGTTTAAGCTAACTTTTAAAGATGTGCGGACTGAAAAAGTTAGAAAAAACTAATTTTGTAAGATTGGAGGGGCGATTATATGTGATGTTTTTGCAAAAACTCTAACATCTTTTCTACCTTTCCCATTATGAATCATTCTATTAGTGAAAAACTGTTTGCTGAAGCAAAGTCCCTGATGCCTGGTGGCGTCAATAGTCCTGTTCGCGCTTTTGGTAACGTGGGGGCGACTCCTCCGTTTATCGCCCGCGCCAAGGGCAGTCATATTTATGATGTGGACGGCAACGACTATGTGGATTACGTGGGCTCCTGGGGCCCCATGATGTTGGGCCATGCCCATGATTCCGTGATCAAGGCTGTGGCAGAAACAGCTCAGAATGGTTTGAGTTTTGGCGCGCCCTGCGGTCTGGAATCGGAACTGGCAAAGCTTGTGATGGAGCTGGTGCCCAGCATCGAAATGATTCGTATGGTGAACTCCGGTACGGAAGCTACCATGAGCGCCATCCGCGCTGCCCGCGGTTTTACCGGCCGCGATAAGATTATCAAGTTTGAAGGCTGCTACCACGGTCACAGCGACAGTTTGCTCATTAAGGCTGGCTCCGGCATGTTGACCACGGGCAAACCCAGCAGCAAGGGCGTTCCCGCAGACCTTGCCAAGTACACTTTGACGCTCCAGTACAATGACGTGGCCCAGGTTCGCGAAACCTTTGATGCCATCGGTGACGAAATCGCCGGCGTCATTGTGGAACCTGTGGCTGGCAACATGGGTGTTGTCCCTGCCACCAAGGAATTCCTCCAGACTCTTTCCGACGAAACCAAGAAGCACGGCGCCCTCCTGATTGTTGATGAAGTCATGACTGGTTTCCGCGTGGGCATTCATTGCGCACAGGGCCTGTATGGCATTAAGCCTGACTTGACCACTTTCGGTAAAATCATTGGTGGCGGCATGCCCGTTGGTGCTTACGGCGGTCGCCTGGATGTGATGCAGCAGATTGCTCCCTTGGGCGGAATCTATCAGGCAGGCACCTTGTCTGGAAATCCTGTTGCCATGGCAGCAGGCCTTGCCACCATGCGCGAGCTTAGCGGCAATCCCGAACATTATGTCCGTGCCGAACGTTCGACGACGAACCTGCTAAAGGGTCTCAAGGACGCAGCCGTTGAAGCGGGCCTCCCTATGACCACCAATCAGGTGGGTTCCATGGGTTGCGTCTTCTTCACCGAAGGTCCTGTAAACTGCTTTGCCGATGTTCAGAAGTCTGACTTGGAACTGTTCCGCAAGTACTTCCTGGGAATGCTTGACGAAGGCATTTACCTGGCCCCCAGCCAGTTCGAAGCCATCTTCGTCAGCTCCGCCCACACCGATGAAGACATCAACAAGACCATCGCCGCCGCCCGCAAGGTACTGAAGTCTTTATAAGTTTATATTTGAAGTAGTTTGGTTCGTTTTTGATGAAAAGTGTTTTTTATATCATTGTGCTTTTGCTTTTGTCTAGTTGCGCCACCATTATGAATGGTGGTGAAAAACAGCTGCATTTCCACTCAGACGAACCTCGAACTAAGATTAGTGTCTCGGCGCAGCATGCATTTCCTGTAACAGGAAAGGACGACGTTGCTATAAAAGTCAAGAAAGGCGATGTGATGGTCCTTGCCGAAAAAACAGGGTGCGAACCTAGATCGATTACGGTTCAATCCTCATTTTCGGGTGGTTGGTACATTTTAGGTAATCTCTTCTCTTTTGTTTACTTTGGTTGGATTTTTGATCCCATCCTAGGTGGAAGTTGGTATTATGACCAAAAGAGTTTTGATGTAACTCCGGATTGTGGTGGACATTCCTATTCAGAATCTGATGATGCTTGGAATCAATCCTTAATTGAGGATGATGAAGTTGCTCCTCCTGTGAATAAGAAAAAATTGAAGAAAAATAAGCAACCTGTTACGGTTCCTAAAGAACCAGCCCCTGTTCAGGTAGAATATCCAACCACATACGTGGCTGTTCTAGAAACAGTTTCTGGAGCGGATCTTTTGGACCATAATTCCAAACTGTTCTTGACAGATGTTATGCGTGATGCCGCCAGCCGAGCCCTTCCTGCAAAGCAGGGCTTTGTGGTTATGACACGCGAAAATATCAACGTAATGCTTCCTCCTGGTAAATCTCTTGAAGAATGCGAAGGTAGTTGCCTTGCTGAAACCGGCCGAAATATTGCTGCTGACTTTGTTGCTCAAGCTCGGATAGGGAAGTTTGCTAATTTCTTGACCATTACCGTGGAATTGTACGAGACGAAGTCCAGTAAATTGATTTCTAGCATTACTGCAAGAGCTTCTGATGAGGAACAATTGCTTGTAGAAATTGAAAATCACGCTGAAGAATTATTTGGCAAAGTTATAGAAAACAGATAGTTGCGTAATCAAATTTGCATAATCCCCACAAGGTGCTGAAGTCTTTGTAAGTGTCATCCCTTCGGCAAGCTCAGGGCAGGCTCTGAGCGGAGTGCGTAGCACAAAGTCGAAGGATCTAGTGGTCTGATAGTATAAATCTATAGCCTTCTCTATAAACATTGTATAACTTTGAGCCTTGCCCTCGGTATAGGCTCTTTCTATTTTTTGCGCCCGAAAAATTCACCCCGCAGGGGAGGTCAATGATGGAAAAGCGAACAAGTATTTTCTCCAATGCAATCATCTGGTTTGGCGTTGCCATTTCCGTTTCTGAAATCGTTTGCGGTATCGAAATCGGTGAGGCGGCCAAACTGAGTGATATCTGGTTCCCGCTGGTGCTGGGCCACGTTCTGGGTGGCATCATGCTTTACTTTGTGGGCCTGATTGGTGCCCGCGTTCGTGTGAACGCCATGGAAACTACCGCTTCCACTTTCGGCAAGTACGGTTCCAAATTCTTCGCCATCTTGAATCTCACTCAGCTTATTGGCTGGATTGCCGTGCTGAATGCTCAGGGTGCCATGGCCTTGGCTGGCTTGAATCTTCCTATTTCGTTCCCGGTGACTTGCGTAATTCTAGCTGTGCTTATTGCGGCTTGGGTTTTTGTTGGCCTGCGTAAGACTGCGAAGATTACCACGGTGGTCATGGGACTGTTGGCAGTTCTTCTGGTGGTGCTTACTGCAAAGCTTTTCGGTGTGGATGCAGCCGCTGCCTCCCACGCAGCTGCACCTGCTCATCAGTTTGGCTTTTGGACTATTTTCGAGATTTCCATCGCCATGCCTCTTTCCTGGCTGCCGGTGATTTCTGACTACACCAAGGATGTGGAAAAGCCTGTTCCAGCAACCATCGCTTCCGCCGTGGCTTATACTTTGGCCAGCCTCTGGATGTACTTCATTGGTCTGCAGATTGCTGGCCTTGGCCTGGGTGTTGAAAACGGTATTGCCCAGGCCATTCTCCTGGCTGGCATCGGTATTCCGGGTATTATTATCGTGGCCCTTTCTACAGTGACCACCAACTTCCTTGCTGCAAACTCTGCAGGCGAATCTGCCAAGGCCATCTTTAGCAAGTTGAATCCCAAGGTGGGTGGCGTTGTGGTTTGCGTCTTGAGCACCATTCTTGCCATCTGGGGCATTGTGGATCACTACATCAGCTTCCTCTACCTCATTGCCGCCGTATTTGCTCCCATGGCTGCGGTGCTTCTGGTTTCTTACTTCTTTGTGAAGGAACACCTGGACCAGAAGGGCTTCTGGATTTGGAACTTGATTTCCTGGGCAGTTGGCTTTGCTGTTTATGAAATTGCTGTGAACACCGGCGTGGATTGGATTGGTCCTACCATCCTGGCTGTCGCGGTTTCTGCGGCTCTGTCCTTTGCCGCAAAGCTAAAAAAATAACTAGCGGATAAATCCTGCGGACTATTTCATTGCTCTTTCAAAAATGTTTGAAAGGGCAATTTTTTATATTTGGGCGGTAATAAAAAGAGGATGACCATGATCGTTTCTTGGATGACCACCAATAAGTGTAACTTGACCTGTAAGCATTGCTACCAGAATGCTGGTGATACAAGGGCTCGTGAGCTTACTACAGAAGAAGGCCATAAGCTCATTGATGAAATCAAAAAGGCTGGTTTCAAGATCATGATTTTCAGTGGTGGCGAACCCATGACTCGCCCCGATATTGTGGAATTGGTGGAACATGCATCCCGCGTGGGCCTTCGTCCAGTATTTGGAACCAACGGCACAATGATTACTGCAGAAATGGCCCAGAACCTGAAGAAGGCTGGTGCCATGGCTATGGGTATTAGCATCGATAGTATTGATCCTGGTCGTCACAATAAGTTCCGTGGTTTGGATAATGCTTTTGAATTGACCTTGGCTGGCATTGAAAATTGCAAGGCCGCTGGTTTGCCCTTCCAGATTCACACTACCATCATGGACTGGAACCAGGGTGAAATCCTTGAAATTATGGACTGGGTCAAGGAAATCGGGGCTGTGAACCATCAGATCTTTTTCCTGGTGCCTGTTGGTCGCGGTAAGGAAATTGCGGATCACGCCCTTCATGTGGCTGAATATGAAAAACTGCTCCGCTCCATTATGGAGAAGAGCCGCACCTTGGGTATTCCGGTGAAGCCCACTTGTGCTCCTCAGTTCCTGCGTATTGCAGACCAGCTGGATGTAAAGACTCGCTACACTCGCGGTTGTCTTGCTGGTTTGGATTATTGCATTATTAACCCGGTGGGAGAGGTTCGTCCCTGCGCCTATATGACGGAAGTTGCTGGCGACGTGCATGAAACTCCCTTTGATGAAATCTGGGCTAATGCTGAAGTTTTCAAGAAACTCCGCACCAAGGCGTACGAAGGCTTCTGCGGTAAGTGTAAGTATAACGATCGTTGCGGTGGCTGTCGCGCACGCGCTGCCTATTATCACGATGGCGACTATATGCACGAAGATAACAACTGCGCTTACGGTCGTGGCGTAAAGTAATTAGAGGAAACGATGGCTGACGTAAAAGAAGATGAAATTTCTGAACTCCGTGAAAAGGACCGTGAGCATGATTCCCGCCTGGATTCCTTGACCGCACAAAACCAGACCCAGGATTTTAAACTGAAGTCTCAGATTGCCAAGGACAAGGAACACGATTTCCGTCTGGATTCTCTTGTGAACAAGAACGGAGCCCAGGATGCGGAAATCCATCGCCAAGCGGTGAAAGACGAAGAACATGACATTAAGTTCCAGAATCTGGAAGCCCGTTGCAATGCCATGGAAAAACAGATTCGTCACTTGATGAAGATGCTTCCTGAACATGTTCAACTGGATGAAATTCCCGAAGAGAATCCTAAGGGGAAGGTTTCTCCCGCGGCCATTGCTGCTCTTGTGTGTGGTGTAGCTGCCTTGATTCTTTCTGTAGTGAACCTTCTTGTTTGATCGGGTGGTTGCTTATGGACGACCTGAAAAAAGTAGGCGACATCGACCCGATGGAAATTGCAGCCAAACTGTTGGCGGAAGAGGATGAACGCTTTATGCGGCTGGCTCTTCGAGAAGCCCAGCAGGCTTTCGATGAAAAGGAAATTCCCATCGGCTGTGTCATCGTGAAGGATGGGGTAGTGATCGGTAAAGGTCACAACCAGATCGAGATGCTGAAAGATGCTACCGCCCACGCAGAAATCCTTACCATCGGTACGGCTGCGGGTGCTCTGGATAACTGGCGTCTGGATGGCTGTACTTTGTATGTAACGCTGGAACCTTGCCCGATGTGCGCCGGGGCTATTCTCAATAGTCGCGTTTCCCGTGTGGTTTACGGCTCTCCCGATACACGCTTTGGTGGCTGCGGAACGACCATCGACGTTATTACAGATAACGCATTAAAACGTCCTGTTCCTGTTACAGGAGGCGTACTTGCCGATGAATGTCTAGGAATACTGAAGGCCTTTTTCCAGCGGATGCGCCTAGAAAAAGGTGACTCTGGTAAAAAAGCCTAATTCAGGGGTCTCTCGGAACATCGGGAGACCTTGTTTTTTATAGTCTTTGCTACATTTTAGCCATGACTTTTATTAAATATCTCGCCAGCTCTGCTGCACTGTTTTGTTTATGTTCCTGTGATAGCGACCAGTACGTTCTTGCTTTCAATACGGAAAACGCACCGGTTCAAACTTATCACCTTGAGTCCAACCTGAATTCCATTCTTCCTATGGATTCTACCACCACTTCTCCGGAAGCGATGAACACACACCTGCAGGTCCGTGCCTCCAATAGCATGCTGACCTCTTACGACGATGGTTCGGCAAAGTTTGAACTGAAGGTGGACTCTGTGGACTACAAGTCCGACAAGCGTACCGTGGAAGAATTCCGCGAAATGGAAAAGGCTGTCTCCACCGAAAATTTCCAGTACAAGATGGCTAAGGATGGCATGATCAGTTCCGCCATTCTGGAAGATTCCTTGACCTTGGGTTCCGAGGCCTTGAATCTGGTCCGTCTGTTCCTCAAGATTCAGCCCATCCTTCCGGGTAAGGCTGTTGCCGTGGGTGAAACCTGGGAACGTCCCACCGAAATTCCGGGTCGTAACGGCAATACCACCGTCTACAAGACTTTCACCTTCCAGGACTACTACATTCACGATGGCGTCCAGATGGCTCGCGTCGGCATGAACCTGAAGTATCGGGAAACCGCTGATTCCACTTCCGACGTGCTGATGGAAAGCAATGGCTTCATCCTGGGCTCTGGCGATATTCTTTTCGATATTACCCACGGCGTTCTGGTGAACGCAAGCATTGAACTGTCTGGTGACTTGAAGATGAACGATATCGTGTCCGGAAGCATCATTCCTGATATGCATGTCATCCAGAAGATTAAGCTGAGGAGCGAATTTTAATGCGTTTTGCAAAGTTGACTAGCTGTTTTGCTGGGCTTCTTGCCCTGGCCTCTTTTGCCGTCGCTGGCGAAAGACCTTTCCCGCAGGTAGAAAACGGCAAGGTTTCCTTACTTGCTTCTGAAAGCCCGTACCTGTTGGAAATGGGTGTGGTGTTTTCCGCCAAGGATACTTTGGACATTGAACCTGGGGTGACCGTCCTTATGGGCGAGTATGCCAAGATTACCTTCCGTGGTACGGTTCGCATCCAGGGTTCCGAAGAAAAGCCCGTTGTGTTCCGTAGCCAGAATCCTTCCTTTAGCTGGAACGGCATTCATTTCATTTCTCTGAATCGCCCCTTCGAAGTAAAGAACCTGCTGGTGGAAAATGCTTTCCGCAATACGGTTTTCCGCTCTAAGGGCATTTTCGAAAACGTTCGTTTCGTGAACAACTACTATGGACTCTGGCTGGACGAAGCTCCGGAAATTTTCCTGTCCCGCTGCGAATTCGTTCGCAACCGCTTTGCTCTTTCCGCACGCGCAAGTAAGGCTATCTCTGCTGAAACCAAGATTTCCAATAACGTCTATGGTCTTTATCTGGAAGCTGGTGGCCAGTTTGAAGGGGATCAGTCTCTCGTGAAGAACAACCTGGAATCTGATGTCCGTAAGGAATCCGAAGAACTGGCAAGCCAGAACAAGCGCGTAAACCGCTCTATCTGGCAGCGTATCGAAACTGCATTCTAGGAGCCTAAGTGCAAGATTCCTTCCGCAGATCCATTCGTAAGATGACGGGCAATAGCGTCCGTCTGAACGTGCGCCCGAACCGTTCATCCATGGTGGCAAATTTGTCACAGTCCATGATGGTGACGTGGTCTATCGTTCTTTACGAACATCTGGATGCCATGCTGAACGATCCTACGGCAAATGTGGGATCCTCGGAATTGATTTCCTACAGTGAAACTGCATGGAAACTTGCTGATGCTAGCTTCCCTCAGATCATTGCAGATGCCAATAAGCTTTACGATGAATTCCGCACGAAGTGGATTCAACGTTTTTCCACCGAAGAAGTGACTCGCTTGCTTCTGGAAGGTGGAGACTTCCTCCAGCATGATGAAGAAAAGGGCTGGACGCTTACCGTCAAGAATAACAAGCAGGACATTAACGCTTTCTATTCCGCTACCATCCATTTGCTGGTCAGTGACGCAGAACCGCTCTTTGTCCGTATGCACGGTCGCGTGATGCAACTGCAGGAAAAGCTTTGCAAGTACTGGCATGGGGAGTCCGCTGTGGATGCGGTTTCCAAACTCTTGCCCAGTCTTGAAGCGTCCCTCAGGGATAAGGAAAACGCTATGGTGGTATCCTTGCGTGGTTCCTTGAACGCTCTGGCCAAGAAACGTTTTGCGGCAGCCTTTGCAACAAAGGGAACCGGACACTACTACACGTCGGCGGCGTCCTGTGCACGTAATGTGGGACGTTACTGGAATCCCCATTATGCTTACGAAAATGGCTTCCTGGCCTTTACTGATGATTTTTGCGATTATGCCCGCGGGCTTACGATTCAAGTGATTGAATGGTACCAGAGTAAGTGGGCGCTCTTCCTCCGCGGATTTAACCGTGGTCAGTTGAATTTGTTTGAAACAGTGGCCTCTCCTAAGGCCTAAGCAGGTGAAAAATGAAGAATACATTCACATCCGTCTTGTTGTTAACTGTTGTGGGCCTTGCTGTTCTGGTGGCAGGCGCTAGTTATTTTGGCGCACCGCTGTTTGGCTGGATGATCATGATCGCCATCTTCGTGGTGTTCATCTTGGAACAGGTCGTCGCCCTCAAGAAGATTAAGCAGGTGGCTGCAGAAAATGAAGTTCTTGAAACTAGCAAACATCGCGGCATTTACGGCATCTCTGGCGATGGCGTTGTGGCAAAACGCATTGCTCTTGCCAAGAGCCTCCTGAATAAGAAAATCCGTCTGGATTCTCCCATCGCCTACGAAGTGCTGAATAACAACGTGGATATCAAGGTTCCCCGCAGTTCCGGCGGTACGGTGATTCTCCTTGGCTTGATGGGTACCTTCTTCGGTCTCATGGCGTCCATCGCTACAGCAGGTGGCGCTATGGATACTACCACACAGGGAACTCTGGATACCATCCAGCACTTGTTCCAGAACATGAAGGGTATCTTCGGTACTTCTCTTTGCGGCTTGTTTGCTGCCTTGATCTTGAAT
This sequence comes from Fibrobacter sp. UWEL, assembly GCF_900142535.1. Lineage (NCBI taxonomy): Bacteria > Pseudomonadati > Fibrobacterota > Fibrobacteria > Fibrobacterales > Fibrobacteraceae > Fibrobacter > Fibrobacter sp. UWEL. The sequence goes on from NZ_FRBE01000001.1 coordinate 136,791, forward strand.
GCAACCCGCAGTTTGATGATTTCCGCCCGTGATAACTTTATGGCTCGTTTGGATGCCTTGACCTTGAATATGCAGGGTGATGTGTCCGAAGAAGAATCTGACAAGACGGGTCTGGAACGTTTGTTCGAAAGTGTGGAAAAGAATCTCGCCGCTGTAACTGCTTCCGTTCAGGAAGGCCTTACGGGTGTTGTCAATAAGGTAGGGGAGGAACTGTCCGCAACTACCGCCAAGATGAACGATAGCGTTTCTGCTTCCGTGGATCAGGTTTCTGCAAGTGTGAACGCTTCCGTCCAGAAGGTTTCCGCAGAAATGTCCGCTTCCGTCAAGACCTTGAATGAATCTCTCGCTTCTGCCATGAGCGGCATGAACGATGCTGTGAAGGATCTGGGTGGTTCTGTCAGTGCATCCATTTCTACCGCCTTCGCTCCTATGGAGAACAGTGTGAAGGCTCTGTCTGCTTCTGTGGAATCCATTCCCTCTAAGCTGGACGAAAAGCTGAACGGTCTTTCTGCAGCTCTGGATTCCGGCTTGGGTGACATTGCTGGTGGCGTAAAGGCAGGCCTCAATGGTGTGGCAGATGATGTGAAGTCCGCCTTGAGTGATGTTTCCGGCAGCGTCTACGATGGCCTCTATAAGGTCAGCGAATCTGCTCAGAACTCTCTGGCTGATTCCTCCAGCAGCATTGCAGAATCCATTGCGGATCAGGTCAAGCAGTCCAACGAACAGTGGAATGAATTCATGCAGCGTCTGGAAGAACGCGCTACCTCCAATGTGGATGCACAGCGTGAAGGTCTGGAAACTCTCAAGAATGTCGCCCTTCAGGTGGCTGAAAAGGCTCAGGCCGGTTCTGCAGAACTTTCCGCTTCCGTCTCCGAAAAGCTGGGTACTCTTTCCAACGACATTCTGGCTGCCTTCCAGAAACTTTCCGAAACCTCTTCCGTATTGTTGGAAGCCCAGAAGGCTCTCACGGAAAGTATCGACAACCGTGTGGTCAAGGAAAAGGAAGCTACCGACGCTCTTGGCGGAAACATTGTGGAAACCGCAGAACTCATGCGTGTGAACCAGTCCGAACTGAGCGCTAACTTGGAAATGCTCCGCGCCGGTCTGGAAACCATCCTCGAAAAGCTCAGCGGTGATACCGCCGAACGTGACGAAGAAGAAAACTTCATCGAACACTTGAACCAGTCTCTGGAAGCCTTCCACGAACGCGCCAGCGAAGTGCTTATGGAAAATGCGGTCAAGACTCAGGAAATCCTCCTGGAAGTCCTGGAACAGACCCAGCGTGTGGGCCACTCCGCTTCTGTTGCATCCTCCGCAAGTTCCGAAGAATCCAAGGTCGAGGAATAATCTATGCGTTTCAAGAGAGACGAAAACAGCAATCCCTGGATGGCCTATACCGACTTAGGTGTAGCCCTGGTTTCGCTGTTCATTCTGGCTTTCGTAGCTATGGCTACCCTCAAGGAACAGAAGGCAGAAGACTTGACCCGTACCGAAGAAGAAGTGCTGAGCTGTCAGGAAGAAATGCGAAAGATTGCGGCTGAACGTAATGCCCTTCTTTCCAAGAGCTTGCAGACTTCTATTGAGGCAGGCCTTATCGCTCTTGAAGGTGGTAAGATTCAGATTCAGGCCCAGTTCCTGTTTCCTATCAATGGCGCAGACTTGACCAACGAAGGCGTTAGCGTGATTCGCGGAATCAGCAAGGGTCTTCTGGAAGCCATGGATTCTACAGACGTCATCATGGTTAGTGGCTTTACGGATGATACTCCCATCAAGTCTAAGTCCTATACCAACTGGAACCTTTCTACGGAACGTGCGGTCAATGTGGTGAAGACTTTGATTAAGGAAGGTTTCCCGCCGGAACGCCTGTTCGCCGCAGGCTTTGGCGAACACCAGCCCAAGTATCCCAACGATACGGAAGAACATCGTCGCTTGAACCGTCGTGTAGAAATTGGCGTGACCCCGCTCCAGATGATGGAAAAGTCTAACTAGGTTTGTGTAGATGCAGGCTCGTCTTGAAACATTGAAACAGTCCATTGATGCTATCCGCAAGAGCGGAAAGCTTCCTCACTGGCGTATGGTTTATGCAGACAACCTGCTGAATCGTGCCGGTGAATATGTGGCTGTGGATCGTCTGCCCGAAGCAAAAATGGTGGCCGATAAGCTGGACCGCTGGATTTCTACCCACACGCCTAAGGTGGAGTCCAGTAATCGCTTTGCTGAAAATCCCATGGTCTTCTGGAATGCAGAAATCCTGGGTGGCATTTCTGAACGCATTAAGAAAACTCTGAACGAAAAGCGTGCCCTCGTTCCCAATACGGAACGAGAAACGATTTTACGCCGTTTGAACCTGGTAGAAAGCTGGGTGAAAGAGGGTAACGTCCTGGCGGCTCACGAAGAACTTCTTTCCCTTCGTGGTGCTTTAATTTCCCGTTTGCGTCGAAGCTATCGTGCTCGCCTGGTTGCTGTTGATTTGTACCAGGGGAATGTGGTTCAGCCTGCAGGTAGCCTGGTGGGCCTGTACAATGCCCGCCATACTTTGGAAGAAACCTTCCATGTGGTGGGTGAACGCGATCCCATTTGGGTCGAAGACTTCCTGGAAATCTATAACGACCTGTTCCGCATCGTGGAACGCCTGGTGCCTCAGGATAAGAAGTAACTCCTCAAAAAGAATTTGCAGCTTTGTTGACGTGCAAAAGCTATTCCTACAAAAATACTTGTAGGTCTTTTTGTGTGCCAAAACACTTTTAACAAAAATATTTGTAGGTCTATTAGTGTGCAAAAGCGCTTCCAACAAATTTCAAACCCAAGAATAGCCGGGGTAGTTGCTTGTTATGCGGACTGCTTGAAAGACCTTGGACAGATTGTTCCCGATCGGCCGGCGCTACCATTGAATAAACTGCATAAAGCCCGAATTGAAGCTTACAACAATTGCCATAAGGCCCTGGAATCATTGAAAGGTTTTGTTTCTCATAGTGAAAATCCCTGGTTTGAGCCCTTGGATAATGCCTTTCGGCGGTCTCTGTATCGAGTTCAAGTATCCCTTGCAAGGTCAATTTTAGATAATGCTTTCGCGGTGGCGTCTTCCGTCCCGTGGAATGAAAAGGATCTGTTCTCCTTGAATTCCCGCATGGAACAATTTATTGCCTTGAGCAGGGATTGCCACCAATGGGAACGTTTCAATGTGGAAGCGAAACGCGTCCGAAAGAGTAAGAACCATATGGCAGCCCGTAGAAATTGCGTTGTTGTTTATAGGTGCATTCTGGAACTGGCAAAAAACTATTCGGTCCAGGGAGACAAAGAGTGCTCGGAATTTCTCTCCTGGCTAAAGACTGCATCGCATACTACAGATGAATGCACAGGCCGTAGCTAGAAATAACCATCTCCTAAAAACAATGAAAAAACGCCATACGAATCAATCGTACGGCGTTTTTATTAAAGTTCCTTGATTTCCTCAGGAGAGAGACCTGTAATTTCAGCGATATCCTTGATGGCGTAGCCCTTATCGCGGAAACCCTTGGCCAATTCCTTGTTCTTGGAATCTGCTCCCTCGGCAAGTCCTTCCTTGAGTCCCTTCTTGTAGCGAATGTTGAGTTCCTGTTCCAGAGTCATATAAGCCTTCCTTGCTGCGGGGTCCATGCGGTACTTTTCGACCAGCTTGTGGATGCGCTTCATCTTTTCGGATTCGCACTTCTTGGTGGCGAAATACTGCATGTATTCGCGAGTTGCCTCGTCGTCCATTTCGGAGTACTTCTTAAAGATATAATAATTCTTGTAGCAGAGGTCTCCCATCAAAATATTCGGGTCAGATTCCTCGCGGTTCTGGAACTTGTAAACGGGCTTTCCCTTCTTGAAAATGTCGGAAGGGCAGATGAACAGGATGTACTGTTCCTGGAGTTCCTCGTAGTCTGCGCCCTTGGCCAGGGCGTCCAAATCACACATCCCCTGATAATAACGTGCCCGCTTGGGAAGTTCCCCGGTATTCTCCATCTGCAGTTCGATATCAAACTGCCGGCCCACCTTAGTCGCGCCACCAGCGCCAGAAATGTCCTCGCGAACATGCACGTCAAAACGGACGCTCTTGTGGAAGGGATCCTCCTGGGACGCAGCCTCCGAAACAACGGAAATCTTATCAATGTTGACCTTCAGAACGTCCTGCAGGAAATCTCTGGCCACGTCCACATTGCTGAACACCTTCGTAAACATGAAGTTGTCCGTGATGTCCAGCTCCTCATAGGGCTTCATTTTGTATTCACTCATTATACCTCCGAGTAAAAAATGGTTTTACTCCTAACACGCTTTTTTGGAGGCGTTTGAATGGATTATTTTTGAAATATTTTGTTTACGTAATGAAAAAGGCCGCGATTCAATCGCGACCCTTTTCTAGATCTTAGCAGGAGCCTTTTGACTTAAGCCTTTTTAAACTTCCTAAGCAATGCTTCTGCCTTTGTGAACTGCTGCTTTACAGACTTGGGACCGGTACCACCTTCGATGTTACGGCGGCTTACGCTGTATTCGAAAGTCAGGGTCTTCTTCATCTTCTGCACATCGGGAACGCCGGCGGCTGCCCAAGATTCGTCGGACAGGTCCGTGAATTCTTTACCCTGGCGGGCGGCTTCGCCCACAAGGCTACCAACCACATGGTGAGCGTCACGGAACGGAACGCCTGCTTCTACCAAAAGGTCAGCCAGGTCGGTAGCCAGCAGCGCCGGCAGCATCTTGGCTTCCATCTTGTCGAAGTTGAAGCGTGCGGATTCCAGAGCTTCCTTCATCACGCGGAGAATCACCTTCACGTTGTGAACGCTGTCGAATACGGGTTCCTTGTCTTCCTGCAGGTCGCGGCTATAAGAAAGCGGTGCGCCCTTTGCAAGAGTGTACATAGCGGTGAAGTTGCCCAGCATACGGCCAGACTTACCGCGGATCAATTCCATGGAGTCCGGGTTCTTCTTCTGGGGCATCATGGAGGAGCCGCTGCTGAATGCATCGTGCAAAGTGAGGAAACCGAATTCGCTGGTGCTCCAGTTTACGAAATCTTCGGCGTAACGGCTCATGGTGTTTGCGATGATGGCGAGGTCGGCGTTGAATTCCAGCATCATGTCGCGGTGGCTTACTGCGTCGATGGAGTTGGGGCTTACATCCTTAAAGCCAAGTTCAGCAGCCACGAGAGCGCGGTGGTAGGGGAATGCGGAACCAGCCATGGCGCCGCTACCCAGCGGCAGCTGAGAATGCAATTCCAGGAAGTTGTCCAAGCGCTTAACGTCGCGGCTAACTGCGAAGAACATGCTCATGAGGTAATGGCTGAAGTAAATGGGCTGAGCCTGCTGCAAGTGAGTGTAGCCCGGCATCAGCTTGCCGAAGTACTTCTTGGAAAGATCCAGTACCACGTCCATCAATTCGATTTCCAGGGCGCGGATTTCTGCAGCACGGTGACGCATGTAAAGCTTGAAGTCGGTGCAGACCTGGTCATTGCGGCTACGACCGGTGTGAATCTTCTTGCCCAGGGCGCCGATGCGTTCGGTAAGCACGCGTTCCACAGCCATGTGGATGTCTTCGTCGGAAGGCTGCCACAGGTTCTTGCCTGCGTGGTAGTCGTCCAGAATGGTCTTGAGACCGTCGCAAATCTTCTTGTATTCTGCCTTGGTCAGCACGCCGGATTCAACCAAACCTTTGCCGTGACCGATGCTGCCTTCGATGTCTTCTTCAATGAGTTCTGCGTCGAAGTGGAGGCTGAAGGACAGATCCACCATGGACTGGGCCATACCGCTAGCGAAGCGGCCGGTCCACATGTTGGTCTGGGTTCCCTTCTTGGATTCTTTCTTTGCAGCGGGCTTTGCTGCAGCTTTAGAAGACTTTGCCATAAGATGTTCCTTAAAATACAGGTCTAAACTTTTACGGGGTAAATATAGAAAAGCGAGCCCCTAATTTACATCAAAGCGTATTTCAGCACGAATAGAATGCTGAGAATTCCCATGACGTAGTTTACACGCTTGCGCTTGCCGGTCAGCAGATTAATCACCGTGTAGCTTACCACACCCAGCATAATGCCGTCGGAAATGGAGTAGGTGAGGGGCATGCCTGCAATGCAGATGAATGCGGGGATGGCTTCACCGTAACTGCTGAAGTTAATCTTCACCACAGAGCTTACCATGTAGAAGCCCACAATCATCAATGCCGGAGCTGTGGCAAAACTAGGAACTGCAAGGAAAATGGGAGCCAGCAGAATGGATGCCAGGAACAAGCCCGCAGCGCCAACAGAAGTAAGACCGGTACGTCCGCCTGCAGCAACGCCGGAAGCGCTTTCCACGTAAGTGGTGGTGGTGGATGTGCCGAGAATTGCGCCAGCAGAAGTGGCGATAGAGTCTGCGCACAAAGCTCCGTTAATGCGGGAAAGCTTGCCATCCTTCAGGAATCCGCCCTTCATGGAAACGCCAATGAGGGTGCCCAGGGTGTCAAACAAATCCACGAAGAAGAATGCAAACATCACTACGAAGAAATCCAGAGAAGTCACCAGAGACCATCCCTGTCCAACGACCGCACCGCCCTGGGTGTGAGTCCAGGAACCGGAATTGAAAAGTGCACCGAAGGTAATGCCAAATTCGCTGAAGGTATTGCCCAGATCGCTAAAGTAGTTTCCAAAACGGGGAACGATGGAGAAGAATCCTGCAGCGGGATTGGGTGTGTAAATGCCCACCAGTTCAGAAATAATACCCAGGAACCATGTGGCGAAAATGCCCAGCAGGATGGCTGCCTTCACCTTCTTCACCACCATAACGGCGGTCAGGACGGTGCCAATCAGTGCCAGCAATGCCCAGATACCTGTAGTATGGAAATCGCTATTATGGAAGCTTACCATGCCCACCAAAGTCGCGTCATTATTGACAATCACCTTGGCGCCCTGTAAGGCGATAAACGTAATGAACAAGCCGATACCTACCGCAACAGCAGTCTTCAGCGAGATGGGAATGCTATTGAAGATTGCGCGACGAACAGGAGTCAGGGACAGAATCAAGAAAATCAAACCTTCCACAAATACAGCCAGCAAGGCGAACTGCCAGCTATATCCCATGGTGAGCACCACGGTATAGCTAAAGAAGGCGTTCAGGCCCAGACCCGGAGCCAGCACGAAGGGATAGTTACTGAAAAATGCCATGAGAAGAGAACCCAGGGCTGCAGCCAACGCTGTTGCCAGGAAGATGCCTCCCTTAGGCATGCCGGAAGCGGAAAGAATTCCTGGGTTCACAGCCAGAATGTAGGCCATGGTCATGAAGGTTGTAAGACCGGCCAGCATTTCCGTACGGACGTTGGTCTTGTTGTCTGTCAGCTTAAAAAGCTTTTCGACGAGGTTGTTCATTTGGTCCTCCTATCTAATTAATGTCCCGGGAAGTGGGTGAGGCTTTCGATCTTGTAGCCCTTCAGCTTTTCGCGTCCTCCAAGGTCGTCAAGTTCAATAACGAACAGGAACTTTTCTACGGTTCCGCCCAAGGATTCTATGAGCTTGGCGGCCGCTGCGGCGGTTCCACCCGTAGCTAGCAGGTCGTCTACAATAACAACTTTTTGACCCGGCTTGATGGAATCCTTATGGATTTCTATAGAGGCTGAACCATACTCAAGATTATAATCCACGCCAACGGTTTCGCGGGGGAGCTTGCCCTTCTTGCGGACAGGGACGAATGCCTTGGTCTTTAGGGCTGCTAACGAAACTCCAAATAGGAATCCTCTGGCCTCCAATCCTGCAACCACGTCAAAATCAACCCCCTTCAGGGAGCGGGTCAGTGCCTTGAGTGTCAATCTCAGACCTTGTGCATCATCCAGAATTCCTGTGACGTCACGAAATACGATACCCGGCTTTGGAAAATCCGGAATGCTGATGATATAATCTTCAATCTTCTTTGTCATAGTTTTTTCTCGACGGTTGCAATAATCTTGTCTCGTTCGCCGCACCAGTCGGGTGCAATCAGCAGCTCGCTAGGAGATTCCCCGCTGAAGCGTTCAATAGCCACGTCCATCCCGATGATTCTGATCATTTCGGCGACCGCATCGCAGTATTCATCAAATGTCAGGAGCTTGATTTCTCCGTTGCCGAAATCTTCTGCCATGGCGGTTCCCACCACAATGTGCAGGGGATGGATCTTGACGGCGGCCAGGTGCATGTCGCGGACAACCTGTGCGGTATGCTTGAAATCATCCATGGTCTCGCCGGGGAGGCCCACGATTACGTGGGTGGTCACCCACAGCCCTGCTGCCTGGCAACGGGCCACGGCATCCTCAAATTCCTTGAGGGTGTGCCTGCGGTTAATACCTGCCAAAGTCAAGTCATTGGCGGTCTGCAGGCCGATTTCTACGATAATAGGCTTCTTCTTGTTCAGAGCCGCTAAGTAGTCCACCTTTTCCTGTTGCAAACAGTCCGGGCGAGTGCCGATGGCAAGCCCCGCTACTTCCGGATGTTTAATAATCGGGTCGATGATTCCCTTCAGGTGTTCCAGCGGGGCGTGGGTATTGGTATAGGGCTGTAAATAGGCGAGAATACCTGCGTTAGGATATTTTCCTCGAAGCTTGGGAACGAACTTTTCTAGCTGTTCCTGAATACTCACTTTCGCCTGATCGAATACGGGGCTGAAACTGCGGTTGTTGCAGTAGCTGCATCCAGAAAATCCTTTGGTTCCATCCAGATTAGGGCAACTCATACCGCCATTCAGGGGAAGCTTTCGGACCTTGAGATAGTTTGGGAAAATCTCAAGAAGCAAGTCTCGATAAGGTTTGTACTTCATGCATCAAAATTAAATAAAAAATGCTGGATGCAAGTTCCAGCAATAAAAAAATGGGCGAGCCGAAGCCCGCCCAAAATTTCTTTTTCTAACTCAAGATTAGAAAGTCAGCAGCATGCCGAAGTTGCCAACCAGGCCTGCCCATGCAGCAGAGTTCAGCTGATCAGCAATGGATGCTTCCAGAACCAGGTTCTTGTACTGGAAACGGACGCCTGCATTTGCCATGGGAGCGTTGGTGCGCATGGAGAATTCAGAAACGTCGGTCTTGGAAGCCTTGGTTTCAGAGCTGTAGTAGCCCAGGACCTTCCAGTCATAGTTTGCGCCACCATAGAGGATCCAGTTTTCGTTCAGAGTGATTTCTGCGAGAACGTTGGGGGTGGTGTACAGACCGAAGAAGCTTCTGTCGCTAGCAGTTTCATCGAAGAAGATGAGGGGGAGGCGAGTGTTGGTACCGATGAAGACCTGTGCCATATCAGAGCTCAGCACGGGGAATGCAATGTTTGCATAGGGCTGGACTTCGAAGAAGGAGTCGTCGTTGGTGGTTTCGGTAGTGGTGTTGCCTGCTTCAACGATACGTTCGCTAGCCTGACGGAGAATGTTCACACCTACAGACCAGAAGAAGGTCTTGGCGGAAGGACCGTTAGAAATGTTCACGTTCAAGCCAAGATCCCAGTAATCGTTGTCGGTTTCCTGAGCGTCGGTTTCGGTGTCAACTTCGTCCTGGAAGGTGAGCCAGTAGGCATTTGCAGTAAGGTCAAATGCACCCAGGTTCATACCGAACTTCAGGTTGATGACATCGCCAGCACCAGTGGTGGAAACGGAAGTTTCGTTGTCACCGGCTTCGGTGTCTTCCCAAGTCTTGTCCAGAGCGAAGTCTACTGCGAAACCCATGCCGCTAAATGCCATACCGACGGTAACGAGGCCCAGGTTGCGGAGGTTTGCTTCGTCATACTGGGGGAGACCCTTGGTAATATCGACAATGCCAGCTGCAATGCCGTCAAATGCTGCCAAGTAGGTGATGCCACCCTTGGTCAGTGCCAAGGTAGCGGTTTCGCCAGACGGTTCCACATAGAGGAGGTTGCTGCCGTACATCTTGTAGGGAGAAAGCATGTTGCCGCCGATAGTTGCAGCACCAGCTTCGTTACCAACCATGTTGTATGCGTCGCCGTGGAGAACGCTGAATACGCCATTGGGCTGTGCAGCCGGAGCGTCCTGTGCAGTAGCTGCCTGAGCAGGAGCAGATTCCTGTGCCGGGGCAGACTGTGCAGCCGGAGCGGATTCTTCTTCGTATTCGTCGTCTTCGTAGTCCTGAGCGATTGCTGCGGACATGGTCATTGCGGTAGTAAGGGCAATAAGTTTGAAGTTCATATAATCTCCCATAAAAAATCTGGTATTAAATATAGAAAGGGAATAGTGTTTTTTTGTGTATAATTTGAATTAACATGGTAAACTTAATTTCATATTTACTTTATATGAAAAAGAGGACCCGCTTTCGCGAGCCCTCCTAGCAAATTATGTAAAAGAAAAGATTACTTCTTCGGTTCAATCTTTTCCATGCCGCCCATGTACGGACGCAGCACTTCAGGAATCAACAGAGAGCCGTCCTTCTGCTGGTAGTTGTCGCAGATGCCGACCATGACGCGAGGAGTAGCAAGGCCAGAACCGTTCAAGGTGTGGATGAAGGTGTTCTTGCCGTTGATCTTGGTCTTGATGTTTGCGCGACGTGCCTGGTAGTCTTCGAAGTTAGAGCAGGAAGAAACTTCCAACCACTTCTTTTCGACCGGAGCGTAGACTTCAAGGTCGTAGCACTTTGCAGCACCGAAACCGAGGTCGCCCTTGCAGAGAGCCAGACGGTGGTAGGGGAGGCCCAGCTTTTCAAGGAGCATTTCGGCAAAGCGGGTCAGTTCTTCGTGATCTTCGTAGGAGTGTTCCGGATGAGCGAAGTACACCATTTCAACCTTGTTGAACTGGTGGAGGCGCAGGAGACCGCGGGTGTCCTTACCGTAGGAACCAGCTTCACGACGGAAGCAAGCGGAGTATGCGCAAATACGCTTGGGGAGTTCGGATTCCGGAATGACTTCGCCAGAGTAGAGGTTGGTCAGAGGAACTTCTGCAGTGGGGATGAGGAACAGGTCGTCATCCTTGTCGCAGCGGTACATGTCTTCTTCGAACTTGGGGAGCTGACCAGTACCACGCATGGTGTTACGGGTTACCAGGTACGGAGGAGTGAATTCTTCGAAGCCGGCCTTCTGGTGTTCGTCCAGGAAGAACTGGATCAAAGCGCGTTCCAGGCGAGAGCCCAGACCGCGGTAAACGGGGAAACCGGAACCAGAAATCTTTGCGCCGCGTTCGAAGTCGAAAATGCCAAGGCGTTCGCCCAAGGTCTTGTGGTCCACGCGTGCGAAGTCATCGTTCTTGGTGTAGTAGTCAAAGGGAATCGGACCGTCTTTTTCAACCTTGTTGTCGTCGGAATCCTTACCTTCGATGGAGCGGGGAGCGATGTTGGGGACGTGCATGAGCATTTCGGTCTGCTTGTATTCCAGATCCTTCAGCTTCTTGTCCATTTCGTCAATCTTGTTGCCCAGTTCGCGGGTAGCAGCCTGAGCGGCGTCGGCGTTTTCGCCCTTCTTCTTCAGTTCACCGATGAGCTTGGACTGAGCGTTGCGTTCGCTCTTGAGGCGTTCCACTTCGGTGAGGAGGGGGCGGCGTTCTTCGTCGATGGCGAGAACATCGCGCAGGCTCACGGTAGTATACTTCTTTTCAGTTTCAGCAATATAATATTCCGGATTTTCGCGGATCTTCTTAATGTCAAGCATTTTATGCCTCGGTTAGATAAAAATTTTCCCGTGTAATTATAGCAAATTCCTGCAATGTCATCCTCGACCTGATCGAGGATCTAGCATTTTTGTTTATTTGAGGATCACTTTCTGGGTGGTTAAATTTGTTTTTACAATATACACGCCAGGCAGTTTCATCTGGAGTTCAAGGAATCCGTTAGAAACAGAACGTTTTACCAGATTGCCGTTCAGGTCAAATACTTCAACGGTTCCAGATATATGGTTCAGCTGGATGGACTTTCCCTGTACCGTAATTTGTGAATTTGTTCTTAATACGGTGGTCAGGCCGTCTTTACCATCGGAACTGCTACTTGCTAAAGCGGTATTGCTGCTGGAGGATTCCGTGATAACGCTACTAGAAGATTCTAGGGGGCCTGTCATAATGGGCCCGTTCATAATGCTTTCGCCGATGATTTCGGCCATGGCCTTTGCGCCTTCTTCATTGGGATGGACGCTGTCGGCCTGCAGCCATTCACGCTTGTTAAGTAGAGAATGAAGGTCGATTACATTGACGCGCTTCTTCTCTGCCACTTCCTTAATCATGGGGTTGATTACGTTCACGATCGCAGAGTCGGTGATGAACCATCCGAGGTTGTTGGCGTAGGGCTGCAGTGTTACGTAAATCTCGGGCGTATGATTGTTGTGGAGGAAGGTGTCAATAAGGGCTTCGTAGTCCTTTTTCATCTCGGCAATCAGACTTTCGCGAGTATAATTCTTGCCCTGGCTATCCTGCTTGTATTCGTAGAAGTAATAGTTGTAGTTCCCTTCGCTTCCGCTGAAGAAATACTTGCTGTCATTTGTACCCAGTTCAATGATTACGATGTTGGGTTCAAAAGCGTATGCCTTTTTGAATTCGGGCTGTGTCCAGTAAGACTCCTGGGAGGCCTTGTGGAACATCTTGCCGGAGTTTCCATAGTTTTCAACTTGGTAAGTTCCTCCCAGAACGTATTGTAAATGCTGGGGATAGGTGGTTGCGCCGTTCAGCCCGTAGCCGTAGGTAATGCTGTTGCCTACACAGGCAATTCTCGTTTGTGCAGAAGCATTTACTGCAAATAAAGCGGAAATCATTGCGGCTGTTGCAAGAATTTTAAAACCCATACTGAACCTCTCTTTACGGGGAAAGTTAATAAAAAAAGGCCGATTTGGGGTGTTGTAATCCTTTACAATGGTTATTTATTCCGGCTTAGAATATACGGAGCGTTGAGGTATATATTGTAGGCAGGGTGAGAACAAACTGCATAAAGTGCAGCATTAAAAGGAGTGTTAAAATGAAATTTCTTTCCTTATTCTTAGTCGCAGCAACCGCTACTTTCGCACAATGGGGTGGTGGCGGCGGAAAATCTTTAAGCGACTACAAGAAGGTTTCTGTTTCGGGCCGCGATGTCTATGTGTACGCACCGTCTGGCCTTGCTGACAACAGCCCGTTGCTTCTTTCCTTGCATGGCATGGACCAGGATCCTAATTATCAGCAGCAGAATACCCACTGGGAAGCGGTTGCTGACACTGCAGGCTTTGTGGTGGCTTACCCTAAGGGCGGTACCGGCATGAGCACCTGGGACATTCAGGGCGATACGGATACTAAGTGGGTTTCTTCTATTATTGACCAACTTGCCAAGGATTACAAGATTAACACCAATCGTGTCTATCTTTCAGGCTTCTCCATGGGCGGTATGTTCACGTACCATTCCATGAGCAAGATTGCTGATAAGATTGCGGCCTTTGCTCCCTGCTCTGGACCCAACGTGTATGGTGCATCCAAGGCTATGCGCCCCGTACCTATTTTCCATATTCACGGAACCAACGACGATGTGCTGCAATACAGCATGGTCGAGGATTTCCTGAAGAACTATCGCGATCAGTTTAACTGCCCGGCAACGGCTGAAGTCATTAGCAATTATCCCAACAGCGAAAACCAGGGTACCATGTATACTTGGGGCCCCTGCGATGAAGGTGTATATGTGAAGCACCTGAAGCTCCAGGGCCGCGGTCATAGCCCCTCCAAGGCTGATGTTTCCGACATCTGGAACTTTGTGAAGGAATATTCCCTGGACGGTAGTTCTCCTGCCGCAGCGATTGTGGTTCCCACCAACCGTGATACCGTTTTCAATGGCACATTCTCTGACTCCCTGAAGTTGGCTGGCTGGAGCCTGACTGTTCACAGCGGCGAAGGTACCTTCAAGCATTCTGACGGAAAGGCCGAAATCAATGTGACAAAAGCCAGCACCAACGCCTATGACGTTCAGGTGATCCAGAATGGTATGCATTACGAAAAGGGCCAGAGCTACAAGCTGACTTTTGACGCTTCCGCTTCTGCAGCTAGAACCCTTGAAGTGAATCTGGAAAAGGATTCTAGCCCCTTTACTAGCTACCTGGGCGAAGCAAAGACCTTCGACTTGACTACCGCAGCCAAGATTTACGAAATCAAGTTCACCATGACCGAAGATACCGACGAAAACGGTCGCATTTCCTTTAACGCAGGGCTTGCTACCGGTTCCGTGTACATCGACAACGTGAAGATTGAAAAGATTAGCGCCGCCGATGTTAATGGTCCTGGCACGGATGGGATTATAGTAAATCAACTCCTGCTGAACGGCGAAAGAACTTACAGTGTTTACAACCTGAAGGGCGCCTTTGTTTGCAAGTTTAGCACTCGTCTTGACAACATCCAGACGATGCTGAACGCAAAGAACCTCACCAAGGGATTGTATATCGTAAAAAGTGGGGATTTGAACAGAATTTTCTCTGTGAAGTAGAAAAACGATTCGGTCACAAATAACTAAATTATTGGGCGATGAATTACAACTTTAAAATGAAAGTAGTTCCCGCCCTTTTTTGCATTCTAGCCCTGTTTGTTTTGGCTGGATGTTACAGCTTTACCGCTAGTACACTACCCAGCCATATCAAGACGGTAAACATCCACGATGTGGATGATAAGACCATGGATGCAGTCCTTGCCAATGATATCCGTACGGCTGTTCTTGATATGTTCAAGAAGAACGCTGGCGGTGTTCGTGTGGTTAATGGCGAAGCTCATTCTGATTTTGAAATCACGTTGCTGTCCTATACCAATAAGCCTATGGATTATAACAGCAATAGCGATGTGGAAACTTACCGCGTTACCATTCGTGTGGGCGTCAAGTTCTACGATAACGTGAAGGAACGTATCATTTATGAAAATAAGTCCCTTTCCGCAGAAGGAACTTATGATATTCAGGCTAACGAAACCGAAGACCGTCACGGCCAAAAACGCGCCATCGAAAAACTCCAGGACCTCATTATCACTAACGCTTTGGCAAAGTGGTAGCCAGATGTCATCCTGAGCGAAGTCGAAGGATCTAGTTAAATAAAGTCCTTAACAAAAACTTCTTCTTCATTGAGCAGAGCCTCTGTCAGCGTACTTCCCTTATAAGTCAATTTCAGGCTAAAGAAGGGTTCGCCTCGTTCCAGCAAGGCTAAGAAAATCAGGTCCCCATCCCAGTGGGGAAGTTTCGCCACGTCTGCCTTCGGGACCCATTCCAAATTGCCTTCGTCGCATTCTTTCAGGTCTCCCGTCCACTGTGTGGCGGTAAACAGGTGCATGAATTCTGTCTGGTCCATGCCATCGCTAATGAAGGTCACGATGCCGCGATACTTGGGCTTGATCAGCGTTAAGCCGGTCTCTTCCAAGGCCTCTCGCTTAATACAGTTTTCGGGTGATTCCCATTCCTCGAACTTGCCGCCGATACCAATCCATTTGTCCTTATTGATATCGTTCTTCTTCTTTACGCGGTGAAGCAGCAGGTACTTGTCGTCCTGTTCAATATAGCAGAGGGTGGTGTTGATCATGACGCAAATCTAGAAAACAAAATAAGAGGCGGTCAGGGATATTCCTAGACGATAACGGTCCGGATCCATGTCTAGAACGCTGTAACGTCCTTCGATGGCAATGTCAAACTTACTCTGTCTGTAGCTAATATAGGCGGTAAGGCCGGCTTCTATCGCAGACCATTCGTTGTTGTCTCGTACAGGAATCCAGACATCTCTGGCGATGAATTCCTCTATACCGATTCGTACGAATTCGCCAAGGGGTAGCTGCTGGATAAAGGAAACGCCACCTGCAAAAGTAACAAACCATAGAGCCGGTAAATCCCCTAAATCGTCTACATCATAGCGGTCGTCTTTGTCCTCGTACTCTTCGTCATCGTCGTCATCACTAAGGAGACCAATGACGCTTAGAGTTCCAATCAGCCAAGGTGCGGAAATCCATGTACGGACTCCGTAATACTTGTCGCCAAAACCTGCAGTAAAATAAGGTGATGGCAAAAGTCCTGCGCCCCAAGTTAGGCCGTTTTTTGAGAAAAGGTATTCTAGTGAAGCTGGAAAATCCCAGCCATCATCCTTGACTGCGTATTGGGAAAACTCTCCGCGAACAGTAAATGCTTGTCGGCTTTCTCCGGGATACTTTGCGCTACGTTCCGTAGCATCCATGAACGCAGCGGTGCTAGGCGGGTGCATGGTGCAGCCCGTCAACAAGAGTAAAATCGTTATGGATACAAGTAAGTAGCGCATACTTGTAATATAGGAAAATTAGCTCATCACTTGGTTCTTGCCGTTTTCCTTGGCTTTGTATAACAGCTTGTCCGCTCTAATAATCCAAGTATCATACCTATCGCCAGGAGCGTAGTTCGATGCTCCTACCGATATTGTAAAATGAATATCTCCACAGTCTTCTTTAACGGGAGTTCTTTCGACCTCTTTTACCAAACTTTCCAAGATATTCTTGGGATCGTTCTTTCCGCAGATAAGGAATTCTTCACCGCCCCAGCGGCTGATTGCACAGTCCTTGCAAATCTTTTTCATGATTTCTGCCAGCGTTACTAGAACTCGGTCTCCTGCGGCATGACCATATTTGTCATTGATTTTCTTGAAGTTATCAATGTCTAGCATGGCGATCCAGAGCTGTGACGAAGAATCTTTTTCTTCAATGCTTTTTTGAAGGATTGTTCTCATGTTGAAACGATTTGACAACTTCGTCAATGCGTCATAGTTTGCTTGAAATTGAAGTTTCTTTTCGGACTCAATGATAATTCCTGTGGTCAGTTTTGCAAACCCGATTAAAAAACAGCAGACGCTGGTTAGATTGATTCCTAGGAATACAAGAGTGGGTATTCCTTCCACCCTATAGATTGGACCGTTTTTTACTGAATATAGGGAGGATAGTAGGCAGACGATAACGATGATGGCGGAACAGAGGTTTGGTTTAGGGTCTTCTCCACCATATTTTGTTTGCATATACTTGATGTAGTATATCAACGGAATGGTGGAAAGAGAATACAGCTGAAATCCGTAGTCGTAACCAAGGTATATAGTGCAGACTGCCATATAGATGGTCATCATGGCATATATAGACCAGGTTGCCTTAATGAATTGATATTTTTTGATCAATAGGTAATGCGCTAGATAGACTACGCACACAAAGATTGAATAATATACTAGGAACATAGCTCCGATTAAGGAGTAGACTAGCATCATCAATACCACAAGCGACAAGATGACCGTGTTTGTGGCAAAGCTCAACTTCTGAATGTCTTTTATGTTCTTGATCATAATTCTTTTTCTTCAAGAAATATAAAAGAAATCAAAGAAAAAAGACCCATCTTTTGATGGGTCCATATATTAATTTGGATGCTTTTCTGCTAAAAAAGCTTAATGCACTCCATTTCCTTCGGGGACGTCGCAGGTCACTGCCTTGCCGTCGATTTCCAGAGCGATGGCTTCGGCGCCTTCGCCTGCGGTGCAGAACACTTGGCCGTTCTTGACGGAGAGAGCGATCTTTTCGAAATCCTTCAGCTTCAGTTCGCGAGGTTCGCTGGGAGCGATTCCCTTGAACAATGCGCGGTCACCGGGCTTTGCACCTTCGGGCACTGCCACCAGGCGGCACTTGTGGGATTCGGCTTCCAAGTCGCCAGCGAAGAGCATACCTGCGCTCATGATACCGCGAAGCGGTGCGGGCTTCAGGTTTGCGAACAAAAGAATCATGCGATCCTGAAGTTCAGAAGCTTCGTAGCTAGCCTTAAGGCCGGAGCAAACGGTGCGGAGTTCGCCTTCGCCTGCGTCAACCTTGAGAACGTACAGAGAAGTTGCATCCGGATGGTCTGCCACTTCAACGATCTTTGCGGCGCGGAGGTCCATGGCGGCAGGAACGTCAGCTGCGGTCAGCGGCTTGTTCTGCTTGGGCTTCTGCTGCTGTTGCTGCTGCTGGGGCTTCACTTCTTCGTCGATGCGGGGGAACAGGGGCTTGCCTTCGCCGAAGACTTCGCCACCCTTCAACAGACCCCAGACCAGGTCTTCGGCACTTTCGAACTTGGTGCCCAGCATGGTCAGGCCTTCTTCTGCCTTGGTGGGGATTACCGGCCAAAGCATGCAAAGGCTGAGGCGAACAGCTTCTGCTGCCACATAAAGAACGGTTGCCAGCTCATCCTTGAGAGCCGGGTCCTTGGCCAGCTTCCAGGGAGCCTTGATTTCAAAGTAGCGGTTGATGCTACGGACCAAGGTCATGATGTTTTCGATGGACTGGGACAGACGAGCCTGGGGCAGGTCCTGCTTTATGTCTTCGATGACCTTCTTGGCCAAGTTCATCACGTCGTTGGCGGCGTCATCCATAGCGCCTGCAACGGGCAGCTTGCCTTCAAAGTTGGTGAGGACCAGCTTGTGGACTCGGTTCAGAACGTTGCCCAGGTCGTTTGCCAAGTCGGCATTAATGCGACGGACAAAGGAATCGTGGGTGAAGTTTGCGTCCTGGCCAACCACCATTTCGCGGGCCAAGTAGTAGCGGAATGCGTCGTTGCCGTACTTTTCCATGTAGTCCATGGGCTTAACAACGTTACCAGCAGACTTACTCATTTTTTCGCCGCCGTTCACCAGCCACCAGCCGTGAGCCAGAATGTGCTTGGGCAGAGGAATGTCCAGAGCCATCAGCATAGTGGGCCAGTACACGCTATGAGTGGTAAGAATGTCCTTACCGATCAGGTGATAGGTGGCGGGCCAAATGGGAGTGCCATCGGCATAAGTCTTGTGGAAAGCGGTAGATGCGCTTACATAGTTCAAGAGAGCGTCGAACCAAACGTAGGTCACATAGTCCTGGTCGAAAGGCAGAGGAATACCCCAGGAGAGGCGAGCCTTCGGGCGGCTGATGCAAAGGTCGTTCAGGGGCTGACGCAAAAAGCCCAGGATTTCGTTACGACGGTAGTCGGGAACGATCCAGTCCGGGTTGGTGTTCAAGTGATCAATGAGCTGCTGCTGATACTTGCTCATCTTGAAGAAGTAGTTCTTTTCCTTCAGCCATTCCACCGGGCGGTGGCTAATGGGGTCGCACTTGTTTTCGTCCAGTTCGTCTTCAGAGAAGAAACGTTCTTCGCCGACAGAGTACCAGCCTTCGTATTCCTTGGAATAGATTTCGCCCTTGTCCCACAGCTTCTGCAGGCATTCCTGCACATAAGCCTTGTGTTCAGGGTAGGTGGTGCGGATGAAGAAGTCGTTGCAGATGCCCATCTTCTTCCACAGATCTTCGAAACGGTGGTAGTATTCGTCCACATGTTCCTGCGGAGTCACTTCGCGCTTGGCGGCGGCACGCTGCACCTTCTGGCCGTGTTCGTCGGTACCGGTCAGGAAGTAGGTCTGGTATCCAAGAATCTTGTGGAAGCGGGTAAGAATGTCTGCAAGGACGGTGGTGTAGGAATGACCGATATGGGGCGCGTCATTCACATAATAAATCGGAGTAGTAACGTAAAAGTTCTTCATATGGCGCCAAATTTAGCAAAAAAGGGGAGTGGTCTTACTGGTAATATCTGATTTGGTACTTGTATTTCTGGAATTCCTTGAAGTCTCCGGTTTTAGAATCCTTCCTAGAATAGACACTTTCTATAACATTCCCGAAATCATCGGTGGTAATGCGGGTGACCGCATGTAAATTTCCTGCGTAGTCGTAGTATTCTTCACGAACCAGCTTTCCGTCTTCATATTTCAGGAATTTGGTGAATCCTCCAGATATAATCTTGGAAACTCGACCGTCCTCGCCGTATTCGTATTGAGTATGTTCCTGAGTGTCGCTAATGTCGCTGGAATAAACCAGGTCCACAATTTTCCCGTCTTGATTTCGCTGGATGGATTCGTAGGAATAAAGCTTTCCGTTGTAGGACACGCTTCTTTCCTTCACTTTCTTGCCGTCAGAATCGTATGTGAAGGAAACCGCATCTTTCCCGTGGTATTGACCTTCAATTTGGATGGAAGAAATGTTGTGTTGTTCGTTATAGATTCGTTCCAGCTTGTGGGTAAAGGGGTAAATAACCCTCAGATCCTGTGCTTTGCCGGTTTCATCTACGAGAAAACTGATTTTATAGATCGCAGTGGATGTATCCTGTCTGGTGTAATACCAGCGGGTGCCTCCGTCTTCCTTTTTCTGGGAACTTGCGATGATGGAATAATTCTTTTTCGTATAAGCTTCCCTACGTAACAAACGTCCGTCGTCATCTAGTATACTTTTTCTGCTGACAAGTGCTTTGCCCAGCGAATCCTTCACGTTCCACTCGGTTTCTACTTTGTCCTTGTTCCAGACCTTGAAAAAGGATGCTTTAAGATGTTCGGCACCGGCGGAATCGATATGAAATAGCTCTGCACTTAAATTCTCCACGTCTCCTATGAGCGCACGGTTTTCTTGGTCTTGAGGCTCTATGTAAGGCATGACTTTGCCTTGCTCGTCAAGAATGCTGAAAAACGTAAATGCCTTGGCCACTTGTACGTTGGAACATCCGTACAACGAGAAAAGAAGGAAAGCTGTTAAAAGCTTTCCTGCTAAATAAAAAAATGAATGATTGTTCATTTGTTTGTGTTTTAGAAACTGTTTGTATTAAAATTAATGCCAATGTTGAAGAACAAAGCGGGAATGAACTGGATTGGAGAAATTGCAAGACCCAGTTCAAATCGGTTGATTCCGGAGTCCACAAACAGGGATGTCTTGGATTCAATGTACTTCATGCTTTCATTGACCGGAATAGTAATGGCTTCGCGAAAACCATAGGGTGTTTTGCTCTTCATATAGTATTCACCAAACAGTTTAACTCCGTGAATCAGCTTGGTTTCAGCTTCTTCGGTATCGTCGTCAGAATAACTCCAGCGGTTTTCCTTTTCTTTACCTACTGTCGACCAAACGTATGCTCCGTAGCCTGCGCCAAATCCAAGACAGGTGCCGCTTGTGGCGGAACAACGGACTAATCCAAGAGAAACTTCCCAGTTGACGCCCATTTCGAGGAGGCCTTCAATGATTGCGGAGGAGTCACGGAATGCCTTGCTGTCTTCCAGGTAGTTGTCTGTCAGGTAGCCGATATTAAGGCCGACTGTACCGATTAACTCAATTTTTTTGTTGTGGGCAACTGTTCCCCAGGGCATTGCGGAGTACGCTTCCTGGTCGTATTCAAATTTTCCATTCTTGGCGGATTCGTTCAGGGACGGGTATTCTTCCTTGGTAACTACTTGACTCCAGGGTCTTGTAAATTCCTTGAATCCGTGGCCATCGCGGACGAAATCTTTGATTTCATATCCGGAATGGACGATGATGGAGTCTTCCTGGAGAAGAGCGCTTTTTCTGGAAATGCTATGGAGAATTCCATTACCGCCCCAGATCAAGGCGGTGCCATCGTTTACAAACTGGAATCTCTTGCCTTTTCTCGGGTTGATATTGATGGATTCCAGAACTCCGTAACGAAATACAAAACTGAAGTTCCCCGCAATTTCTTCTACTTCATTCTTGATTTTCGTCAGGCTGTCATTTCCAAAGGCTTCGGTTCTCTGTCTTGCCTGCTTCTCGGATTCTGCCTTCACAATATCCATTAGGGGAGAATTGGTGAAAAATCCAGGAGAATAGACGTCCTTGTCGAAAAGATCGGAACATTCTTCCGTCCACTTTTCAAGAATACCCTTTATTTCTGCAGTGTGGTTTTCGTCGAAATGGATAACAAGACTGTCATTTTGATAGTCTGCCTTAAGGTACTGCTCGGGGGCATATTGGGGTAATGCCAGGACGGTGAGTTTCTGGATACATTCGCTGGCGTGAACTTTCAAGTTCATGTTATCCTTCTGGTCTGCCCATACTGCAGATGTCAGAAGGCTAGAGATTGCCATAACTTCAAGAACTCTCTTGAACATGCACATTCCTCCTTTAAAGCGTGCTTTTTTCGGATGGGAAATATAACTTTTTCTAATATTCACCCCGATAACACAAAAGTATTACTTTGTAATTTATGCTGAAATTGTACTTGACCACCTGTCCGGACGACTTTGCCGGTGAATATGACGATATCGAGGAAATGTTCAAGCGGGGTCTTTCCCGTCTTATCCTCAAGAAACGTCGTGGGACCGCCGATGACTATGAACGCTGGCTGTTGTCCTTGCCCATGGAATATCGTGAACGGATTTGGGTGTGGGGTACTCCCGATACGGCGGAACAGCTGGATGTCCGTGGCTGTGTGGCAGAAGCAGGTTCCTTCATGGGGGAGGTTCCCGAGTCCTGGAAACGGGTAAACTGCATTGCCTTCTGCCGATCCCTGGAACAGGTGAAGGATTTACCTGACTGGGTGGCGGGTGCCCTTGTAGGCCCTCTTTATCAGCCTTTTTCCGCCCTAGAACCGATGAATACTCTGGTCTCTAGCGCTTGTGTTTTAGAAGACCTTTCTACAAAACTGTCTGAACTGGGCAACAGAATTCCGCTCATTATGTTTGGTGGAATAGACCAGGATAATTTACAGGATGTGAAAAAACTGCCTGTTTCCGGGGTGTCCATGCTAGGGGGCGTCTGGAACTACGCTGATTCCATAAACGCCTTCATAAAGACCTCCAGAATGGTTTAAAAATCGGGACTGTGCTCTATATCACAGAGCTGTTCTTACTTTTTTCTTCTGCACTTGTGTTTTTTTACGAAAAACGGCAGTTTCCATTCCAAATTGGAATAAAATAGTTTGTCCCATTTCAAAATCTTAACATATATTATGGGCATGGATAGCTCATTTGCTAAGATTCTCGTTATTGACGACACCAAAACCAACATTGAAGTGTTGGAAGGAATCTTGTGCGGTGAATACGACATGTATGTTGCCCTCAACGGCAAAAAGGGCTTGGCTTTGACCGAAAAGGTTAAGCCGGACCTCATTCTCCTGGATGTGATGATGCCGGAAATGGATGGTTATGAGACCCTCCGGCAGATGAAGGCTCGGGGCCTCGTGGATGATACCCCGGTTATTTTCCTTACCGCAAAGGCTGACGCCAAGAGTGAACAGACGGGTCTGGATCTTGGTGCCGTAGACTACATCGTAAAGCCTTTTAATCCGGATCTTGTACGCCTGCGTATTAAAAATCAGCTGGAATTCAAGCATCAGCGTGATCATCTCCACGAACTGGTGGAAGAAAAGACTCTGGATTTACGTAAAACCTTGAAGGTCATGCTTACCAGTCTTGGCGCCTTGGCTGAATATCGCGATACGGATACGGGTGAACACATTAAGCGCACTCAGGTTCTTGTCCAGATGCTTGCTGAAAAGCTGAAGAACCATCCGGACTTTAGCGCTGCTATTCCGAGTAAGGAATATATCGAATTTTATGCAACTGCAGCTCCCTTGCACGATATTGGCAAGGTGGGCATTCCCGATGAAATTCTCCACAAGCCTGCAAAGCTTACGGATGAAGAACGTGAAATCATGAGCAAGCACCCCCAGATGGGCTATGACGTTCTGTCTAACGCTACTCGTGAATTGGCAGATCATCCCCTGGTAAAGATTGCGGCAGAGATTATCCTGAACCATCATGAACGTTGGGATGGCATGGGATACCCGAATAAATTGAAGGGGACTGATATTCCAGTCGGTGCCAGACTGATGGCCGTTGCCGATGTCTATGACGCCCTGGTTTCCCGTAGACCTTATAAGGAACCGTTCCCTCACGAAGTTGCTGTAGCGGAAATCCAGAATGGCCGCGGTACTCAGTTTGATCCCATTGTTGTGGATACCTTTATGGAACTTCAGTCCCAATTGCCCGCTCTTTATGAACGGTTTAAGGACGGGACGATTTAGGGAGCTGTCCCATGACTCATAATCCCTTAAATGACAAGCGTCGTCGCTTGAGATGGCGCATTTCTTTTGTTTATGCCATCCCCATGCTGGTGGCGTCCATCATCTTGGTGGGTTTTTTCTACTTCATGGTCCGCTCCATGTTCGTGACTTCTGCATATTCTTCTGCAGAAAGTAGCCTCAAGAACAAGGTGGTCTATAACGTCGAAAAGCTTTTGACGGACTATGAAAATAATTTCATGGATCTTGCCAAGAAGACCCAGTCCTATAAGGAAGGTATCGTTAAGGGACAGACTGTCAGACAGGTCCTTAGGGACGATGGCGTCATTGATGTCTATTACGGCTCTAGCAAGGGTGATTACTATTCCTCCCGAGCATTGAAGCTGGAAAGTGGTAAGTCCGAATTCCGTACAACAGCCTGGTATCTGGAAGCTGCCCGAAAGAAGGGTCTTGCTTTTACTGGTCCTAACGTCCGTCGTGATCTAGGCAAGATGACCATGACTCTGTCTCATCCTGTCTGGGATAAGAACAAGAAGGTGGCTGCTGTTGTGGCTGAGGATCTGGACTTGCACAAGGTTCGCACGTCCATGGGTTCCCTGGCTCGAGATGAAGGTGGTATCACCTTACTCCTAAGCAAGGAAAACGACAACCTGATTACCTATTTCCCCTATGAAACCAATATGGGTAAGGTGGTTCAGGATACGGTGGAACACCTGCTGGAAATGGTTTCGGGCAGTTTTAGTTCGGATACCTTGAGTGCCGCAGAAGTTCTTCGTTTTGAACGGACTAATGAACATCACCAGCGTATGGTATTCATGGTGGTGAGCTTAAAGAATAAGCCGTTCTATGTGATTCATGCGGCTCAACAGAACCGTATTGTGTCTGGTGTGGAAAACCACATTTACGCATTTATTCTCCTGGTCATCTTTGCTGTGATTATTTTGATGGGAGCGGCAGCCTTCGTGTCCCATATGTTGTTCAGCCGATACATCCAGAGGGACTTGAGCGACAGCGTGAGCTCCAGTAACATGTTCGATACCCTGCTGGGAAGTGATAACTTCAGAATTATCTTGACTAATGATACCTTTGATATTCTCCATGCAAGTGCCTATGTGGTGGACTTCCTTAACGATGGAGAAGATATTAAGGGGCAAATCCTCTTTAAGTATATTGATTCTGACCAATTCAAGAAGTTTGCCCATCGTGTGGCCATGGGCGGTGAAATGCATGCCAGCGAGCGCAAGATTCGCGTGCCTGTGAAGAGCCCCGATGGGGAAGTGGCATGGTGGGGTATCTTCTTCCAGGTGCTGGTGGAAGATAACGGCGAAATGCGTTATCTGTTCATCATTACCGATGAAACCAGCGGTATTCAGAAGGATACGATTCTTGATACCATCATGATGTCTGCGGATCATTCCATTCTGGTGATTTTCGACAGATACTTGAAGGTGACCTACATTTCCAAGCAGCTGGCGGATTTCTTTGGCTGTGAATGGAAATCTCTCATTGGCCTGAAGTTGGATGAACTGAAGGATATTGGCCTGCCGGAAGACATGATTCGTTCCTTGAAGCGTTCCTTCAGTAAGCAGGATCTCTGGAAGGATTCCTTTGAATTGAAGTCCGAAGCACTTCATACTAGTGTATGGTTCCGCGGTGAAGCCTGTACCCTAAAGATGCAGGAAACTCTGGTGGGCTACATGCTTTCCATGATCGACATTTCCGAAGTGGTGGCTGCTCGTGAGATTGCAGAACAGGCAACCCAGGCAAAGAGCGAATTCCTGGCCAACATGAGTCATGAAATCCGTACGCCTATGAATGCCATTATCGGTATGGCTCACTTGACTTCCGAGACCCAGCTGGATGAACACCAACGAGGATTTATTGATCGAATCAGTGCGGCAGCCAAGTCCCTGCTGGGTATTATTAATAATATTCTGGACTTCTCCAAGATTGAAGCCAAGAAGCAGGAACTGGAAATCACTCAGCTGGTCCTTCAGGATGTGCTGGGCGAAGTGGCTGCCCTTGCGGAAGTTCGTATTGCAGGCAAGCCTATCGAGCTGATTGTGGACATTGATCCGGAAATTCCGGAAGTCCTGATGGGTGACCCCCTGCGAATCTCCCAGATCTTTACCAACTTGATTAATAACGCTACCAAGTTTACGGAAAAGGGAAACATTACTCTCCGCGTTGAAATGCTCCAGCGCAATGTCACCAGCGTTAAACTTTCCTTTAGCGTTATTGATACGGGTATCGGTATGACGCCGGAACAGCGCAACCGTCTGTTCAATGCCTTTACTCAGGCGGATGGCTCCACCACACGTAAGTATGGCGGTACCGGTCTTGGCCTGGTTATTTCCAAGTCCCTGGTGGAATTGATGGGCGGCCAGATGGAAGTGGAAAGTACTGCTGGTGTGGGCTCCAGATTCTTCTTTACCATTACTCTGCCGATTGCATCTTCTGCCACTGTTCAGCCCAAGTGGATGGACGTTAATGATTTCAAGGGTAAGAACATCCTTCTGGTGGATGACTGCGCAAACTTGAGAACTGTTCTTCGTCGTTACTTGACCATGTTGCACTGCGTGGTTGAAGAAGCATCCTCTGTGGATGAGGCCCTGGATTTGATTCAAGTTCACGATGAAGCGGGGGAGGATCCTTTCGATTTGTTCCTGGTGGACTACGAAATGCCTATCCTCAACGGGTTTGACTTTGCCCATGGCTTAAACGAAAAGATGGTGAATGTGCCCAAGGTGCTGATGCATCCTATCCACTTTGACGAAAGCGACATGAGCAGGGCTCTGGGCCTTGGGTTCGGTAGTTGTGTTCCCAAACCACTCCAGATGAGCACATTGTTGAGCTCTATGCAGGAAGCCGTGGGTCTTGAGCCTACTTACAAGAAGGCGAAGAAGAAGGAAAAGAGCAAGATTTACTTTAAGGAAGCCAAGATCCTTCTGGTGGAAGATAACCAGATGAACCAGGAACTGGCGGTATCCCTGCTGAATAGCGTTGGCCTGACGGTGGTCGTGGCTAACAACGGTAAGGAATCCCTGGACATGCTGAAGAAGGACGCCTTTGACCTGGTTCTGATGGATATTCAGATGCCTGTCATGGATGGCCTTACTGCCACTAAGGAAATTCGAGCCCGCGAAGATGAATACTTCAAGAAGGTGCCGATTCTCGCCATGAGTGCTCGTGCCTTCCAGAAGGATACGGAAGAATGCTTTGCAGCCGGCATGAATGCCCATATTGTGAAGCCTATTGATCCGTCTCTCCTTTACGAGGAAATGGCCAAGTTCCTGGCAGTTGCTTCTGAAACTCCGTTGATTGCCTCTACTGAATCTGAAAAGGAATCCCTTACACCTGAAGATCGTGAGTTTGTCGCTCAGTTCCAGAAGGTTCGTGATTTCGATGCGGAAACAGGTTTCTATCATGCCAATAGCAGTCGCAGTATCTACCTGAAAATAGTGCAGGGCTTTGTCCGCGATTATAATAACAGCTGTTTCGAACTACGCCGTATGCTGGAAAATCACGACTATGAACCGTGTTCACGTATGGTTCATACCATTAAGGGCTTGTGTGGTACCATTGGCGCCGGGCAGGCACAGAAGCTAGGCTCGGATTTGGAAGAACAGCTTTCCCAGAATAGCTGCAATATGGCTCTCTTTGGTGCATTTGAAAATAGCCTGAAGAATCTGTTGCAGGACTTGCAAGTGGTTCTTGCCAATGTGGTTCAGGAAAATACGGATTCCGCCCCGAAACAGGCTGATCCTGAAGCTCAGGAAAAGCTGCAGGCTGCAGTTGATGCCTTGAAGGATGCCTTGGATAATTGCTCCTCTACCCTTTGTAAGCGCATTCTGGATGATGTGGAATACATTTCCTTCATGCCGGAACAGGAACGCTTGCTGCGTAAACTGAAGGAACAGATTGAGGATTACGACTTCACGGAAGCGGGCGATACTCTGGAAGCTTTGGAAAAAACGCTAGCTTAAAATCTTTGGTTCGCTAATGCAGAACCATTGCAGCCATAAAGGCTAATGCCACGATAATTGCTGCGGCAATTGCGATGGGATTGGCCTTTTTCTTTTTGTTTCCGTTCAGGTCTTCGCCAAACTCGTTCTCGATGATTTCCTCGTAGTCGGGAAGTTCCTCGCCTGCGAACTCTGCACCGTCTTTCCAGCCGGTATTCTTGTCGCTACCGCAGTGGCGGCAGAAGGTGGCGTCGGGCTTGATTTCGGCTCCGCAGTGAGGGCAAAGCATGGTAACGGAATTGTCTTTCATAGCAGTCAATATACAAAAAGCCTTGGCGTTTCTGCCAAGGCTATAGTCTGCGAAGTAAGAATTACAGAATGTATTTCAGGTGCTGCTTCTTTTCTTCGTCGGAAATAACGTCCTTCAGTTCTCCGGTATTGAAGTCATAGCGGTAGATGAACTGCTCGTTCTTGCGGGTCTTGGGGCGGTTCTCGTCCACGACGTCAAAGAAAACGATGGAAGTGTTTTTCATGAATTCGTAGCCGAGAATTCTCTTGCCGGGAATGGAGACTGTCTTTAAGGTTCCCTGGTTCAGATCGTAGAAGTAGAAATCGCCTTCGTCATCCTTGTTCAGGAAACCGTCCTTGTTGGTATCGTTTTCGGTTCCCAGGAAAGTGAGGTAACGCTTTTTACCCAGGCGGAAGTAGTTCAGTTCCCAGCCGGAGAAACGCTTTTCCATGAGAGTCTTGTGGATGCCTGCCTCGCCGTTTTCGTAAACCAGATTCACGAAGTTGGTGGCGTAGAAAACCTTCACGGAAGTGGTGTCGGGGATTTTCTTGGGCTTTGCTATTTCCTTTTTCTCTTCCAAGGCCATGGAGGTAGCCAATGTTTCTTCGCCAGGATCATCAAAAACGACTTCGTCAACACCGCTTTCCATAAACCTGAAACGTTCCGTGAAGCGTTCCGGCTTTTCCATGGTTCTTGCTTCTACAGGAATGACAAATTCCTTCTTGTTGTTATCCAGGATGAACATGTTCTCGTAGGAAATGTATTGCCTGATTTCCTCCTTCTTGGCGTCCTTGGCCGCCTCTTCCTTAGAGAGGCTACCATTATTGCGGTCGTATTCCGGATAGCTCCTGGGCAAAGCCTCGCAGATCATAAAGAATGCCGCCAGGCACATGACAATCAGCGTGGGAATGGAAATGATTGCGAAAACAACGCGGTTATACTTTTGAAGCTTAGACATAAATCCTCCTTTTTTTATCCCTCATAAACTATAAAAGAGCTGATAGGAATGACTCGAATAATGAGTAAAACTTCCGAAACGAAAAAGACCCGCTCTAGCGAGCGGTCTTCCGTGAAAAAAGGTCACTTGGTTAGAAACCAAGTGACCTTTTTGAGAGCGAGTGCTACCGGAGGTTTTATTCACCTGCGATTGTGCACGAGCGGTCTATTACAGCTTGTCGTTAGAACCAAGAACGTCAACGATCTTGTGTTCGTACATCTTCTGCATGTTTTCACGAGCCGGCTTCAGGTACTGACGCGGGTCGAAGTGATCCGGATGTTCGTTGAAGTACTTACGAACAGCAGCGGTCATAGCGAGACGAGAGTCGGAGTCGATGTTGATCTTGCAAACAGCAGACTTAGAAGCCTTGCGGAGCTGTTCTTCAGGAATACCAACAGCGTCCGGCAGACGGCCACCGTTTTCGTTGATGGTCTTAACTTCGTCCTGAGGAACGGAAGAAGAACCGTGGAGAACGATGGGGAAGCCCGGGAGCTGCTTTTCGATAGCTTCGAGAACGTCGAATGCCAGGGGAGGCGGAACCAGGATACCGTCAGCGTTGCGAGTGCACTGTTCCGGCTTGAACTTGTAAGCACCGTGAGAAGTACCGATGGAGATAGCGAGAGAGTCGCAACCAGTACGGGTAGCGAAGTCAACAACTTCTTCCGGCTTGGTGTAGTGAGATTCTTCAGCAACAACTTCGTCTTCAACGCCAGCGAGAACACCGAGTTCAGCTTCGACGGTAACGTCGTGAGCGTGAGCGTATTCAACAACCTTCTTGGTGAGGGCGATGTTTTCTTCGTACGGAAGAGCAGAACCGTCGATCATGACAGAGGAGAAACCGTTGTCAATGCAGTCCTTGCACAGTTCGAAAGAGTCACCGTGGTCGAGGTGGAGAACGATCTGCGGATTTGCGCAGCCCAGTTCCTTGGCGTATTCAACAGCACCCTGAGCCATGTAGCGGAGGATGGTGCCGTTTGCATAGTTACGAGCACCCTTAGAAACCTGCATGATGACCGGAGACTTCTGCTTAACGGAAGCCTGAACGATGGCCTGCATCTGTTCCATGGTGTTGAAGTTGAAAGCCGGGATAGCATAGCCACCAGCAACAGCCTTTGCAAACATTTCCTTGGTGTTAACCAAGCCGAGTTCCTTGTAAGAAACTGCCATTTTGTACCTCTTGTTTTGTTTTTTGGCGACTGACGCCGCCGGTTTAAGATTACGGGCTTCAATTTAGCAAAAAAGCAGCCGTTTGTGAATGTCCTAATTAAAAATTAGTTCACCCTCGGCTGCTTTTTGCGTATTACAATTTGTGAATACTACTTGGCTGCAGGTTCAGCTGCCGGTGCGGGCTGTTCTGCTGCGGGCTTCTGTGCCTGCAGAGCCTTATCCTGGATCACCAGGTCCACGCGACGGTTCTTCTGGCGACCTTCCTTGGTTGCATTGTCTGCAATAGGCATGGTCATACCCAGACCCTTGGCGGTAAGGCGGCTCTCTTCGATGCCCTGATCCACCAGGAACTTCATCACGTTGTCAGCGCGCTGCTGGGACAACTTCATGTTGTGTTCTTCGGAACCAGTGTTGTCGGTGTTTCCTTCGATGGAGACATTGAACTGCTGGTAGACGGAAAGAATACCGGCAACCTTGGCGAGGCTGGTCTTCAGGTCCTGCTTCAAGTCTGCCTTGTTCACGGCAAACAGAATGTCGGACATGGAAAGGATAATACCGCGGGCGTCCTTGGACACCTGGATCATCTTGGACTGAAGTTCGTTCAGCTTGTTCATTGCTTCTGCCTGGCGGGCTTCTGCCTTGGCGCGTTCTTCGGCAAGAGCCTTCTTTTCGGCTTCCAGTGCGGCCTGTTCAGCTTCCAGCTTCTTCTGGAGGTCGGCTTCACGTTCGCCGGCAGCCTTCAGCTTTGCTTCCTGGGCAGCTGCTTCTGCCTGGAACTTTTCCTGGTTCTTCTGCATTTCGGCCTGGAGGCGTGCTTCCTGGTCCTTCATGTTTTTCTTTTCGGCTTCCAGGTCGCTCACCTGACCGCTACGGGCGGTGTTAATCTGTTCCTGAATAGCTTCGATGGAACGGTTGGTGGCTGCACGCTTCTGCCAGTTTTCGGCAATCTTGTTGCGGAGAGTCTGGGTTTCTGCCTGAAGCTTTACGATGGCGGCGTACTTCTGGCAGTTGTCTGCCAGGGCTGGAATGCGGTCGGAATCTTCATCGTCGGCAATGACTGAGAAGAGTTCGTTGTAGACGCCCTGTGCCTGAGCCAGGGTCAATTTTGCAGAAAGTGCGTTTGCAGGAATGGATGCCTTTGCGGAATCAAGTGCTGCCTGGCATTCGTTCAGGGGAGAAGCAAAGCTCATGGATGCTGCCAAAAGGCCCAGAGAAATAATCTTCTTGTTCATTACTTGCCCTCCTTCTTGGTTTCCTTGTCCAGAATGCTCTGGTAGATCAGCTTTCTTTCGACGTCGGCGCGGAGTTCGTTTTCCACCTTTTCGTTTTCCTTCTTGACCTGGTCGCGTTCAGCGGTAGCCAGAGCCAAGCGGACTTCCAGGTCAGCCTGTTCGGCGAGAGCCTGTGCCTGTTCTTCTTCGCCGTCAGCCTGCAGGGCCTTGGCGGAATCAAGCTTCGCTGCTGCACTTGCGGTGGTTGCTGCGTCCAGCTTGCTGTCGTTTGCCAAAGTCATGGTGGCTTCGGCCTGACCGAGGGAACGGGTGGATGTATTCTTATTTCCTGCACAGCCGGTAAGGGCTAAGAGTGCAGTCAATGCAATACTACTAGCGATATACATTGCCTTCATGAGGTCACTCCTTTACTCAAATTTTTGCACTAAAACTACAAATTTTTGTGAATAAAATATCTTACTAGACCCAAAACTTTTTTTACTTGATGTGAAAGATTGTTTATATATATTTACCGAAGGTGTACAGGGCAGGAGTTTTTTATGATTACTAGCAGTTTTCGCTTGATGGGTGGGGTGGTTCTTTCCTCCCTTCTTTTATTTACTTCCAGTGCTTTTGCCAAGGTGGACTATCATTTGAACAAGGTGGATAATCCCTCCGAAGACGAACTGGATGCCTATGCGAAAATCACGGCTGCTATGGATTCTGCGGTGTATATGTACAATAAGTACACCCATATGACCAAGCATATCGAAGTCCACTACAATACTGGAGTGCAGACGGCTGATGCTAGCTACAATGGAACCATGAGGTTCGGCAAGAATCGATCTTACATGAATGTCCGTACGGCGATGCACGAAATGGGGCATACTATGGGGATGGGTACCACCAGCGAATATACCGCCATGCTGAAGGATGGTGTTTTCCAGGGGGAAACCGCCCAGGCCAAGCTTAAGGAACTGACCGGTGACCCAACGGCTGTTCTCAAGGGGGATTCCCAGCATTTCTGGCCCTATGGCTTGAATTATGATTCCGAGTTACACTCTGAAGAGGACTTGATTATCCACTGTCAGGTTGTGGAGGCCATGTACCAGGATATCTTCAAGGAAAAGTTCTACATGGAAGCCCGCGTGAAATACCTTGCAGATGATAAATGTATGGGCATTACCGCCTGTAATGGATTAGAAATGATGGACTGTTCCGCCGAAGGTACGGTGGCGAAAATCTGGAGTGTGGGGGATAATCCTGTCACTTACCGCTTTGAATATGGGGAACGTGTCATTGATATTCCCAATGAATCTACCGCAGCAGGCGTTGTAGCAAGTACGTATACGTGGAACGCCGGTGCGCATCAACGTTATGTCCTTGAAGTTGCACCGGTAAATACGCCCAATGCATTCTACCTGCAGAACTACAAGAGCAAGCTTTATCTGCTTCCCTCGGGCAAGAATGTAGTCCAGGATGAACGGGGCCGCGATATGGAATCTGGAATCTGGGTTCTAACTGAGGTGACCAGCGTGGATCCTGTGGAACCTCCCGCAGATACGACAGAAACACCTGATGTCGTTGCCCGTAAGGTGGGCGTCCATCCCGCAGGAAAACTTTCCCGTCAAAAGTTCGACGCCATGGGCCGTTCCTTGCTGCATGAGCGTAAATTAAACCGTTTCCTGAAGGTGTTTCAGTAAGGAATGCTCGATCTGAAAGGCTTGTTCAATACAGGCCTTTTTTTGTATGTGGACGTTCCTGATAATGATTGTGTGAATGCAAAAAAGCACTTCTCAAAGAGAAGTGCTTTTTAGCGGGATAGACGAGGCTTGAACTCGCAACCTCCGGCGTGACAGGCCGGTGCTCTAACCAAAATTGAGCTACCACCCCAAAATCGTTTCCGATTTTTCGGTAGTGGGCGATAACGGATTCGAACCGCTGACATTCTGCTTGTAAGGCAGACGCTCTGAACCAGCTGAGCTAATCGCCCCTATAAGAATAAAAATCTTTCGATTTTTGCTTCTTGAAGGTTTACTTATCTTCTTTCTTGCCCTTCCAGAGAATTCCCAAAGGAATAATCACCAGGTAGGCGAGGCAGAGAATAAGAGGTGCAACCGTTAAGGAAACCGGGTTTTCCGCAGGACCTGTTGCCAGGCAGAGGAAACCGATGACCAGAAGGACAACGCCAAGAGCAACAAGAAGAAGATTCTTTTTTGTCATGTGTCACCTACCGTTTCACGATTACGAAGCCAAATATACAAACATATGATGTATTGTCAAGGCAAATGGAGCAAAAAACTCAATTTTTTTATAAAAAAAGCGAGACTTTTTAGGTCTCGCTTCTTTTTTTACGTCCAAAGTAGTTTTATCTCTGTCCGGGGTACTTCACGCGAGTGTGGTAGGTTCCGTCCAGACTGTTCAGGAACGCCTTTTCCAGCTTGGAAAGATCCTTGATGGAAAGGTTACTTTCGTTGAACTGACCTTCCATATAGCGACCTTCGATGGTCTTGTGGATCATGGCGCTGAGGGCTTCGGGAGAGGTGTCTGCCATGGAACGGCTGGTGGCTTCGATAATGTCTGCCAGCATGAGGATTGCGGTTTCCTTACTCTGGGGCTTGGGACCCTTGTAGCTGAAGTCTTCGATTTTCACTTCGCCGCCCTTTTCCTTGGCGTTTTCCAGAGCCTTGTGATAGAAGAACTGGATGACGGAGGAACCGTGGTGTTCCTGGATACCGGCAGTAACAAGTTCGGGGAGCTTGTAGTCGTTCTTAGCCATAGTAACGCCTTGTTCCACATGGCCCACGATAATCTTGACAGACTGCTGGGGATCCAGATTGTTGTGGGGGTTCACGCCTTGCTTCTGGTTTTCGGTAAAGTATTCGGGACGCATGGTCTTGCCGATATCGTGGTAAAGGGCCATGACGCGGACCAGCAGGGAATTGGCGCCAATACTGTCTGCCACCTTTTCTGCAAGGTTAGATACCTGAATGCTATGATGGAAGGTGCCGGGTGCCATTTCGGAAATGCGCTTCAGGGCGGGGCGGTTAAAGTCTGACATTTCCATGAGGGTAAGCACAGTGGTAATACCGAAGATCTTTTCCATCAAGTGAATCAGTGCCACGGATGCAAGTGCGGTACAAATCATCACGTTGGCGGCGCCAATAATCAAGTTATGGTAGAATACATCGAAGGAGAGACGGTTACGGAGCAAGAGCATGAGGGCGACTACGGCGGCCATGGTAATGACGCCTGTAAGGATGCCCCACAGGAACTGGACGCGGTAACGCATTCTTGCCAGGGGATAGGTGGTTGCGAAAATCACGGCGAAAGCGCAAATGCCTGCAGCCAAGTCATAACCCGTAAGGATTCCGAAAATGAGGGAGGACATGGTGGTGAATGCAAGGCCTATGCGACGGTCGTAAAGCACTGTTGCAACAACGGGTGCCAACGCAAAGGGGTACAGCCACATGATATCAAAGTTTTCGGAGAAAAGAGGAATTTCTACTTCCAGCTTGGCGATATTTCCAGAGAGGTGATGGACCAGCCAGAATACAATGAGCTGCATGAGGGTAAGAACCATGAGGCTCCACAGCTGGCGGGGATTCTTGAACATACCGCGGGAAGGCGTGAATACGAAGAACACCATGAAGAAAGAAATGATCACAACGAAGATGAGTGCGTTGCCGTAAACTGCGGTAAAGGTTCTGGAGTTTTCTTCTCTCTGCTGCGCAATCTGGAGGGCTTCGATTTTTTCGAGAATGTCCTTGGTGACGGGAGCGCCCTGGGCCACAATTTCCATACCGCGGGGGATCATACCTTTATTGAGGGTCACCTTGCTGCGGGCTTCTGTGCGGCTGGCCTGTGTTTCCTTTTCCAGGTAGTAGACGTTGGGCTGGACGAACAGGAACAAGGTTTCATAGAAGGCGGAAAGCAGTCCCTGGTCTGTGGGGAAGCTGTTCTGGAGTTGTGCGAATGCTTCGTCAATGCGACGCTGCACCGGCTGCACGTTGGCTACTTCCACCGTCACGTTTTCGTTATCCTTCAGGAGGGTGATGTTGGGGCGGGAATAGATGATGTGCTTGACGTTCTGGGATAGATTGTAGTTGCCGATGAACAGCTGGAGTGCAGTTTCATTGGGAGCGATGACCGTATTGGAAACGCCCTTCTGCAACATCTGGTTAAATACGGAAAGCAGGGAGTCGCGGGCCTTGGAGTTTTGGCTCAGGGGCTTAATGGCGGTGGTAGAAATTCTCTGTTTCAGGCTTTCGTAATAGCGACCGGCCTGGCTCACCTTGGTCTGGATGGTAGAGTCGGATCCTTCCGAGTTATTGGCCTGGTTAATCTGATGCTGGAGGCTTCCGTACTGGGCGACCTTCTGCAGGAAGCCTTTCAGTTCGTCATACTGACGCTTGGATTCGTCGGAGTTGTATTCGAAAATGGCGTTCACCTTTTCGGCGGCGCGATTACGTTCCGCTTCAATTTCCTGAGTAGACTTCGGAACTTCGAAATTGAAAGGGGCAATAATGGTACGCGGGCTTGCCTGACCTAAGTGAGGACGTTCCGCCTGGAGGGCGATGTTCTTGTCCGGAAACAGGACAATGGCGGCGATGACAATCAGCGCCCAGCCAATGAGAAGGTGAATCTTCATCTGTTTCTTTTTCATCTTTACAACTCTCTCTACTTGTCTTTTTGCTCGTAGGCCATGAGGATGTCCTTCACCAGGTGATGGCGTAGAACGTCGGTGGCGGTAAAGTTAATTTGTGCGATTCCGGGAATGCCATTCAGAATCTGCATGGCGTGGACGAAACCGGATTTTTGCCCCTTGCCTAGGTCCACCTGGGTGGCGTCACCGGTAATGATGGCCTTGCTGTAAGGACCAAGACGGGTGAGGAACATTTTCATCTGTTCGGGGGTGGTGTTCTGGGCTTCGTCCAGAATAATAAAGGCGCGCTTTAGGGTGCGTCCGCGCATGTAGGCCAGCGGAGCCACTTCAATGGCGCCTGCTTCCTCGTAACGGCGGAGTTTTTCTGCGGGGAGCAGTTCGGATAGGCTGTCCTGGATGGGGCGAAGATAAGGCGCGATCTTTTCCTTCAGGTCGCCGGGCAGGTACCCTAGGGATTCGCCGGCTTCCACTGCCGGGCGGACCAGGCAGATGCGTTCCACTTCATGACGTTCCAGGCTGGCTACAGCCAGAGTGACTGCCAGGAAGGTCTTGCCGGTTCCGGCAGGGCCTTTGGCGAAAATGACGTCATTCTTTTCCACTGCCTTGACCAGTTCTGCTTGTGCAGGGGTCTTTGCGAATACGGAAACGCCCAGACGATTGCGGAAGATGGGGGAGGAAGGAATTTCTTCCCCTTGGACTACCCCTGTCAGTTCTAGAGGTTCCAGGAGTCGTTCCACCTTCTTGGCCGTGATGGGTCTTCCATTTCGGGCTGCAATTTTCAGCTGGTCCAAAACGGCGAAAACGCCGGAAATATCACCATCTTCTCCGGCGATGATGGTAAGACCTGGAAGTCTCGTCTGTATTTCAACGGAAAAACGGCTCTCCAGCAATCGGAAAACCGTTTCATTCTCGCCTGAAATAGTACGTTTCAGGTCGTCTGAAATTGAATAGCGCTGTACTTCGCTCATCAAATTATTCTGCGTCTTCGGCAGTAGACATACCAAGCTTGTTCTTGGCGTCGAAGATTTCCTTACGGAGCTTGTGGTTATCTTCGTTGATAGCGGTAGCTTCCTGTTCGGTCTTCTTCAGCTTATTTTCGTCGATGACTTCCTTAGGAGGTTCCTTCTTCTTCTTTGCAGAGGTCTTGGCACCACCAGAAGTTTCAGCAGCTACATCATCATCATCGTATTCTTCGTCAGAACCGCCGTTAGAACCAGCGCAAGCAGTAAACATTGCAACGGTCATAGTTGCGACGATCAATTTCCAATTTTTAAAAAGAGACATTTATTCAGGCTCCATTCTAGTCTGTGATGGCTAAAATATATATAACTAAATCTTGAATAAATGTAAAATTCATAAAAAAATAGGGCAAATTTGGACAAAATCCCGAACAATTGCCTTTGGATTGCCTAATTTTTGTGCCGTAAGAGGTAAAATCATGTCTGTTTCTCCCTATTCGCAAGTTTTTTTGTCTTCTACCAACTACAATTCCAAGAGCTTGTACAAGAAACGCCGCAAAGCAATGATGAAGGAACTGGATTCCTTCTGCGTTTTTGCTGGAATGCCCCTGGATCCCGGTGGAGAAGAGGCTTTTTCCCAGACTTTTACCCGCTTTATGCAAGAGCCAGCGTTTTTATACCTGACAGGGATTAATCAGGCGGAGTGCTACCTCCTGCTGGATCCGAGAGACGGGGCGGAAATCCTGTTTGTGCCGCCCAAGGACCCTTTCAAGGAATTCTGGAACGGAAAGCGCCTGGGATATCTGGATGGGGACAATGAGGTATCTAAGGTGACGGGCTTCGAGGATGTCCGCCCGGTGGATGAACTGTTCGAGACGATTATTGCGAGAGCCAAGAAGAAACCCTCCTGCGGGCATGCCTACGCCTACTATTTCGAGAAATTTCCGGGAGACCATAACGATCAGTTCCGCAAGGAAATGCAGAAGGCCCTGAAGGGGACGGGTGTTACTCTGAAAAGTGCCGCTTCCATCCACTGGAAGTTGCGCCTGCCTCTGGAAAAGGAACGCATTCTGGATGCTCGTAAGGCGCAGGCCGCGACGGAAGATGCTTTCCGCAAGGTGCTTGGCTCCATGTCTCACTTGACCAACGAACGCCAGCTGGGACTGATGTTGGACTACGAAATGCAGCGCCGCAGTGACGGCGATCTGGCTTTTCCCACCATCGTTGCTGGGGGTGAAAACGCCTGCTGTCTCCACTATGTAAAGAAGGATGAACCTTTAAATAAGGGAGACTTGGTCCTGCTGGATTTTGGTATCCGTATGGGAACCTTGCATAGCGATATTTCCCGCACCATTCCCGTAAATGGCAAGTTCAATCCCCTCCAGAAAATGTTGTACGAAATCGTATTGGACGCTCAGACGGAATACCAGAAGTATGTACGACCGGGCGTATCCTTAAAGGAAATCGGGATGGTTCCTTGGGATTTCATCATGGATGCCTTGGAATCCAGGCTTGTCAAGGGCGCTAAGGGGGCGTATGAACTTCTTTACGATAAGCGCCCTCACGGGGTCAGCCATTTTATAGGCGAACAGATCCATGAAGGCAGTCCTGAATCCAGGTCCCTGGATGTGGTTCTGGAACCGGGAATGCTAATTTCTTGCGAACCTGGCCTATATGGCGAATTTTTCGCAATTATCGGCGGAAAGAAGTACATGGAGAAGATTGGTATCCGTATCGAAGATGATCTTCTCATTACAAAAACCGAATTTGACAATATCTCCTCCAATATTCCTAAATCCGTAGCGGATTTGGAACGGCTAATTCATTAAATCTGGCGAAAAAGCTAAATTTGCGACGCATTCAAGTTTTTTAATGAGGTAACTCATGTGGAAAGTTAAAGGTGCTGTTCGCTACTTTTTGTCCATCCTTGCAACGACCTTTGTGCAGATGGCTGTGTTTATTTACGCCCAGAAGATTCTTTCCGGCTCTTTTGCCGACGCCGCCAGCGGTCAGACCTGGCAGAACTTCATGCTGCAGATTTTCTTCATCGCCCCTTATGTGGTGATGGTCTTCTTCGCAGGTTTCTTCACCAATAAGTTCTCCAAGAATAAGGTGCTGGCCTGGTCTTCACTGATGATGACCGCCTTTATTATCGCCCAGTCGGTGCTTGTGACCTGCGGCGTTCCCCGTGTGGCCTTCTGGCTTTCTATCGGATTGAGCTGTGGCTTTGCCATTCATAGTGCTGCCAAGTACGGTATCGTGAAGGAAATGTTTGGTGTTCGTAACTTGAGCTACGCCAACGCCTTCCTGCAGATCTTTAGCCTGATTGGTTTGATTCTTGCTTCCTGGTTCGTGATTGTGGGTGTGAACTTGATTGATGTGGCCCAGCTGAAGAACTATGAAGCGGTCCACCGCATTACCTCTCATTCTGTAGTGATTCCCTGGATTGTGACAGGCGTTAGTGTTTTGGGTACGGTGGCAAGCTTCCTAGTTCCCAAGGTCAAGTATGAAAACAAGAACGTGAATATGTCCAAGGTGAAGAAGCACCTGAGCCTGGGCTGGCGCGTTCCCACCCTTCGTGCATCCATTATCGCTCTGTCCATGTTCTGGGCCTTGGCTCAGGTGTTCGTCTTGATGTTCCAGGATGTTTCTGGCTCTCATACCATCAATATGATGAGCACCTTTATGCCTTTTGCTGTTGCAGGCCTCATGGTGGGCGCTATCTTTGCCGCTTCCCGCTCCAAGGACTTTATTGAAACGGGCTTTATCCCTATGGGCATGGTGGGCGTGTCCGTGTGCATGTTCTTCGTGCCGTTTTTGGTCCATCCGGCCGCTCTTATTGTACTTTATTCTTTGATTGGCTTCTTCGGCGGTATTTTCCTGGTGCCGGTGAATGCCTTGCTCCAGTACAATACCCGTCCCAATAATTCCGGTTCCGTACTTGCTTTTGCCAACTTGATTCAGGCTGTGGTCCTGATCTTGTTCCTGTTCCTCTACTCCTTCATGGTCCA
Organism: Fibrobacter sp. UWEL; assembly: GCF_900142535.1. Classification (NCBI taxonomy): domain Bacteria; kingdom Pseudomonadati; phylum Fibrobacterota; class Fibrobacteria; order Fibrobacterales; family Fibrobacteraceae; genus Fibrobacter; species Fibrobacter sp. UWEL. Next base: position 176,747 of record NZ_FRBE01000001.1, read on the forward strand.
CTATACGGAAATCCGTCCCCAGCTTTATTTCCTGGGTCTGGGTATTATTTCTGCGGTTGTGTTCTTCTGGACCATCTCCAACTTGCCTCAGGCAACGGTCCGTACTCTGCTGCGTCTGGTGTTTAACCGTTATCGCATTCGTGTTCAGGGCGTTCAGAACATTCCTAACGAAGGTCCGGTGCTGTTGGTGGGTAACCATCATAGCTTTATTGACTGGGCCATGATCCAGATGGCATCTCCTCGTCCCTTGTGCATTGCTAGCAATAAGGACCATTTCGAACGTTGGTACCTCCGCGCAATCCTGAAGCGCTTGGGTATGATCCGTATTGACAATCGCCATCCCGCAACCGCCATGGAAAAGATCCATGAGGCTCTTCTTGCGGGTAAGGCTGTGGTGATTTTCCCCACTGGTGAAGTTTCCAAGTCTCCTCATGTGGAACCGTTTAACATTGATTATTCCAAGGCTATTGAAGGTACGGAAGCCTCCATCATCCCGTTCTACATCCAGGGCCTTTGGGGTTCCAACTTCAGCTATAGTGGCTCCGATATGTATGGCGCCTCCTCTGACCGCGCCGTTACCGTAGCCTTCGGTGAATCTATTCCTGCCACCACACCTCCTAACGAGGTTCGTGCTATTGTTCGTAAGGTTTCTATCGACGCCTGGAAGTATGCGGTGGACTATACCCGCCCGATTGCCGACTCCTGGATTCGTACCTGCAAGCGCTATGTGAAGAATGGCCCTGCCATCTATAGCCCCGATGGAGGTCACCTTTCTGGCTTTAAGCTGATGGGTGCCGTGATGGCTTTCCGCGGTCTTCTCAAGAAGAAGCTGGGTAAGAAGGAACAGAATATCGGTATTATGTTGCCGCCTAGCCCTGCGGGTGTCATCGTGAACCTAGCCCTCTGGGTCATGGGTAAGACCAACGTCAACCTGAACTACACTTCCTCTGTAGACAACGTAAAGTTCTGCTGTGACAAGGCGGACGTACAGACCGTGATTACCAGCCGTCAGTTCGTAGAAAAACTGAAGGGCCGCGGTAACGATTATTCCCAGGTGGCTTCCGACAAGGTTCGTTTGTTCTATGCGGAAGACCTGATGAAGGAAATTCCCAAGGCAAAGATTGCCTTCTTCCTGGTCCTGTGCATCATTATGCCGTCCTGGCTCATTCGTATGGTGTTCTGCAAGCGCACCTCCATGAATAGCAATGCGGTAATCGTGTTCAGTTCTGGTTCCGAAGGTACTCCTAAGGGGGTTGAACTGACCCAGCGTAACCTGATGGGCAATATCCAGCAGTTGGCATGTATCTTGAACGTGAGCCGCGGTGACGTGATGCTTTCTGAATTGCCGCTGTTCCATAGCTTTGGCCTGACGGTGACCACCTTGCTGAACTTGACCGAAGGTTGCCCCATTGTGGCGGTTGCTGACCCCACGGACGTGAAGACCATGGCCCGCGTCTGCTGCGAATTCCATGTGTCCCTCATGGTGGCAACGCCTACCTTCCTGAGAGCATTTACGGTTAGCCGCTATGTCCATCCCTTGGTCTTTAAGTCTGTTCGTCTGATTATTGCCGGCGCAGAAGCCATGCGTCCGGAACTGTCTACAGCATTCCGCCTGAAGTTCGGTAAGGAAGTGCTGGAAGGTTACGGCTGTACGGAAACCGCTCCGGTGGCCTCTACCAATACGGAAAACACCTTGATGAATGACTATACCACCTTGCAGGTCAATAACAAGCCTGGTACGGTGGGACCCGCACTTCCGGGCACTCAGTTCCTCATTGTGGATCCGGACACCAATGAACCGCTGCCTACGGGTGAAGCGGGCATGATCTTGATTGGTGGCTGCCAGGTGATGAAGGGCTACCTGAAGGATCCGGATCGTACTAATAGCGCCATCATCGTTAAGGATGGTACTCGCTACTATCGTACCGGCGACAAGGGCTTCCTGGATGAAGACGGCTTCCTGACTATTGTGGACCGCTACAGCCGATTTGCAAAGCTGGGTGGCGAAATGGTGAGCTTGGGTGCTGTGGAAAAGAAGATTCAGGACACCAAGGTTCTGGAAGGTTATGATTACTTGATCACCACCGTTCCCGATGCCGCCAAGGGTGAAAAGATCGTTCTACTCTATCAGGGTGATAAGGAGCCGAAACAGCTTCTCTCTGAATTGCGTTCCGGCGACTTCCCGCCCATTATGTTGCCCTCTGCTGCATTCCCGGTGGAAAAGGTTCCCAAGCTGGGTACCGGCAAGGCGGACTTTACTACCGCCAAGAAGGTGGCTCGCGAATTGATGGGGATTAAGTAAGGGGCCGGAGAATGAAGGGTTTATCACCAATAAGAACTGCTCGCGTGATTGCCGGAGCCTTTGCGATTTCCGGCGGTATCCTGCTGACTGTATGCCTGCTGCTGATGAAACTGCTGGGTTTTCTCCCGATGGCTCAGGGAATGGTCCGCGATGGACTCGCTCTGTACAATAGTTTCTCTGGACGTCTGGCGGTATCCAATATTGCGGGCCACAAGGAATTGCTGGAACAGTTGAACAACATGAAACATTTGCTTCCTTCCGACGCTTTGGTAGGGACGATTCATGTGGTGTTGGTAGTTCTTGTTGTGGTGGCCGCTCTTATTCTTGCCGCTGCCGTACTGGGATTGGTAAGACCTTCCTTGATGATTTCCATTATGCTGAAGATTAAACTCCTTTCCGTGGTGGATGAAAACGGCCAGGAAGAAGTGGATAATGGCATTGCCGTCATGATGGAAAAGCTGGGGAATGTGAAACTGAAAACACTTGCTATTCCCGGCGCTATTGTTGCGGGCCTTGTTGTAGTGGGCTTTAGTATTTATGGTATCTCCAGACTTACTGCTCCCACTCCAGAAGAATTGCTGGTGGATTTGGAACAGAAAGCTACGGAGTACGTGACGGCCCAGAAGGCTTTCTTTGGAAAGAGCAAGAGGATCGGCTACGCAACGGACCTTTCTCTTCCGGAGTCTGCGGAAACGGATGCTTTTGAGTACAAAATAACGGACAACCGTTTTACTGCAACGAACCGCGTTGAATTGTACGGTTGCGCTGTTGGAAACGTCTGGACGGTGTCTTCCTATGCAGATGGCGTGTTCAGCAAGGAACTGAAATTCTCCAGAAAGCCTCCTCAGGATCCTGCATGCGCAAAACTTTTGCCGGACTTTAAGAACGTGGGACGGGCGAGAAAACGCTAGAACCTTGTGGAAATTTCTGAATGAAAAAGACCCGCTGGAGGTAAACTCTAGCGGGCCTTTTCATACCCGGGCCGCGACTCGAACGCGGAGCTAATTCTTAGGAGGAACTCGTTTTATCCCGTTAAACTACCCAGGCAACAACTATGGGCGTCCTACAAGGTAAGATGGCCATAAGCGGAAACAAATATAGTATTATTTTTTTATCTTTTGGTTGTGAATAAAAAATACGTCCCCTTTATTGTGATTTTCTCCCTGCTGCTACTGTTGCCGTTTACGGTGCAGACTGTGGCGGATTTGCGTGGCGAGAAGCGTTTTGTTTCTTTTGATATTTTTAAGGATGTGGTGTACACGCCTTTCAAGAGGGAATCCTCCATGAATGAGGGGGCTGCCAAGCTGGACAATACCTGGCGTAGCGCTCGTGAAGCTATTGCTGGTGGTACTGATGCTGCCGAGGCCTTGGAACCTGTGATTGCGGCTCTTTCTGACTTGGAAGCGGTTGCCTTGACTGTGAATTCTTTTGCCCAGCTGGACTCCGCGGAAGCGGATTACAAGCTCTTGAAAAGTGCGGACACATTGTTGGCTGCTCTGGAAGATGAACCGGAAAGCTTCCCTCAGGTGGATTCTGTCCTGAAGTCTGTAATCAATCGTTTTGGCGAATATTCCCTGGCTCGCATTTTTGGCGGAGTCAAGTATTATGGGATTTGGCAGGGTAAGTATCTGCGCGCTTTTGAAAAGAAGGTGGAAGATGAAAACGCCCTGGTGCTGGCTATGCGCCCTAAGTACCAACTGGCGGTTTGGACGCTTTTCAGTGACCCAGGCGAAAAGGTCGTCCTAGGTGATAAGCAGCAGGAGGGTGATCGCTGGTTATTTTATAGGCAAGATGTGGAATTTCTGGTCCGTCCGTCTCCCTTCGATGTGCGTGCGGCTAAACTGGACAACCCGCTGGAAGCCGTTACTAAGTTCCGCGACCAGCTGAAGGCCAAGGGTGTGGAACTGCTGGTGGTTGTGGTGCCGGGCAAGCCCTCCATCTATCCGGAACGTCTCACGGGCGTCCAGAGCGATTCTTATACTGCAGGACACGGCAAGAAGATGTTGGATACTCTCGCTTCCCTGGGGTTCAACACGGTGGATCTGTATTCCCCCCTGTGGGCGGCTAAGTCAGATGACAACAAGCTGGGCGCACTCTACCTGAATGATGATACCCACTGGACTCCGCGCGGTGCAGAACTTGCCGCCGAAGTGATTGCAAAGAAAGTCCAGCAGATGGGGGAGTCCGGTCTTGATCTGGGTGCCGCTAATATGGATTACGTGACCGCCGATAGCCTGGCGGATCGTATGGGCGATATCGGGGAAATGAGCGGCTTGAACAAGCACAATGTTTTCAAGATCCAGCAGGTGACGGGTCATGTGGTTTCTCAGCAGACAATCACAGAACGCGTGATACCTCGTGTTGATTCCACTGTTGTTGACTCTGGCTCTGTAGCATCTGTAGATACTGCTGCTCGGGATTCTGTGGTATATGACACCACCCGCGTTCCTTTTAAGGATGATTTCCGTAAGGCAAAAATCTTGATTTTGGGTGACAGCTTCAGCCGCATTTACCAGACGGATGCGCCGGTGAACGCTGGCTGGATCGCCCATTTTGCAAAGAACATGAATCGTCCGGTGGCAAGTATCGTCAGCGATGGCGGTGCAAGTACGTTGGTCCGCGAAAAGCTGGCTCGTAAGGCTGGTGTGCTGAAGGGTAAGAAACTCCTCATCTGGGAATTTGTGGAGCGAGACCTGCGCTTCGGAGCCGAAGGCTGGAAGGACGTAGATTTTTAGATATGAATTATGAATTACGAGTTTCGAATTAAGAATCACTAATTACGAACTATTTATTTTGGATTTTTTATGGCAAGACATGGAACTCCCACTCCGGGGCAGGCAATTTTGGAAGGTATCGAATGGCTCAAGATGGACAAGGCTGAATTTGGCCGCCGTCTTGGTGTAACGCCCGAGGTGCTGGAAGCTCTTATTGCTGGTACTCAGACTATTACGCCAGAGCTCGCTTCTGCATTGGAATCTGTAACGGGTAGCCCCGCTGCATACTGGAGAATGCTGGATCGCAAGTCCCGTCAGGCTTCTGCCGCAGCCCCCTCTGAAAACGCTTAAGGTTTTTTATGAATATTGTTGATGCTGTCTCCTACATGTGTGATTTGGCCAAGGGTCAGGCTGAACAGTTTGATGTAATCGCTAGCACCTCTCATTCTGAAGGCTTGTCCGTCTTTCAGGGCAAGGTTCAGAATACTGAAATTTCTGATTCCGTAGGTCTTGGCGTCCGTGTGATTAAGGATGGTCATCCGGGTTATGCCCATACGGAACGTTTGACGAAGGATGCCATTGCCCAGACCTTGAAGGATGCTCTTTGCCACACCCAGTGGACCGAGACCATCGACATTACTTTGCCCAACGCAGTGGAAGTTCCGAATACTTATCCTAACTACAATCCGGCCTTGGAATCCTTGACTCTCCAGCAGATGAAGGATTTCTGTATTGAACTGGAAAAGCTGACCTTTGCAAAGTCCAAGGACATCGAAAACATTCCTTACCTGGGCGCAGACATGAATTCCGCTTCTTCCGTCATTGCCAATAATACGGGCCTGATGTACAAGGGTAAGTCCAATTACGCCGCCGTAGGCGCTGGCGCTGTTGCATCTCGTGATGGAATCAAGAAGCTGGGCAATTACGTGAAGTCCGGTCGTGACTGGAATGAATTCTCCATGGATGAGGTTGCTTCCAAGGCTGCAGAATATGCAACGGAATTGTTTGGTGCCAAGAAGATTGAAGGCGGCAAGATTCCCGTAGTGTTTGATCAGCGTATTTCCGCTCGAATTCTTGGAATGTATACTTCGCCCTTTATCGCAGAAGCCATGCAGAAGGGACAGTCCCGCTTGGCAGGGAAGGAAGGCGAAAAGATCGCCGGCGAAAAGTTCTCCATCATTAACGACCCTATGGGCGATATGTTCCAGCATAAGATTCGCTTTGACTCCGAAGGCTGTGTCGCCAAGCGTGTGGACGTGGTAAAGAATGGAGTGTTCACTAGCGCGCTGTACAATCTGGAAACCGCCGCGAAGGCTGGCTGTGAAACTACGGGTAACGGTTCCCGTGATTTCGGCAGCAAGATGGGGACCTGCTTCAATAACTTGTTGGTACCTCCTGGAACCATGTCTACCGCAGAACTCTTGAAGTTGTTCCCCAAGTGCTTGCTGGTGGTCCGTCTGGAAGGTGGCTCCGGCTGTAACGCTGTAAGCGGTGAACTGTCCATGGGCGCTCACGGTTTCTGGTGCGAGAACGGTGTCATTCAGCATCCGGTGGATGGCGTCACCTTGAGTGGAAACATCTTTGACATCTTCCAGAATATTGTGGAAGTGGGTAATGAATATAAGGATGCCTTCAGCTCCTATCAGGTGCCTGCTCTCGCGGTAAGCGAATTAAGCGTCAGCGTATAAAAAAAGAGCCTTAGGGCTCTTTTTTATTTATGAATTACGAGTTATGAGTTGTGATTCGCTAGTGTGAAAAAGTGCGACTTGATGGTGCTGCACTAGTTTTCTGGCTTTGATGCTTTTTTCTGTTTCTCGCGATAGACTAGAATGATCATCCAGATGATGCCGGCGAGAATCATCAAGCTGCAGAGGGTTTGACCGCGGCTCATGCCAAACAGGTCGTTACGTCCCAGGTGGGCGTCGGACTTGCGGAAGAATTCGATGAAGAAGCGGAACAGACCATAGCCCATGAGATACAGGCAGGGCATCTTATCCTTCAGGAACTGTACCTTGCGGAGGTTATACAAAATCACGAACAGAACAATCCCCTCGAAGGTCATTTCGTAAAGTTGGCTGGGGTGGTGGAGGATGGGGTTTTCCACAAAGCTGTCGTGGGCAAGGGGGAAGTACATGCCAATGGGGCTGGTGGTTACTTCACCGAAAAGTTCTCCGTTAATAAAATTGCCGAAACGACCCCAGGTGTAGGCCAGCGGGGCTACCATGAAGCCCACGTTCAAGCCTTTCCACACGTCCATCTTGTTCTTCTTCAGGCCGATGATGATGAAGATGATTCCAAGAATCAAACCGCCGTGGTAGCTCATTCCGGCGATGCCCGTGAAGTGGAAACCCATGGCGTCGTGGGTGACCGGCAGGATGATTTCGGAGGGATTGGCCAGGTAGTAGCCCGGCTTATAGAAGAATACGTAACCCAGGCGTGCGCCGATGATGATGCCTGCAATAATCCAGGTGAAGAGGCTGTCGATCTGATCCTTGGTAAAGCCAATCTTTTCCTTCTTGTTCACGTAGGTATAGGCGGCGTAGGCGGTGGCGAAGGCGAAAATGTACATGACGCCATACCATTTCACCTCGAAACTACCCAAGGCAAAGGCGGTGCCGTCCATATATGTGGGAATCAAGTTCCACCAAGATAATTCCATGTTCTACTCCTATAAGGTTGGTGTATGAACCGACCCACTTAAATTACTTTTTTTCATTTCCCCAGAGGGCCTGGTGCGCCCAGTAATTGATCACCATTGCGGAAACCTGAGTGGTGGGCTGGGGACGGATTCCCTGAGGATCGTAAACTTGCATGACCACCAGGATGATTGCCTTGTTGGGGTCATCCTTGGACTGGGCGAATCCCATGAACCAGTCGTAACGTCCGTAGGGATCCTTGCCGTCCAGAGATCCGGTCTTGCCGCCGATGGTCAGGGCGTTATAGTTCTTGCGGGCCATATGCCTGGTGGAAATATTCTTGCGGGCGGTTCCGTGCGTGATGGAACGGATCATGGCCTGACGAAGACCGTAATAAGTGTTCTCGCTAAACTTGCCTACGTCCAGTGCCAGACGGCTCTTGGGGGCGAATCCATCCAGGTTGGTAGCCCAAGGAATTTCCAGCGGCTTCTTCATGAGGATGGCGCGGACCTGTGCGGCTGCCTGCAGGGGAGACAATGTGGTGGCGTCTGTAAAACCGCATGCCACTTCCGCCAGGCCATAGCCTGTATCGGGAGGTGCGTAGTTGGACTTGTTGGGAATACTTCCCGGATAGGTCATGTTGTAACCCAGGTTCTTGGCGGCTGCCTTCAGTCGACTTGCGCCCACATTCAGACCGATAATACCCAGAGGGGGATTGTAGGAATGGGCATAGGCATCCTGAAGTTCTGCGGTGGGACCCTTGTAATTTTCCGGAACGCGAAGCTGGTTCTTGTACAAGTGATGGGCACGACCAATCAGCGGGATGGGGGTGTTTAGAGAATAACGGTTACTTTCCATGGCCGCTGCGATGGTCACAGTCTTTGCGAGGGAGGCGGCAGGGAAGGTGTTGCGGATGAGATAGTCCGGCTTATTCTGGACCTGGCCATCTTTCTGCTCGCCCCAGGCGATGATTTCGTTACTCTTGGCGTCCACCACCAGGATCATGGCATGCTGGGGCTTGAAGGACCTGAGCATATTGTCGATTTTTTCTGCCAGGAAGGGATTCTTCTGACTCTTGATGTGAGTGTAGTCAATAGTTACTGGCTTTTCCTGTTCTGCGGGGACAGGTGCCGTGGCGTCCTGTTGTGCTGCCTGGGAAATGTTTTGGGTGGCGTCTTCAGCATTTGCAACTGTTGAAACCGAGGAGGTGTCTTCTCTTTCTTCCTCGGCCATCGCTTGCTCTTGAGCCTTGACGGTCTCATCCATTTCGTTTGATTCCTTGCCCTTGGAAAGGCAGGAACCGATACCTACGCAAAGGAGTACAAATACAAAGATGGCAATGGCGCGGTTACGCATGCGGGCCGCATGGGAAATCTGCTTTTTGGGTTCGATATAGGGCTTGAGGGACATTTAAATACGTTCTTTGAAGATTGTCTTGCGGTAGTATTCCAGTTCTGCAATGCTTTCGCGGATATCATCCAGTGCCTGGTGGCGTTCCATTTTCTGGAATTCGGGCAGGTTCGGATACCAGCGGAAAGTCAGTTCCTTGATGGAGCTTACGTCGATATTTCGATAGTTCAGCCATTCGGAAAGTTTGGGCATGTACTTATAGATAAAGCGTCTGTCCTGGGTAATGGAGTTCCCGCAAAGCAGGTTGCCGCCTTTTTCTGTGTAAGGCTTGATCAGGTCCAGAACCATCTTCTCGCAGTCAGCGACGGTCAGTTTCGACTTGCGGCAGCGATCCACCAGACCACTTTGGGTGTGATGTCGCTTGTTCCAGTCGTCCATGCCTTCAAAAACATTTTCGGGCTGATGTACGGCAAGAACCGGTCCCTCGGTAATCACCTTGAGATTTGGGTCGGTCACGATGGTGGCCACTTCAAGGATTACATCCTTGTCGGGGTTGAGACCTGACATTTCAAGGTCTATCCAGACGAGATTGGGGGAACTTTTCCATCTTACCATAGTGCGGCAAATTTAGCTTTTTTGATGAAAAAGACTGATTTCCCATGCCGTTCGTCAGCCTTTTTAGCCCTTTTATCAAAAACTTACATTTTGTATACATTAAAACACTTTAATGTAAGTTCTTTGTTTGCTATATTTGGCGTAGCTAAAACAAACTAATAATCTCAACATTTGGGTTAAGAAATTATGGAAGAAGTTGTAATCACTGGTATGGGCTGCGTTTCTGCCCTTGGCAACACTCCCGACCTTCTCTGGGACAACCTCCTGGCTGGTAAGTCCGGCATCACTCCGATTACTCGCTTTGATGTTACCAATTTCACCACCAAGTTCTCTGCCAGCGTCAACGAATTCGTTGCAGACGAATACTTCTCTGCTCGCGACCAGTCTCGCTATTCTCGCAGCATCCAGTATGCCGTTTATTCCGCATACAAGGCTCTTGCTAATGCTGGTGTTGACCCTGCTGCTGAAGATCCGAGCCGCGCCGGTGTGATTATCGGTTCCGGTATCGGTGGTATGAAAATCTATACCGACACTTGCGTTGCCTATGCAACTCGCGGTCCTAGCCGTGTGTCTCCGTTCTTCATCCCTATGGCAATTACTAATATGCCTGCTGGTGAAGTTTCCAACCGTATCGGCTGGATGGGCCCCTGCTTCGCAGTGACCTCCGCTTGCGCTACTTCCAACCACGCCATTGCCGCTGCATACGACGCCATCCGTCTTGGCCGTGCAGATATCATGCTGGCCGGTGGTGCTGACGAAACCGTTAACGAAGTTGCTGTTGCTGGTTTCTGCTCCATGAAGGCTCTTTCCAAGCGTAACGACGATCCTACTACCGCTTCCCGCCCCTTCGATGTTGATCGTGACGGTTTCGTGATTGGTGAAGGTGCTGGTGTTCTCGTTCTCGAAAGCCTTTCTCACGCTCAGAAGCGTGGCGCAAAGATCCTCGCTCGCGTTGCTGGCGTTGGCATGAGCGCAGATGCTCACCACATGTCCGCTCCCCGCGAAGATGGCGAAGGCGTTCGCATGGCTATCGAAATGGCTCTCCGTGATGCTAAGATCGCTGCTTCCGACGTTGGCTACGTCAACACCCACGGTACTTCCACTCCCCTTGGCGACGTTGCTGAATGCTCCGCTCTTGAAAAGGTCTTCGGTCTCCGTGATACCCTCAAGATCAACTCCTCTAAGTGCATGATCGGTCATGCTCTTGGTGCTGCTGGTGCTCTCGAAGCAATCATCACCATCAAGTCCCTCCAGAACCAGATGATCCACGCTACCACCAACGTGTTCAATCAGGACGAACGCATCCACTTCGACGTTTGCGCCAACAAGAACACTGCTCATAGCTTCAAGTATGCTATGTCCGATGGCTTCGGCTTCGGTGGTCACAACAGCGTTGTGCTCCTGGCTCGCGACTAATAAGACCGCTCGGCTTAACTTCACATGAGTACATGTGTTTGAGCCTCGCTCTCACAAAAACGCCCGCTTTAAAAGCGGGTATTTTTGTTCACGGAAAGTTCGCGTTAGCACTTGATATAATCTTCTTGCCATCTTGGGGTTGTGCCCGGGATGGCTTTTTTTTATTTTTTGCCCCGTGAAAAATTGGATTAGAAACATTTTGATTGGCGGTCTGGTATTTTTTGGAACCGCACAGGCGAATAATTTTCTTGGCCCTCTGACTTGGCGTGATTCCACTTGGGATTACCGCAGTGAAGATCCTGAGGATTCCGTAAGGACGTTGAACCCCCTGAAGCTTACTGGGGTGGCTTCTACCACTCTTATTGCTTATGGTGCTGCCTACTGGTTTGTCTTTGACAAGGGCTGGTGGGGAGAAAATGGCAGCGATTTCCATTTTGAAAATGATTTCGATTATGCCCTGAACTTGGATAAACTCGGTCATTTTGCATCTGGCGTTGTGTTGGGCGAATTGTTCTACGAAGGTTATCGCTGGTCGGGTGTTTCTGAATTCTACTCCTATTTGTTTGCCGGCCTTTCCGCTATGTCTACTCATATTGCTGTGGATGTGAAGGATGGGTTTGCTCCTAGTTGGGGCTTTAGCATTTTTGATGTGCTTTCTGGTTCTATTGGCGGTTTCTTGCCCATGGCGGAACGTTATGTGCCCTTGTTCAAGTACGTGGATCTTAAGTGGAGTTACTGGATTAACACGAAGGTTTATTACCGACAGAATCATCAGGCTTCTGATGGTATCTTTACGGATGACTATGTGAACCAGACTTATTGGGCTAGTTTCAAGCCGTATCGCTTGCTGCCGGCTGCTGCCCGTAGGTATTATCCTAGCTGGCTTGCCATTGCTGCTGGTATCAGTATTGATGAGGGTGTGTTCATCAAGCATTATGAGGGAACGCCTCATAGAGAGGTTTATATTGCCCTGGATTACGATTTGGAAGCTTTAAGACCTCAGAGCCGTTGGGCTCGATTCCTGGTGAAGACCCTCAATTACTTCAAGTTGCCCGCTCCTACCGTACAAGTATATCCCGACGTCAAGTGGTTCTTGATGTATCCTATTAAGTTTTAGAACGTGGGGAAAACTCGGGATAGGGGGCTTTGGTAGTAGCCTCTCCGCTCGGCTCACTTCGTTCACCCGCTTCGCTACGCTTGCGGACTCGCTCCGATTCTACCACCAAATCCCCCTAGTACGTCCCACGTCTTAATAGGCTGTGGGGCTTTTCGCTGGCGTAGGGATGGCTCGGGATGCAAAAAAGTCCAGCCCATAGGGCCGGACCTTTTTGAGAGCGAGCGCAAATCGTAGGTTTTAAGCCTTACGTACTGCGCGAGCGGTCTTCATTAGAAATTAAAGACGGTTTCAACACCCATCTTGAAGCCAACATCTTCGTCGTCGTTGTTGTCGCCAACGGGGATGTCAAACATACCGGTTGCCATGATGGAAACGTTTTCGACGGGGTCGATGTAAACGCGTGCACCGCAGTCGAGGGTGGAGATGTCTGCGTCGTCATCGAGAGTGTTGGTGTGGAATTCAACGGGGATACCGATCTTGATGAATTCAGCAAACTTGAATGCCGGTTCTGCGTATGCGAACATGTATTCCGGAACGTCGTTAGCGATTTCGTTACGGTTCAGATCGTCGTCAGAGAGGAAGGCATAGAAGAAGGAAGTCTTGATCTGGAAGATGGAAACTTCGAAGCTGGGTTCAACCAAGATAGCGTGAGCGACAGAAGTCATGTCGACGTTGCCGCCGTCTGCCAGGTAGTCAGCATGGAAGCCGTAAACAGCGCGGAAGCTGAAGCCACCGAGGTTCAGGCCTGCGTCGATACCAGCATGGAGTTCGTTGTGTTCAGCTTCCTGGTAGGACTTGTAGTCGAAGTACGGACGGAGGTGCTGACCAGCATAGTTGAATTCGTATGCGGCATGGAAGTTGTAGTTAGCGTCGTCATCTGCGGAAACACGGAGGTCGTTGGAGTTACGACCGAAACCGATGCCCAGTTCCAGACCAGCGAGGCCAACCTGAATACCGCGAACGTCGTGGTCGATCATGCCAGCAGCCTGCTGGTAGGTCTTGGTGTAGTTGTAGTAAGCCTGGAAGCCGCCTTCACCGAAGGAGAAGTCGCCCATCTTCACGAAGAAGAAGTCAGCGGGCTGGTACTTGATGAATGCAGAGTTGTAACCGATGCCTGCATTTTCGGTGTTGGTTTCGCCTTCGAGAACCAAACGTGCAGACCACTTGTCGTTGAACTTCACGTCGGTGTACAATTCAACGTCGGTGAAGTATTCGTGCTTGAGGTCGCCATCAGCAAACAGGTCGTTGGTGTATGCGTCAACTTCGACCATACCGGAGAACTTGACTTCCATGTTAGCCTTGGAAGTACCTTCGTTCATGGAAGCCTTCAGAGCGTCCATTGCATTGCCAGCTGCGTTTGCAACTTCGGAAGGATTGGTGTCTTCAGCAGCGGGAGCAGCTTCAGCGGCAGCCTTTTCTTCTTCAGCCTTCTTAGCTTCAGCAGCGGCCTTTTCTTCTTCAGCCTTCTTAGCTTCAGCAGCAGCCTTTTCTTCTTCAGCCTTCTTGGCTTCAGCAGCAGCCTTTTCTTCTTCAGCCTTCTTAGCTTCAGCGGCAGCCTTTTCTTCTTCAGCCTTCTTGGCTTCAGCAGCAGCCTTTTCTTCTTCAGCCTTCTTAGCTTCAGCAGCCTTAGCTTCGTCTGCAGCCTTTACGGAGTCAGCCTTAACTTCAGCAGCGGGTTTTGCGGGGGCTGCGGCGGGAGCTGCAGCGGGGGCCTGAGCAAATGCGCCAGCGGCAGCGATGCCGAGGACGATTGCGGAGAGCTTCATCTTGTTCATCTCTATCTCCTTGATAGTTATTGTGAATTCCGATGTGTAATTTAGTTAGATTATGGGATTTTTGCACCCCTCTATTGAATTTTTTGGTACTTTTTCGTGGGGTGAAATAAATTTGTATCTTTTTGATACGCAACGACTTTACGGTTTCAGTATGAAGTTTACACGTTTTGTTTTAGGCTTTTCAATTCTTGCAACAAACCTCTGGGCATTGCCTCAGACGGGAACCTTTTTTGACTCCCGAGACAACAAGACTTATAGGACCGTAGTAATCGGTTCCAAGACCTGGTTTGCGGAAAACTTGAGCTATAAGACCAAGAGCGGTAGCGAATGTTACGACAGTAAGGACGCCAACTGCCAGAAGTATGGTCGTCTCTATACATTTGAAGCCGCCAAGAAGGCCTGTCCTGCTGGTTGGCATCTTCCCGAGAATGAGGAATGGACCTGGTTCAAGACATTCATCGAGGATAGTGACGGTAAGGAAGCCGCCTGGATGAGCCTGAAATCCCGAGACAAGTGGGATGGCTCAGACCGCTACGGCTTTGATGTGGTTCCCGCGGGAAAGGCTACGGATGAATTCCTGGAACTTGGCGTATCCGCCCATTTCTGGAGTGCCACTGAAGAGGACGGAGACGCCTACGGTTGGCATCTGGCCCCTCCCGGCGATTTTTCCCGTGACTTTGACATTAGCACCAACATGTATTCGGTGCGTTGTCTAAAAAACTAGACTAGAGAACCTGCGGACCTGGTTTAGAACTTGTGGTCCCAGCTGAAAGCAATGCGGTAGAAGGACCATTCCCGTCCGGTTTTCTTCAGCAGCGGTTCTTCGTCGGCATTTTCGTGATCCGTTGCAAAGCTGCGTCCCCCTTCGAAGGTAATGAGGGTCATGAGTTCGTTCTTGGCGTTCAGCTTGAAGTTCATCAGGAGGCTCAGGTCAATCCACATAAAGTCGCCGTCAAAGCCCTGGTAGACTTTCTTGTAGTCTGCCGGATCGTAGTGTCCGTAGAATTCTGCCATGAACCCCACCATCTGGAGGGCGATGGGCATCTGGTAGCCTAGGACCGCCGTCACATCGTACTGCCAACCGTTTGCTTCACCGGGGAAGACCTGCCAGGACCATAGGTCTCCGTCATCCACGCCGGTAATGCCTTCGTAAATCCACTTGTAGGAAGCCTGCATTACCACATGGCTCCAGTCTCCTTCGATCAGGGCGCCCGTATCGAACTGGAATGTGGCCTTTGCCCAGTAGTCGTAGTAGTAGTTTCCGAAGGGAGTCAAGCTCTTGTATTCCTGTTTCTTCAGACTATAGACGCTCATTCCGTCAAATCCCAGTGGATTCCAGCCGGTGCCGATGGAGCCGCCTGCGGAAAATACCAGGAAGGGTACGGGTGTAAAGTCCAGGCCGACCAGGGGGCGGATTGTCAGGGGGGACAGTTCAAAGATTCCATTGAATTTCACATTGGCGCCTTTCAGGAGCCAGTGTTCCCCTAGGGGGGTGGGCAAGGTGTAGGTGGCGTTGAAACGGGTAACTGCCTTTGCTCCGCTAAAAGGTCCGTTCAGTCCTGCAAAGTGATCATCTCCAGCTTCATAATCTACATCGGTGTAGATGGCGGCGATGGTGGTTAGGGACAAGTCAAGATGACTCTTGGTACTTTCGTCGGCTTCGCCTGCAAAGAGTGCGGCAGGTAGGAGAGACAATGTAAGCAATTTCTTAAACATTACGAACACACCTTTATTTAATCCTTCTTGAAATAAAAGATAGTTACAAATTGACTTTTTGCGGAAATTCGTTTGTATTTAGGCATTTTTTATAAAATAATGCGAAAAATGTTCTCATTTTATTTGATTTGTTTTTTGAGAAACCCATTAGCAATTTGCTAATGAAAGTAAATATTTCTAAAAGTAGGCTGTTCTCAAAATAAATAATGTATTTTCTCATTACTCACGATAAATGAGTAAGGGATTGTGATTTATGGGTAGACCTACTTTAGGGCGTGCTTTGGGCATGCTCGCTTTTTGGGTTGTTGCCGCTTTTGGCTTGGCAACGGGTGCGGAAACTTCTTCTGAAACGTCAAAAACCATCGCGTTTTATACTCCATGGAGCAACACAAATGCGGTTTTGTTTGTGGATGGCGACTCTGTTGCTACCATGACTTCCCTCAAAAATTACTGTGGATGGTTCAAGGCGGATGTGACTGTCCCCGCTAATGGCCTAAAGGTGTATTTCAAGCAGACCGTCGGTAGAAATTATGTGGGTTCCGAAGGTATGACTTTGGATGAGCCGACCATTGCTACTGAAATTGTCCTGGATTCTGTAGCCGCTCTGACGGATACTGTCTGGGTACAGGGGTATAAGACCGGCGCTCCTTCCCAATTTTCCCAGTTCCCTGGGGTTTTGGGGGATTGCCCTCTGAAAAAATTCCCGGTAACCATGTTCGACTGGCTCCACGGAGACAAGGGTGATGGCAATGGCGCTGGCAAGAATGGCGATCCTGCCAATGGAATCAGCGCGGACTTTGGTTCCGGTGGGTGCAATAGTGGCGATAGAGCTGGTTCTAATTTTACCGCTTCCAGAGTGTATGGCGATTCCGTCTACAAATACATGGGTGGTATGGTGGAACGTGAATTGGGCGCAAACGGTGTACCGGTAATGGCTGATCCGTTCCCTACAAATTGCAAGAATACTAATCACTTGAATGAATGGTTTCTTCCGGAATCTCTGGCGGTAGATGCAAATGGCAATACTCTCACCAATATGACTTGCCGCGACCTTTACATCTCTATGGATGATGAAGGTTTTTGGCTGGCGGAAGTATCCAAGGATAATATTTCCGAAGGAAATGAGTTCAATAAGGGCGGTATGTTCCTTCTGGATGATTTTAAGTTCCTGGACGCGGAAGGAACCGTTGCTAATCCTTACTTTGAACAGGTGAGAGGCTCTGATGGAAGAAAGCATAATTTTGGATTTACCATGAAGATTCAGGCTACTTTCGAATATGTGCCTGGACAGTACTTTGATTTCCTGGGTGATGACGACGTGTGGGTTTTCATCAATAACAAGTTGGTGGTGGATATTGGCGGTCAGCATGGTCAGATTCCAGGTGCCGTAGATCTGGACACCATCGGACAGAATAATCCCGCTGAAAAGCTGGTCCCGGGACAGCTATACAATTTCCACATTTTCTACGTGGAACGCCATACCGGATCTTCAAATTTCAAGATGCGTACGTCTATCGATCTGCAGGTGGATGCTTCCATTTTCGTGACCTCTGAAGAGAGAGGGGATGAGGTTGTCTATGACGTGTGGCAGATTAATAAGCGTAACAAGTTTGCCTGTGGAAACGATGTAAGCAACCAGGATACTGTCATTACGGGTGGTGCATCCAACTATAGATTGACCGGTGGAAATCTGGTAAATCCCATTGTGTTTGAACCGGGCTCTTACTTCGATGGTGGCCTCGTGATTTCCAGTGACTCAACGTTTAGTATTAACGTGGAGGCCATCAAGGCGGCTGGAGCTCTTGTCCCGGGACATTATTTCCTGGAAGTTTCCCTGAAATCTGATCCTAGCCAGTCTACTCGAATTGAAATTGTAGTTCCTATCTATGACATTCCTACGGTGGCTTTTGCAAGCGAAGAATGGAATGTTCTCGGAAAGGAAGTTTCTGGCGATACGCTGCAAATTGGCGACTGGGCTTATGCCACCTATAAGGTGAACGTAACTTTCCTGGAAGAGTGGGCTACGGTGAATAATTATAACAGGAAAATCAACCTGGCATTCTCTGATCCCAACATTGATATTCTGGATGCTGAAGATGGAAAGAAAATCACTTACGTCAATCTGGATTCCAATGGTCGAGCCACCTTCTACGTCCATGCTAATGCTCCTGTTGCTGGTGTGACTTTAACGGCGAAGGGCGCTGCTGCAGGCAACTCTGTCTGGAAGAACTTGAATTTCCCGGAACCGCCTATACCTCAGGTAGTGAAGGCTATTGTGCATGATCGCAATGGAGATGGACGTGTGGATAGTCTTCATGTTCAATTTGACCGAGCTATCAATAGCAAAACCGTTTTAGATTCTATCCAGTTTACATTTGGTGAATCCTTCATGACCACCACAAAGTTCAAAATCGTGAACGGAATGGAATTGATTGCTTTGGCAGAAGATGTAAATCCTACGATGTGTGCTAATGAGAAAAATTGTGGATTTGGCAGCCGTCAGTTTACGGGAGGTTCTTCTGGCTTATATACGGGTTCCTTGAATAGCTGGTTTACCTATTCCGATAACGGGAGTAAGAGCCATTTCTATAAGGAAGATGAACCTATTGCTGATGGTGCGGGGCCGATTATCTTGAGTGCTGTAAAGACCAAGGGGGATGATGGCAATCGATACCTTTCCCTCACCTTTAGTGAAGTTATTTCCGAAGAATCTCGACAGAATATAGCTACGCTTCTTGAATTTATTTGCACGCGCGGGGGCGTGAACGAAACACCGGAAGCCCCTGCTGCTCAGACTGGGTTTGGAAGTAAGATGGTGCTGGTTTATAGCTCTGTAACAGATGATATGGTGCTGCCTACTAGTGGAGATCGAGTTCGTTTTGCTCTAGGATTGAATTACGTTCGTGACTTGGTTGGAAATGGCCCCCATGCCAATAACCCGTGGGCTGTAGTCACAGGTGATCAGGAATTGAAAAATCAGAATCCTAGTGTGATTACAGTGGGCGAGGACCCTTATGGAATTATTGAGAACGAACGGATTACTCAGCCTTTCCTGGTGGCAGATAATGGTCAGACCGTTCAGCAAATTGGCGACTCCTTGGGTGTTCAGGGGAGCCTGGTGGATTTCGATATGGCAAAGATCATGATGGAAGAGTCGCAGAATGCGGTAAATGCTTTTGACGCCTTTGTTGAATCTAGACTGGGTAGTACTACAACTTATGACACCGCCATCACTTCCATTAGCGCCGATGAGGCCTTGGTAATGGTTTTCTCTGATATTCGCACCGGCGTGGTAGGGGAAAACTTTAATTTCAGTACTGCTACTGTGACGGCCATTATGGATGGATCCATTACGGAATTGAATTACTCAACCATGATTCCTGCAGAGGAACAGGAAATAATTTCTAGACTGGTTCAGAATAATATTGACGCCAATACGGATACCGTCATTACAGTGAGCAATATTTCCACCGTGACCCAGTCCGATATTTTTGAACAGGTGAGATCAGGTGCCCTGGATAAGGATTTGGCTGCTGCAGGTGTGAACCAGATTCTGGTAAATGCCATTAAGAATGGTGAGGTAGATGAATTCAATATTGAGTCATACCGAAATGGTTCTAAATCCTTGGTTTCCGACGATGCTGTTTTTCTTGTCTATCATACTTATTACTATACCCAACTTGGTAACTATGTGGGTGGTACTTCTGGCCGCATTAAGTGTTCCGATCCCTCTGTGTATGGAGAGCGTGGCTGCTTGGAAAACAAAGGCAGGCTGTTCCTGGCTTGGAACATGCGTTCGGATGATGGTCGTCTTGTGGGAACAGGGGCCTATATCTCCCGACTAGAACTGAAAATAGTGATGAACGGAAAGACTATCTTGCGCCAATCCGATGACACGATTATTGGCGTACGTAGAGGGAAGGACATTAAATAATCCTTGACATATACTGCACAAAAGTGTATTTTTGTGCAGTATGAATAAGTTGGATGCAGAACAGCGGGAAGCTGTAGAAAATACCGAAGGTTTTGTTCGTGTGATTGCAGGTGCGGGGTCCGGAAAGACTCGTACCTTGACTCAGCGCTACCTCTACCTGGCCAAGGAGCTGGGAATTTCTCCATCCAACATTCTCTGCGTCACCTTTACCAACAAGGCTGCGGGCGAAATGAAGAGCCGTATCCGCACTATGCTGAAGGGTGACGATTCCGGCTACATTTCTACTTTCCATGGCTTTTGCGTTCAGTTCCTGCGAGAGGATATTCATGTCCTGAATTATCCCAAGGAATTCATGATCCTGGATGAAGATGACCAGAAGGCTTTGCTGAAAAAGTCCTACGCCGAGCTGGGCCTGCATCTAAATGACCTGAAGATCAGTAGCGTCATGGATTTTATTGGCGGTCGCAAGGCCAACGAGACGGATTACGTTTCCCTCTTTGCGGAAAAGAACGGGGAGGACTTGCTGGAACTGATTGAGTCTGCGCCCGACAAGTGGCATAAGGTTTATTACCGCTATCTTTACGAACAGCGCAAAAACTTTGCCCTGGATTTTGATGACCTGATTTTAGTGACGCTTTATATCTTGAAGCGTTTCCCGGAAAAGCTGGAGAAGTGGTCCAAACGCATGATGTATATCATGGTGGATGAATTTCAGGATATTGACGGTCAGCAGTATCAATTGGCGGAACTGTTAAGCAGCTACCATAAGAATCTATTTGTGGTGGGGGATCCGGACCAGACCATTTATACTTGGCGTGGTGCCGATGTGAATCGTATCCTGGATTTTGACCGCCATCATGAGGGTTGCAAGACCATTCTCTTGCAGAACAACTACCGTTCTACGCCCAGCATTTTGAAAGTTCCTGATTCCGTCATCAAGAATAACGAGTTCCGTATTGAAAAGGTGCTGCGCCCCATGCGCTCGGGCGGCAAGACTCCTGTTTTCTATCACGCCAAGAATACTCGCAAAGAGGCTGAATGGATCGTTGAACGCATCCAGCAGGCGGTGGAAAATGGGGTGGATTACAAAGACATTGCGGTTTTGTACCGCATGCATTCCCAGTCTCGTTCCGTGGAAGAAGCCTTGATGAGTAAGGAGATTCCCTATAAGGTTTATAGCGGGATTGGCTTCTATCAGCGTCAGGAAGTGAAGGATGTGCTTTGCTACCTGCGTATATTGGTGTATGGCGATGACTTAAGCTTTATGCGTGTGGTAAATACGCCCAAGCGTATGTTTGGCCCCAAGAAGCAGGCTATCCTCCAGAATTATGCTGCCAGTCGCGGGCTTAATCTCTACGACGCCCTATTAGAAATTTATGTGGCTGCTGCCGCCGAAGATGCCGCGGTAGAAAACGAAACGGTCAAGCCTGATCTGGATTGTTCCGCCTTTATGTCCCGTACGAAAGTCGGGGAGTTTGTCCAGCTGATTGAAAAGTACCGTAGCGCCTATAAGGATATGGCTGTAAGCGATGTCTTGACCAAGATGCTTCGTGAATCGGGCTACGAGGAAATGCTCCGCCTGGATGGGGACGATGATCGCCTCAGCAATCTGGCAGAATTAAAGCAGGGCGTCATGGAATTCGAGAAGAACTTCGAGGAAGACGCTACTCTGGATGAGTACCTGCAAAATATCGTGCTGTTCACTAACGCGGATGTGGATTCTCAGGTCCCTGAGCTTGCCGAAGGGAACGGTGGTTCGGCGGGCTCACTAACCTTAGATCGCAAGAATAAGATTCAGCTCATGACCATCCATAACGCCAAGGGTCTGGAATTCCCCTACGTATTTGTGTGCGGCCTGAACGAGGGCTGTTTCCCGGTGAAGCGTGTGAAGAACAAGGTCCAGCTGGAAGAGGAACGCAGGCTAGCTTACGTGGCCTTGACCCGTGCGGAAAATGTTCTCTGCATGAGCGATTCCGAGGATAGCGCCGGCGGTGACGTGCAATGCCGTTATCCATCCCGATTCCTGCTGGAAATGAACATGGATGATCTGGATATTGTCCAGGGATTTAGCGACGAATGGTATCGGGCTGCCAAGCAGCATATTGCGGAAGTGGATCGCAATCGCGAGCTGGGAGAGGGCCTGAATCTAGATGATTCCGGAGTAGACGGAGTTTCCGGCAAGAAGGCTCCCGTGGCGAAGTTTGCCGAGGGGGACCGTGTGGTCCATAAAATTATGGGCGCCGGTACCATCGTTGGCATCGACGCCGAGAATTTCTATTACGAAATCAAGTTCGATAAGATTGCGACCCATAGGGCCATACAGTTTGATTATCCGCTAGAAGCTGAGTGATTAAAACGTAATAGCGGCAATGACGCCCATGAGAATACCTGCGTAGACGCCGCCTAACAGGTCATCAGCCATCACGCCCCAAGCGCCGGGGAAAGCTTCGAACTTGTGGATGCCCAGAGGCTTCAGAATGTCAAAGAAGCGGAATAGTCCAAATCCAATTGCCAACAGCCAGGGGGCTGCCAGAAGGGCGGAACTGCTGACAAAGGCAAATGTCATAAAGATTCCGCACACTTCGTCAATGACAATCCAGCCCGGATCTTCCGTCTGGGTGTCGTTCATTGCTTTCTTTACGAAAGGTATTGCAGCAAAAAAGACGATGAGGGCGGCTGCGAGAAAAGCGAAATTGATGGTCAGGTTCCCGAGGGGAATGGAAATGTCCAAGCAGGGGCACTTGCTAAACAGCAATGCCATAGGGTAGGCGACGATGGCTGCAGCCAGGCTTCCCATGGTGCCGGGAGCCTTGGGACTCATGCCGGAGCCAAAGAAGGTACAAATCTGTGCGGAGATGAAATCTGTACCGCGCCACTGGTGAGGCACGCGCTTCTTGCCATATTTTTCTTTCAATTCTTCTTTATTCATATTCAATGTCATCCCCGGCTTGACCGGGGATCTAGCTATTCATCGTAAATTCCTGGTTCGCGCCAGTCTTCGTCACGCTTGCTGTTAAAACTCTTGTCGGAAACGCTTTCTGCCGGATGGGCGGGCCAGGGCGATTCAACCACCTCCTTGATTTGCGCGGCCTGGGCCTCGCGCTTCTTGTGCCAGGTGGCCAGCTGTTCCTTGAACGCTTCTCTCAGACGTTCCATGCCAATATTCTCTCGGGCACTGACCTGAATGGCTTCGGGATAATTTTCCGACAGTTCCTTTCGACGTTCTTCATCGCAGACTTCCACCTTGTTGAATACGCGGAGTCTAGGCGTTTCCGGACTGATGATCCCTTCCAGCGTCTTGTGGGTCACTTCCAGATGTTCCCTGTAGTCGGGTGCGCTACCGTCTACCACCTCAAGGATACAGTCGGCGTGGGCGGCTACCCCAAGGGTGCTCTTGAAGGTTTCGATTAAATTGTGAGGCAGCTTGCGGATAAATCCCACGGTGTCGGACAAAATGATGCTTTCTCCATCCAGGAACAGCTTGCGTGTGGTACTGTCCAAAGTGGCAAACAGCTTGTCTTCCACATAGACATCTGCGCCTGTCATACGGTTGGTAAGAGTGGACTTACCTGCGTTGGTGTAGCCGACGATACCCACATGGAAAATGTCACTGCGATTCTCTGCCTGGCTTTCTCGGGCGTCTTCAATTTTTTCCAGCTTCTTCTTCAGTTCCTGAATTCTTTTACGAATCAGTCGGCGGTCCGTTTCCAGCTGGGTTTCACCAGGACCTTTCGTTCCGATACCGCCGTTGTGCTGGCGGCAAAGGTGAGTCCACGCACCTGTTAGGCGGGGCATCATGTACTGCAACTGTGCCACTTCCACCATAAGGCGGCTTTCGGCAGTAACTGCATGCTTTGCAAAGATATCCAGAATAAGACCGGTACGGTCCAAAACTTTTATTCCGGGAAGTCGTGCTTCCAAGTTACGCACCTGGGAACCAGAAAGGTCATCGTCAAACACCACCATCTTGGCATCGTTTTCTTCCAGGGCAATCTTGACCTGGTTCACCTTGCCTTCACCAATCAGCGTTGCTGCGTTGAACTGCTGGACGCGCTGCAAAAAACTCTGGACGACTTCTGCACCGGCGGTTTCTGCAAGTCGGCCTAGTTCCGCCAGCTGTTCTGTGGCAAGCCAGGGGCGAACCTTGGGAGTTGCGATTCCGATCAGGATGCAACGTTCCTTTTCCACCTTATTTTCCTTCAGGCCTCTTTCCCCACGGGATTTGCGGGGCTTCTCGGATTCGGTAAATTCGTCGGCGTGCTCACTGTCGAGCCCACGGTTGAATTCCAGGGCGTTTCCACGATTTCGCTGGTTGTCTTGTCTGCGCACTCAGTAGTTCCTATTGGTTTTATACTGCACTAATATAGCATAGTGCGAGAAATTGTGGCGCCGCAATAATTATATTGTAGCCCATGGGAATGAAGTCTTTATGCTGTATATTAGTTCTTTTTTTGATGCTTCCGGTTCTTTCGTTCGGTGCTTCCAAGGCGGCCAAGAAAAACGAGGTGAAGGATCCGCGCGACAAGCAGGTTTATAGAACCGTTAAAATCGCAGGAAAGACCTGGCTTGGTGACAATCTGAACTATAACTCCGAAGGTAGTTTCTGCTTGAAAGATGATGACAACAATTGCGAAGCCTATGGCAGGCTGTACACTTGGGATGCCGCCCAGGTTGCGTGCCCCGCAGGTTTCCACCTGCCCTCTCACGACGATTTTGAATCACTCTGGACTGCTGCCGGTGCGGACTTCAACGCCGGTTATTTAGTCAAGACGACTTACGGCTGGAAAGGCAATACCAATGGCAACGATACGCTAAAGTTCAGCGCCATGGCCGCAGGCAACCGCTTTGACGATGGTACTTACGGTAACCTGGAAAAATTCGCCTTCTTCTGGACCTCCGACGATAAGCTGGAAGGAATCGGGGCGGGGAATGCTCGCGTGTGGTATCTGACCAACAAGTCCATGGCCTTCAGCTATACTAGCAAGCCTAAGGACTTTGGTTTTTCCGTCCGTTGCGTGAAATAACTATATTGGGAATTCATGAAAATTCGCTTGACCACAGAAACGAAAAACAGACTGAAGCGCTTCCGCAAGAATAAGCGTGCCTTCTGGTCCTTGATCGTCCTGGTGGTGGCTTACCTCCTTTCCTTGACCAGCCCCTGGACTGTAAACGACAAACCGCTTTACATGAGCTCCAACGGAAAGTCCTATTTCCCTGCCTTCGCCCGCTATAGCGAAAAGGATTTTGGTGGAACTTACGATACGGAACCGGATTATGCGCTCCTAATTGCAGAGGCTGATGAATGCCATGCGGATGGCTTTACCGGTTCCAACTGCGATGATATCTGGACCATCATGCCGCCAATTCCTCACGATCCTTTGAAGGCGGATTTGGATGATGATGGAACTCCGCCTTACGCTCCCAGCGGCAAGCACTGGCTGGGCACAGATAGCAATGGACGTGATGTTCTTTCCCGATTGATTCATGGCTTTAGAATTTGCATTAGCTTTAGTTTGCTGCTGACTTTGCTGGGAACGTTCCTAGGCATTGTCATTGGCGGTATTCAAGGCTACCTCGGGAAGTTCTGGGATACGGGTATGCAGCGTATGATTGAAATCTGGTCTTCGCTGCCTATGCTTTACGTGGTGATTCTCATCGGTAGTATTTACGGTCGCAGTTTCTGGCTTTTGATCCTCATTATGGCAGCCTTCAACTGGATTTCCCTCAGTTACTACATGCGTGGGGAATTCCTGAAGTTGCGTAATATGACTTACGTCCAGTCAGCCAAGGTGCTGGGACTTTCCCATCGTCATATTTTCTTTAAGGAAATTCTGCCCAACGCCATGACCCCGGTGGTGACCTTGTTCCCCTTTACCCTTATTGGCGGTATCGGTAGCTTGACTTCCCTGGACTTCTTGGGTTTTGGCCTGCAGCCTCCCACACCTAGTTGGGGCGAGCTTATGAGCCAGGGATTGAACAATCTTTACGCTCCCTGGATTTCTGTCAGCACGGTTCTTGCTCTTTTCGTGACTTTGCTCTTGACCACTTTCGTTGGGGAAGGCGTCCGCGATGCTATGGACCCCAAGTCCGGAGATCGATATGAGTAAAGTCCTTTCGGTAAAGAACTTGTCTGTTGCCTTTGGTTTTTCTAAGGGCAAGAAGGGTGCTTTCGTTTGCAAGGAAGGAACTCCCTTGCAGGTGACGGATCGTGTCAGCTTCGATATCCACAAGGGTGAATTCTTTGCCCTGGTAGGGGAGTCCGGTTGCGGCAAGAGCGTGACCGCCATGAGCATCCTGCGCTTGCTCCCGCAGCCCAGCGCCCAGATTGTGGACGGCGAAGTCCTGTTTAACGCAGATGTCATCCCGAGCGAATCCTCTCATGTTATCCCGAGCGAATCCTCTCATGTCATCCCGAGCGAAGCCGAGGGATCTGTTGACCTTGCGAAGCTTCCTCTTACAGAATTACAGAGAATCCGCGGGTCCGAAATTGCCTGTATTTTCCAGGAACCCATGCAGGCTTTGAATCCTGTTCTATCCATCAAGAAGCAGCTGTTGGAAGTCTGCAAATCTCTCGATACCATTCGAGAACAGTTGAAGTCTGCAGGCTTTACCGATTCGGAACGTGTGCTGGATTCCTATCCTCACGAGCTTTCCGGTGGCATGCTCCAGCGTGTGTGTATCGTCATGGCGCTGCTGGCTAATCCCAAACTGATTATCGCCGATGAACCGACCACTGCGTTGGATGTGACGGTCCAAGCTCAAGTTCTTGCCGTTCTGAAGGAGATGGCCTCCAGGTCCGGTACCGCAGTTCTTCTCATTACTCATAACATGGGTATCGTCTCTCAGTACGCCGATCGCGTGGCTGTCATGTATGCAGGTCGCATTGTGGAGATGGGCGGTGTGGATGACGTCATTAACGATCCGCTCCATCCCTATACGAGAGGCTTGCTGGCCGCTATTCCCGAAAGCCATAGCCAGATGAAGAACCTGAAGTCCATTCCCGGTTCTGTTCCGCACCCTCGGGACTTTGTATCGGGCTGCCGCTTCGCCGATCGCTGCGAGCGCTGCATGCAGGGCTCTCCCGAACTTCAGGCCAAGTGCCGCTCTACGGAACTTCCCCCGAAGGCGGAAAAAGACGGACACTGCGCCTTCTGCTTTAATCCGTAATTTCAATACATAACGAAAAGGGCCGCGGATTCACCGCAGTCCCTTAATAAATCATAATTCGTATTTCATAACTACTTAAACGCTTCGCACCACTTGGGAACGATTTCCGTTGCCTTGCCCTGGATGCTTACGTCCGTGTAGGGATCGGAAGCGGGAACTTCCAGATTCAGGCAGGTAACCTTTGCTCCGTGGGAATGTGCATAGCTCTTGAAGCCTGCCGCAGGATAGACCACGCTGCTGGTTCCGATATAGACGAATTCTTCGCATTCGGAAAGAGCCTGCTGGATTTCTTCCATGTAGTGAGGAGTTTCTTCGAAGAAGACGATGTCCGGACGGCTCATGGCTCCACAGAAGGGGCAGATGGTGTCCATGGTTTCATCTTCATAATAGTTAAAGCGGTGTACGGGATTTCTCTCGCAGCTTAAGCTCTTGAGGGAGCCGTGCATGTGGAGTACCTGACGGCTGCCTGCACGTTCGTGAAGGTCATCCACATTCTGGGTCACCAGCAGGAATTCATCGCCAAGACGGCGTTCCAGTTCCACCAGAGCCTTGTGGGCTGCGTTGGGCTGATGGTCTGCCAGACCTCTACGCAGGAAGTTGTAGAAATCCTTCACTCGCTTGCGGTCACGCTGGTAGCCGCGAGGGGTGCAGACGTCTTCAATGTTTTCATGTTCCCACATACCGTCGTTACCGCGGAATGTGCGGAGTCCGGATTCTGCGCTAATGCCTGCGCCAGTCAGTACGACAAGACGTTTCTTCATAGCGGCCTCCTAGGATAATCCCTCAAAGAACAGGGCCTCTGCAAGAATGCCTCGTTCAAAGTCGGGGAGGTAAAGACTTTCGTTTTCGCCGTGGGCATTGCATTCCGGATCTTCCAAGCCTGTAAGGAGAATGGGAATGTTGCCGAAGGTGTTGCGGAACAGTTCTGCTCCAGGAATACTTGCGCCACAGCCAATGAACTTGGTGGGGCTTTCGTAGGCGGTAGCCATGGACTCGCTCATCAGCTTAAAGAAAGGATGGCTGGTGTCCGTCACAAAGGGATTGGCTCCGTCTTCCGTTGTAATTTCGCAGGTGATACCAAATGGTACCTGCTGCTTGATAAAGTCTACCAGCAAGTCGGTGCAGCGGTCTGCGTCCATGCCGGGAGCAAGACGTATACCGATGCGGGCATAGGCGCTGTCTTGCAGCACGTTGCCGGCGTTCTTGCGGTTGCCCACTTCCATGGCGGTAACCGTAATGGAGGGTCTACGCCAGTTGGCCAGGAGAATTTCATCTTCAGGAACCAGGAGTTTTGTTTCCGACAGTACGCCGCCATCGTTACGGAAAATTTCTTCCGTCATGCCCAGGCTCTTGTAGGATGCCAGTTCTTCTGCTGTAGGGGGTACAAGACCGTCTTCGAAGTGGGGAATAAGAATGTTGCCCTTACCGTCGGTAAGATTTGCAATGATGCGGCAAAGGACCTGCCCGACGTCAGGAATGGGGCCGGACCAGGATCCGGAGTGGAGCGGGGCCTTGGTTGCCTTCAATTCTACGGAAACGGCGCTCATACCACGAAGGGTGGTGGTAATGGAGGGGGTACCGCGGGCGAAGTTGCCCAGGTCCGCTACGATTACGGCGTCGCACTTCAGGAGCGCGGCATGTTCCTTGAGAATCTGAGCAAAGCCTGCGCTTCCGGATTCTTCCTCGCCTTCGATAATGAACTTCAGGTTCGGTCCCTGATCCTTCTTTGAGGCGCGTACCAGCTCGAGGGCTGCCAGATGGGTGATGATGCCAGCCTTGTCATCGGCGGTACCGCGGCCGTAAAGGCGTTCCCCATCGGCGCTGAGGGTGGCTTCAAAAGGCTTCGTATTCCACAGGTGCTCACGCATGGGGGGCTGCACATCGTGATGGGCGTACAGCAGGATGGTGGGCTTGTCGGGGGAGGTCAAACTTTCGCCATATACCGTATGGCGGCCGCTTTCTGGAGTAAGGAACTGGATGTTCTTGAGGCCTGCTTCTTCGAACATTTTCTTGACGGCTTCAGCGCTATCCAGCACGTATTTCTGATCAAAATTGTCAAAACTGATGGAGGGAATACGCACGAGACTGGACAAGCGGTCGATGTAGCTTGCCATGTTGTCGTGTACAGTCTTCTTAAGTTGTTGATCCATAGAGCTTTTCATTCACAAAATAATCAAATATTCCTTAATAGAAAATAGTAAAGAAAGGGCCATTTGGATTTAACAACCATATATTTTATATTTTTGTAAGTAGAGTTTAGCCCCAATGGTGATTAAAGTCACTTGATACAAATAAGGGAACCCGAAAATGGCTTTTAATTGCGTGAATCACGAATATTATCTGCGCTTTAGCGACCGAGTTTTGGCTTTTATTCGTAAGGTTTTTCATAACAATCCGGAATTTAGACACGATTCCCTGAAGCATGTGGCAAGATTTGCTCCCATTATCCCCTTCATGAGCGGTCGACCTTCCAAGAAAAAGAATTTGAAGAGGGTCATTTCTTTCCCGGACCATAGCAATTCCCTGTACCTGGGCTGTCCCATTATCCTGGCCGCTGGTGCCAACAAGACCGCCAAGCGCATTTGTGATTACGCCAATATGGGTTTTGGCGGTATTTCTGTGGGTACCGCTACCCGCAATTATCGCGAAGGTAATACTCATCGTCCCCGTATCGGCTTTTTGGAAGAAGACCGCGCCATTCACAACAGCATGGGCTTGAACAACGAAGGCGTTGAAGTGATTGCCAAGCGAGTGGACCAGCAGTTGACCAAGGCTCACAAGGTGGGCATGTGCGTAGGCGTTTCCGTGGCGGAAACTCCGGGTCTTACTGACGAAAACGAAAAGCTGAAGGACGTGGTGGAAAGTTTCTCCATTGCCTACAAGGCTGGCGACTATATCGAAATCAACGTGAGCTGCCCCAATACGGGCGAATCCCGCGTGGATATGGACTTGACCCTGACGGAAAAGATCTTTTCAGAGATTATGAAGTTCCGCAATTCCCAGACTCTTCGTAAGGCTGTTTATGCCAAGATCAGCCCGGATCTTTCCGAACGTCACCTGGTGAACATTATGGACATGCTGGTCCGCTGTGGCGTGAACGGCGTTGTGGTGGGAAATACTTATCCCACCAAGAAGATGAGTGAACTTCCTGTCCAGACCAAGTTTGAAAACTTGACGCCCCTTCGTGCCGATGGTGACTGCGGTGGTATGTCTGGCCGCCCCCTTTACGAAAACATGATGTGGAACGTGAAGTACATTCGCGAACATTACCCCCAGATGAGTGTTATTGCCTGTGGTGGTATTGACCATGGTTTCAAGATTTACGACCTGATCAAGATGGGCGTGGATGCTGTACAGTGCTACTCTGTGGTAGCTTTCCGCTGGATGGCTGCTCATGCCATGCGTAAGGAACTGGAAGTGGCTCTTGCAGAAGAAGGCTACAGGAGTTTGCAGGAGTACGATGACCGTAATCCGAAGGTCACCAAGCTTCAGTAATCTTGCCTTAGGGGGTCAGGTTGAGACTACTTCTGTTCATTCTTGCTTTTAGCGTTTCCGCCTTCGCAGGTTATTTCCTGGAAGAAGACATTCCTGCCCAGAAGAATACTCGGGAGATTTCCCCCTTGCGTTTAGGCGTTGGGGCTGACTTAGGTTTTTACCTCAATTCTCCGGACTTAGGGCTGGATCTATCGGGCGAATATCGAATTCATAAAAATCACTCGCTGGATTTATTCGCTGGGACCCTGTTTGGTGGGGAAATGTACGAAGTAGGGTTGAATTGGAGGTTTTTCTTCATCACCGGCCTGGAAGAGTCTGGCCATGATGACTTCCTCAGAATCGGCCTGTCTGGAACATATTTTGAAACGGATGGGGAAGGGAAGTTCCCGCCCAGAATTTCCGTTGGCTATGGACGTGATTTCATGTTCCTGAAAAATGCGGACTTTCTCTGCCGCCTGGAAGTGAGGGCTTCCTACCTGTTGACGGATTCCTATAGTGATCATGACGAGGACAGTGTGGTTCGAAGGACGACGCACTTTATTGCAAATCTATCCTTCGGGGTATTCTTCTTCTAGATTTTTACGTCATTCTGAACTTGAATCAGAATCTGCTTTTAGAGGTTTTAACGTGAAAAGACTTTCGGTATTATTGCTTCTGCTTGCTTCCTATGTATGTGCCACCCCCTGGCTGGGGGCTACCTTCAAGCGTGTCACTCATGAGAATCATCTGGCCCTTCGCATTATTGGCGTCCATCCGGAGTCAGGCTGCTTTACCGCAGGTGTTGTGGCGGATGACTTGATCGTTGGCATTCAGGGAAAGGTTCTGACGGATATTTCTCAAGTTCAGGATGCAGTTTCCAAGGGCAAGGCTGGACAGACCATCAAGCTGGACGTAGTTCGCGCTGATAAGAAACTTTCCCTGAAGGTGAAGCTGACGGACCGTCCCGATGATATTAGCAGCCTTACTGGTTCTGCCATCGGAAGCAAAATTGCGAAATTTGGGGAGAATTTCTACCAGAACTCTTCAAAACGTAAGGAAAAGCCAAAGGCAACCCTCCTGGATTTCTGGGCAACCTGGTGCGGCCCCTGTCGCAAGACCTTGCCGGTTCTTGCTAGCGTTTACAACAAGCATTCCAAGGATGGACTTGAAGTCATTGGCATTTCTAGCGAAGATTTGAACACCTTGAACGCCTTTTATGGTCAACACGCCTCTCCCTATCCCCTTTATAGGGATGCATCTCAGGATTTATGGCGTCGTTATGGCATCCGTGCGGTGCCAACTTTGATGCTTTTGGACCAAAATGGCTATATCAAGCAGGTTTGGAGTGGTGCTCCTAGCGAAGCAATGGTGGAAAAGTTGGTCCTGGAAGTCCTGCAGGAGGCCCGTTAAGGCTTCGTAAAGATAAATTAAGAAGACAGATAGCCCATTAATAGTTAAATTCCGGGTATGAAATTCGATTTCCTGAAAATTGCATGTGCCTTTGCTCTGACAGCTTCTTCCAGTATTTTTGCTGCTGGGGAGGCTCCATCGGAATATTTTGACTGCTGGTTGGAAAAACCCTCTAATATTATCCCCTCGGAACGTACCCGTATTGGTGCCGACAAGAAGGATGTGAATGTTTGTGGTTGCTACCGAGTCAGTGAAAAAGCTGGCACACCCAAGCAGGTGACCAAGGTTTTCAGTATCCCAAAGCCTCGTGTAACGGACTGCTCCGGTGAGTCCTGCAGTAACGAAATGGCTATGAAGCAGTGCATTGACTATGTTCAGTCCGCAACTGCTACCTTGAGAGACTTTGGCATGGGCCACAGGATGGAAGGTTCCATTGCTACCAGTTTTGACGGTGATGGCTGGCAGGCAACTCCCTTTGGCGAATATTACGAGAAGAATGCCGAAAAGGCTGATGATATTAGCTGTTTCTTCAATATTCATGAACGTCCCAATGCACCTGTAGATAACCGCCTCCATCCGGAAAACTTTGCTTTCTCCGGTATGCCCAAGAAGATGGTGCCCTCTGCCTTGGGTCGCTTTACGGACTATAGCGATATCCGCTGTCTGGATAACGGCGAACTGACGGGCTTCTCCTTCAATGGTTATAAGGAAAACCTCCGTCATGTGGACAAGGAAGGCCGTCTTCAGGGCGAAGAAATCGGTTACTTGAACGATCCTTCCTACCCGAGACAGCAGGATTCCAAGTGGGGACAGGTCATTTGGACTTCCAACCACAAGAACGGCATGCGAGAAGGCAAGTCCTATTTCTACAAGTCCAGCGTTCAGGACGGTAGCGACAAGAATTACTACTTCAAGCATCTTGAAGTGCCTTACAAGCAGAACTTTAAGGATGGTATGGCACACATCATTGCCGATAACGGCTTTGTGATGGCTGATGTCCCCCTGAAGCGCGATGGTATTCACGGTCGTATGACGGTGAACAATCCCTTCAAGAAGAAGAAGATTACCTTGACCTTTAATGCCAACCAGCTGGAAGGCTTTGTGGACTTCGGTGATTTTGGTGGTGTGTACCACAACGGCCTGCCTAACGGCCTCTTTACCTTCTGGGCCATCAAGGACACCTGCTACCAGTGGATGCCGGGTGAGACTGTTTGCCATACAGAACGTATCCGCAAGACCCAGTGGGGCTCCTATAAGATGGGTAAGTTCAGCGGCAAGATGGAATGTTGGGATGGCACCAAGGGTGGTGTCGACCTGCTCTGCCCGGAACTGCCTGCTGATTCTCTGATTCCGGCTTCTGTCCGTGATTCTATCGCTAAGCTTGATTCTGCTGCCACTAAGGGCGATTCTGCTGCTATGGCTGCCGTCAAGGAAGGCAAGATCAAGGAAATGAAGGAAAAGGCCGAACAGATTCGTGCCAATGCAGCAAAGGCTCGCGAAGCAGCTATGAAGGCCGAACTTGCTGCCAAGCAGGCTGAAGAAGAAGCTGCCAAGGCAGAAGCTGAACTCCTCAAGGAAGAAAATCCTGCAGAAGCTGCACCTGCAACTCCCGCCCCTGCAAGAGACGTGTCCGCTGGCTGGGAAGACGATGACGATGATGAGGAAGAAGCTCCCGTAAAGGCAAAGCCCGCCAAGAAGAAAAAGGACAAGAAGTCCAAAAAGGACAAGAAAAAGTCCAAGAAATCAAAAAAGAAATAATGACGGTCCTCCTGAGGAAACTCAGGATCAGCTGTAAAAAAATCGAGGTTTTAAACCTCGATTTTTCGTTTATTCATTTCATGACTTAATCTTGAAAAGATTTAATCGTGGATTGAATTCTTTAAGCTTTCAATCAAGCGAGCGAAGCTGGGGTCTGTTTCCATTTCCTTCTTGATGCTCTTGATGGCGTGAACCACAGTGGAGTGGTCCTTACCGCCAAAGCGGGAACCGATGCTCTGAAGGCTGATGGGGGAGCATTCGCGCATGAGGTACATGGCTACCTGACGTGCCTTGGAAATTTCCTTGGTGCCGCGGCCCGTTTCAATAAGCTTTGCTTCGGGAACTTCGTAATGCTTGGAGACGGCGTGAAGTACGGCGTCCAGGCTAACACGGCGACGGAGGGTAGGAGCGATTTCTGCAACCACCTTCTGGGCGATGTTCATGTCAATATCGTGATTCATCAAACTGGACTGAAGGGTGAGCTTGATGATGGCGCTTTCCAGGCAGCGGACGTTACTTGCGATGTTTTCTGCAAGATAGTGAAGGATGTCGTCGCTGATTTCCAGATGACGTTCCTCGGCCTTCTTGTGGAGAATGGCTTCGCGGGTTTCTACGTCAGGAGGCTGAATATCGACGGTCAGACCCCAGGCGAAACGGCTCACCAGACGGTCGGAAAGGTTCTTCACTTCTGCTGCAGGTGCGTCGGAGGTGAGAACGATCTGCTTGCCTGCCTGATGCAGTGCATTAAAGATCAGGAAGAATTCATTCTGGGTTTCGTTCTTGCCGGTCCAGTTCTGAATGTCGTCCACCAGCAGGATATCAACTTCGTTGCGGTAGAAGTCGCTCATCTCGGTGATGCGCTGTTCGCGCAGGCACTTCATGTACTGCTGGGAAAAGTCTTCGGAAGTCAGGTAGCAAACTCGCTTGGTGGGGTCTTCTTCCAGGATGTAGTTACCGATTGCCTGGAGCAGGTGAGTCTTGCCAAGTCCAGAAGAACCGTAGATGAACAGCGGGTTGTACTGAGTTCCGTCGGGATTGCGTGCAACTGCGAGAGCTGCGTTGAATGCCAGCTGGGCCTTGTCGCCGGGCACGAAGTTTTCAAAACGGAAACTGCCGGAAAGGGGAACGCTGGGCTTAACAAAATCCTTGAAGGTATTCTGGGAAGCGGACTGCTGGACAGCGGCTTCCTGCTGCTGGAAATCGAATTCCATGGCGCCTTCTTCATGGCTCACTTCCTTCCAGGCGAGACCAATCAGAGCCTTGTAAGCGCCATAGACGCCTACGTCCAGTCCATTGGGAACAGAAATTACGGCGTGGCCAGTGGTCTGGCTAGAGAGCTTGGTCTGAGCAAAATAGGTCTTATAGACCGTGTCAGAAAGCATTCCACGGAGATAATTCAAACATCTTTCCCATTCGACGGACATGGTATTTCCCTCTTCCTAGTTCAGCAAGTCGCTGAATTCAAATCTATCAACAATTGGATACCAAATGTAGTAAAAGTTGAGTAAATTGTTGATAAGTTTGACCCTTGAAGGTGAAAAAAAACATTTTTTTTACATGGTAATGACATTGTATCTCGTTGATACATAATGAGTTACTTGTTTGAGCACCTTTTAACCCCTTACTGAACCTTGTGTTCCCCAGGACCCTCTTTCCAATTTCTATATTTGGCTTCGTTATGGAAATTTTGGATACTTTGACGTATTGGTTTTGGATCCCGGTTCTTTTTTGGGTGGGTCTCTATTTCTGGTTTCATAGGGTGTCTTACCCCCTGTACATGAAAAAACTGGTGAAAAATGGCCAAAAGTGGGCCTATGTTCCACGAGTTCGTTCCTATTTCAAGCTTTTTGACTTGATTTTTACCCTGGTCATGGCTGCCGTTTCCGCCTTGCCTGCCATTTGGGTGATTTATAATTGGACGGATTTGGAATGGTTCTATGGTTTTGCCGTATCTCCGCTGTTCTTGATCGTGGGGGTGATTCTTTGCAAAATTGCGAAGAAGAGTACCGCTAACATGTATCGCAACGCCTACTTCCTGGAATATCGCAGGGTGCGTTATGAAAGTGAAAGTAAGGGAGATTTCCGCAGTGAAACGGATGTTCAGAATCGAACGATCTGGAGCTTCACCAAGAAGCTGAAGGAAGCGGAATCCAAGGGCCGCCTGTGGGAGATGGTGTATCTGATGAGCAAAACCAAGAAGATTCCACCTGATGTCTATGCGGAGACCATGTATGGCTAATATTCTTGAACAGGCTGGAGTGGGCGAGGCCGTGCTTTCCGGAAAGGAGGCGTGGGCTTATTCCGAAGATATTCTGTTGAAGGTTTCTAGAACTTTTGCCCTGAATATTAATGCGCTTAAGGGTAAGCTCCACAAGAGCATTCTCCTGGCGTACCTGTATCTTAGAATCGCGGATACGGTGGAAGACGATCCGGACATGAATGCTTCTGAAAAAGAGGCCCTGCTGGATAAATTCGCCAGTATTTTTAAGACTGCGGAGTTGAAGGACGAGGCCGTTAGCGCTTTTGAAGATGCCCTCCCTGCTAGCTGGCGTGCTCGGGCTACGGAACCTTATTTTGATTTGTGCCTGCATACTCATGTGGTGGTTCCGTTGCTGAAGGAACTGCCGGAAGTGTATGCCGCTCCCGTTCGTGACGTGACCATCGAAATGTGCGGTGGTATGGCCAAGTTCGCCAAGCGTCAGGAAGCTGCCTTAAGCTCCGGATGGTTTACTCTGGAATCTGTAGGTGATTTGGATGAATACTGCTATTATGTGGCCGGTATTGTAGGAAAACTCCTTACGCATTTGTTTGCCGCAGACACCTGCTTTATTAACGATGTCCGTAAGGCGGAAATGCAGAAGCTGGATGTAAGCTTTGGCCTTGCTCTCCAGATCGCCAACATCGTGAAGGACTGCCGCGAGGACTCCGAACGTCGAGTCTGTTTCGTACCCGAAGAAATTTGCCGCAAGTATGGCTTCGCTCATTCCTATGATATGTTCGTGGGGAATGATGTACTGTCTGGAATGTCTGCGGAGGATCGCGCCGACTTTGAAAAACGTCGTGCGGCCGTTATGGGTGAACTGGTCCAGAAGGCATGGAAACATCTGGACGACGCCATCGCCTATACCAAGCTCATTCCAAACATCAAGATGCGCACCCGTCTCTTCTGCCTGTGGCCGCTGTTCATGGCCGCCGAGAACATGAAGTTGATCGGTGATGGTTCCAGCATTTTCGCCTCCGACAAGAAGGTGAAGATTACCCGCGACACCGTGAAGCAGATTGTGAAATCCACCATGAAGCATTTCTACAGCGACAAGTGGATCGACAAGAGATATAGTGAGGTTCACTCCTAGTTGTCATTCTGAGCGAAGTGTTAAGTATGTTGCGTAATGTCATTCTGAGCGGAGTGCGAAGCACGTAGTCGAAGAATCTAGAGGATTTAATGAAGTTTTATAACAAGTTGCCGTTCCATATTGCAGTCATTATTTTCAGCATTGTCTCTGACCAGCTTACCAAGCTTTGGGCCTTGTCCCGCTTTTCCAATGAGACGGGTGCTCCTAATCATGATATCATCAATGTGGTGGGCGAGTTCATTCGTTTTCAGCTGGTGTTCAATAAGGGAGCGGCCTTTAGCAGCCGCCCTCAGGACCTGATGCCCTTCTTGCCGCCTTGGCTTTTCTTCCTGCTGATTTCCATTGTGGCCGCAGTGGTGCTGTTCTGGTTTTACAAGTCCATCGATAAGCGTGACTATCTGAGCCGCCTTGGCATTGTCATGATTATTGGCGGTGCCATCGGTAACTTCATTGACCGCATGCGTCTGCAGATGGTGGTAGACTTTATTGACTGCGACTTGCCTGATTTTATTATGACCCGTTTCCCCACATTTAATGTGGCGGATTCCTTCGTGACCGTAGGCGTGGCTTTTGTCCTTCTTTCTCCCTTCATCCTGAAGAAACTGCATAAGCAGATCAAGGAAGAGGAAAAAGCCAAGAAGGCAGCAAAGGCTGCTGCATCCGTACAGGCTACTGAAGAAAAATAAGGCCGAAGAATTATGAATTATCTTGTAGACGAAAAGAAGAATGGTGAACGCATCGATAAGTTCCTGACGAGCGTTCTGGAAAATGTTTCCCGCACTGATGTGCAGAAGATGATTGCTGCCGGCGACGTGAAGGTGGGTGGGGTTCCTACTCCCAAAAACTTCCGTGTGGAAACGGGCATGGTGGTGGTCTGTGGTGAAATTCCCGAGAAGGAAGCATCCACCTTGGAACCTCAGGATATTCCTCTGGATATCGTCTACGAAGATGATGATATCGTCGTGATTAACAAGCCTCGTAATCTGGTGGTTCATCCCGGTGCTGGCGTTAAGGATGGTACTCTGGCCAACGGTCTTCTGTACCATTTCAAGGAAAACCTTTCTACGGTGAATGGCGCTCTCCGTCCGGGCATTGTCCATCGTCTGGATAAGGATACTCCGGGTTTGATGGTTGTGGCTAAGAACGATAACGCTCACCGTCACTTGGCTCACCAGCTGGAAACCCGCACTCTCCATCGTACTTATAATGCTTTGGTGTGGGGTAGCCCCCGTGACCTGGAAGGAACCATTGACGCTCCCATCGGACGTAATCCCCGCAACCGCTTGAAGATGGCTGTGGTGGATGGCGGTAAGGAAAGCCGTACCCATTTTGAAGCCAAGAAGTTCTTTGCCTTTGCAACCCTTCTGGAACTGCAGCTGGAATCTGGACGTACTCATCAGATTCGTGTCCATAGCCGTTATATGGGTCATCCTGTTGTCGGTGACCCGCTGTATGATGGTCGCGATGGTTGCTTGAACCGCGTGCAGCCCCTTCTCCGTGAAGTGGCTGAAAAGGTTCTGGAAATCGCTCCCGCCCAGTTGCTGCAGGCTGTGAAGATTGAACTGATTCATCCTACCACCGGCAAGAAGATGAAGTTCAAGGTTCCTCTGGAAAAGCCCTTTGACCAGGTCCTGAAACTTTTGAAGAAGGAATGCCCTGCTGACGCTCCCGTCTTTGATGAAGATGAAGGCTTCCGCGACTTCGATCCGGAAATGCGTTTTGAAGGTGAACCTGACTTTGTTGATGAATATGAAAGCGATGAAGTCCTGGCTCTACTTCCGGAAGAAGCTTGCCCCTATAAGGAACGTAAAACTCGTGCAGAACGTCTTGCAGAACGTAAGGAACGTGCCGCTGCCCGCAAGGCCAAGGCTGCCGAACGCAAGCTGATTAAGCAGATGAAGGCTGCCAGCAAGAGGGGCGTATCCGCTGAAGACTTCGTGGAACCGGGTTACGAACCGACCATTGATCCGAACCTGTTGTAGTTCGGAAAAAATGATATAGATTTACTGTACCATGAATCTTGAATACGATGATCTAGTTGCCATCTTGAAGGAAATACCTTCCTGTATTTTCTTTAAGGATAGGGATTGCAAGTATGTATTTGCAACCCATTATTGGCATCACCTGAATCAGAAAGGTGAAAATTGGACCATCGAAGGTAAGACCGATCTTGAAATTCGCAAGAACAAAGAAAATGCAATGAAGGCTCTGGAAGCCGATAAGCATATCCTTGCCACTGGCGAAATGCAGGATTATGTCATTAGGGAAGATGGCGCTGATGGCGAGGAACAGTATCTTCGGCTGATCAAGAAACCGGTACGAAACCGCAATGGCGAAATCATTGGCATTGTGGGCCTGATCAATGATGTCACCAAGGAAACGGTACTGCAGAAGCAGCTGGATGGATACATCCAGGAACTGAAGGTGGCCAGCGAAACGGATCCGCTGACAGGTTTGCTGAATCGTCGAAGCGCCCTCGTCAAGTTTAAGCACATTGCAAATGCCAAAACCACTGGTGTCTATTGCCTGATGGACGTGGACGAATTTAAACAGATCAACGACGGTTATGGCCACGATGTTGGTGATGCTGTGCTGGTGCAAATAGCCCAGGCCTTAGGTTCTACCTTCCGTGACAAGGATGTGGTAGTTCGCCTTGGCGGTGATGAATTTTGTGTATTTTTGGCGGATGTCCATGATGTGGATTTTGCCGATACCATTATCCAGCGTTTTATTACGAAACTGAAAAATGTTCGAATTCCCGAAATGGGAGATAAGCTGATTTCTGTAAGTTATGGTTTGGCCGCGACCACGGTGGATATGCCTATAAAGGAAATGTACAAGGCGGCCGACGCTAACATGTACGAACAGAAAAGAGCGAAAAAGGCTTTATAAAATGGAATCTTATTTCTTTATTGGTGTTGCTGGCGTTGGTATGAGTGCCATTGCTCAGTACTTGTCTGGCCGCGGTGTTGAAGTTCGCGGTTCTGACCGTCAGTTTGGTGAATTTTTGGCTGGCAACTGTGAGAAACCTCGCGTCATGGAACAGCTGGAAGAATGCGGCGTCAAGTGCTTTGCCCAGGATGGTTCCGGCATTGTGGCGGGACTCACTGCGGTTGTTGTAAGTACTGCCATCGAAGATACCAATCCGGATTTAAAGCGCGCCAAGGAATTGGGCGTTGCTGTAATGCACCGCAGCGAAATGCTGGCCAAGATTTCTAAGGAAGCAAAGACTATTGCCGTGAGCGGTACCAGCGGTAAATCTACGGTGACCGCCATGATTTATCACATTCTGCAGTACGCCGGATTACAGCCTTCTGTGATGACTGGCGCTGGTCTTGTGAACCTTCAGAAAGATGGTAAGATTGGTAATGCAGTTAGCGGTGCTGGCGAATGGCTGGTAGTTGAAGCTGACGAAAGCGATGGAACTCTAGTCCGCTACGAACCTGAAGTTGGACTCATCCTCAACGTGGACAAGGACCACAAGGAAATGAGCGAACTGCAGGAAATCTTCGGCAAGTTCCGCAGCAACATTTTGAACAACGGCAAGACTCTGATTGTGAATGACGCTCACCCGCTGGCAAAGCCTTTCAGCCAGGATCGTCACAACGACTTCGGTACCGAAAGTTACGTCGGCGTTCAGGGAATCGATTTCCGCACCGATGGCCCGTCCATCATTTTCCGCTGCCG
This sequence comes from Fibrobacter sp. UWEL, assembly GCF_900142535.1. Classification (NCBI taxonomy): domain Bacteria; kingdom Pseudomonadati; phylum Fibrobacterota; class Fibrobacteria; order Fibrobacterales; family Fibrobacteraceae; genus Fibrobacter; species Fibrobacter sp. UWEL. The sequence continues at coordinate 217,171 of NZ_FRBE01000001.1, forward strand.
TCACAACAATGAACTGGTGAAGTTTACGGTTCCGCTGCCGGGCCGTCACAACATGGAAAATGCATTGGCCGCAACAGCCGCAGCACTCCAGGCCGGCGTAAGTCTGCGCACTTGCGCTGATGCCCTCAGTTCTTTCCCCGGCGTGTTCCGTCGTCATCAGATTCTTGGAACCTTCAACGGCGTTACTCTGGTGGATGACTTCGCTCACAATCCTGCAAAGATTTCCGCCAGCATCAAGAGCGCCCAGAGCTTTACTGCTGGCCGCGTTCTTGCCTGGTTCCAGCCTCATGGATTTGGTCCCACTCGTTTCTTGCGCAATGACCTGGTGGAATTCATCAACAAGGCCCTGCGCGGTGCCGATGGTGAACGCGCTGCCGATTCCATGTACTTCAGCGAAATTTACTACGCTGGTGGTACTGTCACTCGCGACATCTCCGCAGGTGATTTGGCTAACGATTTGACGAAATTGGGTTCTGACGCGATATTCATTGAGAATCGTGATGAATGCGCCAAGGCTATGGTTTCTGCCGCAAAACCCGGTGATACCATCTTGCTTATGGGTGCCCGCGATCCTAGTCTTGAAAAATTTGCACAAAGTGTCCAGAAATTGCTGGAAAATAAGGCATAAATCAAGATCGTTTATCAAATACAGACTTATTTATTTGACAATATTCATTGAATCTCCGATAAATATATCGGAGATTTATTTTATGTTCAGAAAAGTAATTAAACTAGATGCGTTTAAAAATTATGGTATAACAAGTCGAATTCCACAGGAGTGTGCATTTATAGAAACACTTCCTCAATCGGGTCGATTTTTACCTTTATTTTTTCAAGTTGAAGGTTTTTTGCAATCAGAATCATTAGAAGAATCATTAAAGAAATTTTTAGATAGAGAATGTCCGGAAATAAATGATTTTCTAGATGGCAAATCTTTTATGATAGATGATTGTTCTTTTGTGGTGAATTCTTATAGAGATGTTTTTCCTTCGGAAATTGCTGCATTGCAAAATTCAAAATTGATGATTCAAAATCAAAGTCCCTATATTGAAATACTTAATTTCTTTGATGATTGTGATTCGCCTGATTTTATTGAAACAGAAATCCAAAATGATTCTTGTAGAATAACGAATTATAAAATAGATTGCGATGCCACATCACGGCAGAAAGTATCGTTTATCGTTCATTTTGATTTGAAAATTCAGTTGAAAAAAAGAATACAGAGCTTGCCGTTAGAAAATTTTTTAGCGCCGATTCCTATTCCAAATAATATTCGTTTTTATAATGTCTTGAAAGTCGTTCTAGAAAATTCTGGACAGTTCTATATCAATGAAAAAAAATGCATCAAGTTGAAAAATCGAAATCTAGAAGATTCTGAAAATTCATTTTTATGGGATATTCGTGATTATTTAGGAAAAACATCATTGGTCGATTATTTCAGTTTATTGCAAAATGAAATTGTGAATTCCTATTGGAAAGATAAATTGAATTTTTTCTCGGAATATAGGAAGGATGGTTTTGATTTATGTGGAAAACGGCTTTTATTTAGAGAATCATCAAATAATCCGGAATTAAATGCGCTTTATATTGATTTCCCCTTAAGGATGAAATCGCCTTTGTTAAAAGAACGTCTTGAAAAATTACTAGAAGGACTCGGCGCGGGGCTTGAAAAAATACAGTCGGGGGAAACGTTCCGTTCTCAATCCATAACCCATCCAAATAAAATATGCAAGGATTTATATATCCGTTTTTTAAAATCAAAAGAAGAGCCTGCATCTCAATTTTTAGATCGCCGGCAGAAATTTATAGACGGAATGAAATCCATCCAGGACGGCCTGCAATCGGCCTTGCAATATCTTGAAAAAGAAGTGTGGAACAAGGAAAATGATAATCCAGTAGATCATTTAGGCGAAATTTATTTACAAACCATGCGTTTAGATCCGATAGTATTCTCAGAAAGTGAAGTCCCTGCGTTGAAAAACTACGCCTGTCAAATGATCAGCGGGACTCTTCTGGAAATATAGAGGATGAAATGGCTCGATTGTCTTTTAAATACAATGTCTTTAAAAATGAGGGATATAAAAACAGGGAACGGAACTCTACGGCATACATTCGCTTTATGGAGTATCCTGACGGCACACCGTTTCGTGGAACTTTTGAAGAGTACATGGATCTGGTGGAAAAGAATCCGAAACTCTTTAATTTCCCTCCTCTGGTGATTGAAACCACTGGATTTCTAGCATGCAGCAATCTCGGTAAAATTTGCAAGTCCCTTGCCATTAGAAAGTGCAGGGATTTAAATGGTTTCCTGGATGGAAATGCAGTTTCGCTTAAAAAGAATGTCTTTTCCATTCAAAGTTATGCCAGTCTTTTTCCGGATAAGGCTTCTGCCCAACGTTGCTTCAGCCGTATGATGGCAAATCATAGTCCCTTCATTTGTGTCAAGCCTCTTTTTGACGGAGTCTATCCTCAGACGGTATGCATTCACGAAGACTCTGTCAAGGTTCTTGGATTTACAAAGGAACCTCGCGACCATGACGACAAGGTGCATTTCCAGGTGCGTTTCGATATGGACGTCTCCTTGAAAAAGATCGTGCCTCCCATGGAAAAGTCTTGCCTTAAGAGTCCCATTTGCTGGGAACATCATAAGCAATTCTATAGTCTTGCCAGAACGTTAAATGACCATCTGGATCATTTCTATTTTGTTGAATATCTTGATGCCGTGATGCTTAAGAACGAATCGGATGAAGAATCGGATCGGACCTTCTGTATGGAATTTCAGAATCAGATGGAAAATTGCCTTGTTGGGGATTACATCCGTACGCTTCATCCCTTCCTTGGGTCCAGCGAATGGCGGGATAAACTGATGTTCTGGATCAATCCCGAAAAGTTTGATTTCAAGAAACCTCCCTATCAGTACATTTACTCCGGTTTCTATAACTTCATTTATGAAGTGCCCCATCCGACTTGCTCCAACAATTTGAGGTTGCACGTCAATTGGCATATGGACAGCCGACTGATTAATAACTTGAAAACTGCGTACGAGCAAATTGAGAAGAAAACCATGGAAATGATATTCTCCCGTATGCCCTACACGATTCAGGTGGGAGAATTTTATTTCGTAGCTCAAATTCGAGATGTGCGGACCATCCAGAAAATGGAAGAACATTGCCTTCATGTTTTTAACGCCATGAAGAACTTCTATGATTACATCCAGCAGGAAATGATTTCGAGGGGAGAGGATTTCCTCCAGCACATTTCCCGAGTGGTGTTGGAACAGATCAAATTGGATCCTCTTGAATATGCGGAGTCCGATAATCCCCATATCAAAAAATTAGCTACCGCTTTGGTAAACGGTAGCTATTATGGAGAATAATCCCTGCGGGTATTAACCCGCTTGTATTTTACTTGCTTTCGTGCTTGCTCATGCAGTGCAAGCTTCCGCCTTCCTCAATCACAGTGCGGCAGTCGATGCCAATCACCTTCAGCTTGGGGAATACGCTTTCGAAATACTTCTGGGCGATTGCGTCCTTGGGGCTCTTGTACTTGGGGAAGATGAGAGCGCCGTTGGCATGAATGTAGTTCATGTAGCTAGCCGGAAGAATCTGTCCGTCGTCCAGAACGCGCTGGGGAGGCAGGGGCAGAGTGTCCACCTTTGCCTTCTTGCCGTAGTGAGCCTTCATGAATTCTTCTATCAAGTGTTTTGCTTCGGCGAGAATAGGAGTGTTGGGACTCTTCTTGGAATCTTCCCAGCACATGACCACGCGATCCTTGGCAACAAAGCGAGCAACGTTGTCGATATGACCGTCGGTGTGGTCGCCGTGGAGACCGTGGGGGAGAATCAGCAGGGACTTGAGACCGAATGCGTTGCAGAGAGCCTTGATCACCTTGGTCAGGTCCTTGTCTGCATTGCGGTTCTTGCCGATGAGACAGTCCAGAGTGGTAATGCCCAGACCGTCGCCGTTCACTTCGATAGCGCCACCTTCAAAGATGTAAGGAACGCTCTTGTCCATCTTGTAGCCGAAAGCTTCTGCAATGGTAGAGGGGATGGCGTTGTCGAGGTTCCAGGGAGGGAACTTGGCGCCCCAAGCGTTGAACTGGGTTTCGGAAATTACAGTCTTGTCGCCCTTCTTCATAAAGAACGGACCGTAGTCACGAATCCAGATGTCGTTGGTCTTGAGGAAAATGACGCTGACGGGGAAGGGGCGGTCTGCCAATGCAAACTTTTCTTCGAAGGTCAAAAAGTTCTTGGAAGGAACCAGCACGTTCACTGGCTGGAATTCGCTGATGGTGCGGATCAGGTTGATGTAAAACTTACGGATGTTAACGCCGCGTTCGCCGTACCAGTTCTTTTTGTTGTGGGGGAAGGCGAGCCAAGTAGCTGCCTGTTCTTCCCATTCTGCAGGATATCTAACTGAATTTGCCATAAATAAGTCCTTAAAGATAAGGGTATAGGGTGCAGGGGATAGGGTATAGAGATTAGAAACTAGAATCTAGAGATTAGGGTATAGGGTGCAGGATATAGATGATTGCTGGATAAGAACCTTACGGAATTCAAAAAAAGGACGAAGCATCCGGACAAGTTAGCACTTGCATCTAGCTGCCCTAGCCCCTAGAAACTAGACCCTAGCCCCTATTATTCTTCACACCAAATTTTCAAGATGTCGCCGTACAAGTCAACGCGGCGATCGCGGAAATGCGGCCACCAGCGGCGATTGAATTCGGTTTCGCCTAGGTCAATTTCCACAATGGATGCACCCAGGAAATCGCATTCGCACTTGTTAATCAAGAATCCATCCGGAGCGGCCACAAAGCTTGTGCCCCAGAAAGTCAGTTCCCCTTCGGTACCGATGCGGTTGGCGCTTAGCACGAAGGTGCGGTTTGCAATGGCGTGGCCGCGCATCACGGTCACCCAGCTGTCCTGCTGGCGCGGGTAAAGTTCCTTAGGTTCAGATTTCATCCAGCCGATAGCGGTGGGGTAGATTAGCAAGTCTGCACCCTTCAGGCTCATGATGCGGGCTGCTTCCGGGAACCACTGATCCCAGCAAATCAGAACGCCAATCTTACCTGCGGAGGTCTTGATAGGTTCAAAGCCTGTGTCGCCAGGAATGAAGTAATACTTTTCATAGAAGGCAGGATCGTCGGGGATGTGGCTCTTGCGATAGAGACCAGCGATGCTTCCGTCACGTTCAAAGACGAAGGCGGAGTTGTGGTAGATGCCGCGGGCGCGCTTTTCAAAGAAGGGAAAGACCACTACTGCGTTCAATTCCTTGGCAATTGCCTGCCATTCCTTGACGATGACGTCATCCTTTTCGATGGCCATGTCAAAGAAATCTGCGTTTTCTTCAAACGGGAAGTAGGGTGTGTGGAACATTTCGGGGAGAATGACGATGTCAATTCCCTGGCCCTTCAGCTTGAGAGCTTCGGCCTTGTACCATTCATTGTTGGACTTGGTATCACCAGTCCACTTTCCTTGGAGGGTAGCGGTCTTAATTTTCTTCATGCTCAAAATGTAGAATTTTATAAGACCGTCAAGAACAATCTCTATTGGATTGTATCCTGAACCATACCTGTTTCGGATTCACCTGCAAAAATATCAAAGGTCATGGAACCGATGACTGCGCCGTTACGATAGGCGGTTTCTACGCGATACTTTCCCGGGGGAGCGTTCTTTTTGCGGGAATAGCTGCGATAACCTTCGTCACGGCCACCCTGCACCACCATTCGTTCAGAACTTATTTTATCTACAAGTTTGAACTTCCCTGTACGAGGGTCGGCATAGTACCAACGGTACTCAATCTCTGCCTTCAAATCCGTAGGGGCGTATACGGAAGAAACGAAATAGATCATGGGATCGTCGCCTTTATGGACGCTAGGGGCAACAAGGCCTACTTTTTGCCAGAAAGAGGGTGCGTCCAGTTCGCAGATGTACGTCTTGGTGTCCAGGTTCTTACAGGCTGCTTGTTCCTTCATAACCAAAGGTACGGGAGGAACCAGGTTTGCCATGTAGGAGATGATGAGTAGAACGCAGATTACTGCAGGCGCGATAAGCACATAGAAACGATATTTGGAAATCTTCCATACCAGGGCGCATACGCCGAAAGACAAAAGGGTACTAATAAAGAACCAGATAAAGCCGATGCGATTCACCAAGTGAGGAATTGCAAAATTCAGGAACATGGTTCCCAGCAGGCAGAACTGTGCTAAGCTGATGGCGAAACTTTCGTAACGCTTTTGCAGGAATTCGTTACAGACCAGCAGTACGGCTAGCAGGACCACCAGGATGAAGGTGGTGAAGGATCCGCTGCTCTTGAAATAGCACACCACCAGGGCGCTGAACATGCTACCAAAGCAGAATTGGATTGCCCAGGAAAACCTTTGTTTCCAGGCTTCGCTCCACTCGCGGTTTAAAAATCCATGCTTCTTGGGAGCGTCTTCGTCCAGTACGGCTGCGTTATGGGCCGAAAGCAGAATGGTAATGATCAAGGCGCCCAGGTAGTAGGCTACCAGGAAGAGAATATCAAAGCCGTCAATACGTTGACCGAGGGTGATGGAGTCCCAGCTGAAACCGCCCAGGAAGGCGATGGCCGGAAAAAACTTCTCAATTTTCTGGACAAAGGGTTTTGCGCGGAGGTTATCTACGAATTGCATAGTTGAAAAATACAAAAAATTGCTAACTTTAAGCCCGAAAAATTTGACTTACAATCCGTCTGGATTTAAAGGATCGTTATGAAACTCTCTAAGTACTTCTACGTCACGCTCCGCGAAACGCCCAGCGATGCTACCATGCCCAGCCACATCTTCCTGATGCGCGGTGGTTATATCAAGCCGGTTTCTACTGGTATCTACTCCATGATGCCTATCGGTTTTCGCGTGATCCAGAAGATCACCAACATCGTCCGCGAAGAAATGAACAAGATCGGCGGTATCGAAGTGGACCTGCCCGTGGTTCAGACCGCAGACCTGTGGAGCGAATCTGGCCGTTACCAGGCCATTGGCGAAGAACTGCTCCGCTTTAAGGATCGTAACAACCACAACATGGTTCTTGCCATGACTCACGAAGAAGCCATGACCGATATGGCTCGCTACGTGCTGAACAGCTACAAGCAGCTGCCCTTCATGCTGTACCAGTTCAAGACCAAGTACCGCGACGAAGCCCGTGCCCGTGGCGGTCTGATCCGCGTCCGTGAATTCCTCATGAAGGACGCCTACAGCTTCCATTCTTCTCAGGAAGACCTGGACAAGCACTACCAGGAAGAATACGATGCATACCTCCGCATTTACCGCCGCGTGGGCATTGAACCCGTGGTCGTGCAGAGCGATACCGGCATCATGGGCGGTAAGGTTGCCCACGAATTCATGCTGGACACTCCCAACGGCGAAGACTACCTGATTCTCTGTAAGAAGTGCGGCTACCAGGCCAACCGCGAAATCGCAAAGTTTACCCGCGAAACCTACAAGGGCGACGCAAACGCTATGCCCGAAAAGGTTGAAACCCCGCACTGCCCGTCTATCGAAGAACTGAGCGCATTCCTGAAGATCGACCCGAAGTCCACCGCAAAGTGCGTGTTCTTCGACTTCGAAGGCAAGCTCATTACCGTTATGGTTCCGGGCAACCTGGATGTTTCCGAAATCAAGCTCCACAACCTGCTGAAGGCCAAGGAACTTTACCCCGCAGACGACACCCTCATCAAGGCTTGCGGCATGGTTCCGGGCTTTGCTAGCCCCATCGGTTCTCACGACACCCGCATCATCGTTGACGAAGCTCTGGCCGACGCATGCGATCTCGTGATGGGCGCTAACGAAGAAAACTACCACTTGCTGCACTGCACTCCCAAGCGCGACTTCCCGGCATTTGAAGTTGCCGACATCGCCGAAGCACAGGGTGGCTGCAAGTGCCCGAGCTGCGGCGAAGGCCTCTCCGAAACCCGCGGTATCGAACTGGGTAACATCTTTAAGCTGGGCACCAAGTTCTCTGAATCCATGGGTGCCAAGTACCTCACTGCCGAAAAGACCACCGCTCCTGCAATCATGGGTTGCTACGGTATCGGTATCGGCCGCTTGATGGCTTCCGTTGTTGAAAACAGCCATGACGACTTCGGCCCCATTTGGCCCAAGTCCATTGCTCCTTTCCAGGTGGAAATCGTTCCCATCGGTAAGGAACCGGAACTGGTAGAACTTGCAGAAAAGTTCGAAGCAGAACTTGAAGCTGCTGGCATCGACGTCCTGGTGGATGACCGTGACGAACGTCCGGGCGTTAAGTTCAAGGATGCTGACCTGTGGGGTTCTCCGGTCCGTATCGCTATCGGCAAGAAGGGTCTTGCAAATGGTGAAGTGGAATGGAAGTTCCGCAACGAAAAGGAATTCACCATGGTCAAGGTGGAAGACGTCGTTGCTAAGGCAAAGGCTTACTTCGCTGAGTAATGACTAGGGAAGGCTCCGCCCTCCCTAAAACCCTCCTTTCCCAAACGTAGGGATGGCTCGACCCCCTTTAAAATAGTCCTCGGTTATAGGCCGAGGGCTTTTTTTTATCTTATTCCGCCTTTTTAGTCTTTAAGAGATGCCTAGAATTATTATCTTTGTGATGCAAAAATTTCAAGGAGCAACTAAATGCTGAAATCTACACTGCAACAGACCGATCCGGCTATCTACGCTATCATCCAGGAAGAAGCCGAACGTCAGGAATATGGCATCGAACTGATCGCCTCCGAAAACTACACCTCCAAGGCCGTCATGGAAGCTATGGGCTCCGTGCTGACCAACAAGTACAGCGAAGGCTACGTCGGCAAGCGCTACTACGGTGGTAACGAAGTGATCGACAAGATGGAAGCTCTCGCCATCGAACGTTGCAAGCAGCTCTTTGGTTGCGACCACGCCAACATCCAGCCCCTTTCCGGTTCTCCCGCAAACGCAGCTGTTTACATGGCTGTCCTCAAGCCGGGTGACAAGGTCCTGGGCCTCAAGCTCGACCACGGTGGACACCTTTCTCACGGCCATCCGGTGAACTTCTCCGGTATGCTCTACAACTTCGTCCAGTACGAAGTGGATAAGGAATCCGGCCGCATTGATATGGAAAAGGTTCGCGAAGTTGCTCTCCGCGAAAAGCCCAAGATGATTCTCGCAGGCTTCTCTGCTTACAGCCGTAACCTGGACTGGAAGAAGTTCAAGGAAATCGCCGACGAAGTTGGCGCCCTCACCATGGCTGACATTTCTCACGTTGCTGGCCTCATCGCTGGTAAGGCTATCGAATCTCCGGTTCCTTACTTCGATATCGTCACCACCACCACTCATAAGACTCTCCGCGGCCCCCGTTCTGCAATCATTATGTGTAAGGACAAGATGATCAAGAAGATCGTCAAGGGCGAAGAAAAGGAAGTTTCCCTGCCCAAGGCAATCGACGCAGGTCTGTTCCCGGGTATGCAGGGTGGTCCCCACGATCACATCAACGCTGGTAAGGCGGTTGCATTCCTCGAAGCTCTCCAGCCGGAATTCCAGACCTACGCTCAGAACATCATCAAGAACGCTAAGGCTATGGCCGACGAACTGATGAAGCTGGGTTACAAGATCATTTCCGATGGTACCGACAACCACCTCATGGTTGTGGACATGACTTCCAAGGGTATCGGCGGTAAGGATGCTGAAGTTGCCATGGAAAAGGTTGGCATCTCCTGCAGCCGTTCTACCATTCCGTTCGACACTCGCAAGCCCATGGATCCGTCCGGTGTTCGTCTTGGCACTGCTGCCATCACTACCCGCGGCTTCGACGAAGAAGATTCCCGCGAAGTGGCTCGCATCATCGACCGTTGCATCCAGAACAAGGACAACGAAGAAGGCCTGAAGGCTATCCGTCAGGAAATCGTCGAACTCTGCAAGAAGCACCCTTTATATAAGTAGTGTCGCTCGTTCGTCACGATAATAACCTGCGTTCAGCGACACTACCGTCAAGAACACAGTGCGTACTCTCGGGATGAATTAGGATTACTTCCAGAATTAAACAGCTCCAAGTCAAGTACTTGGGGTTGTTTTTTTATATTGCAGTCCATGACCGCAATTAAGCTGGAAAACATTTCCTACAAATATCCGAAGGCTACTAAAGAAGCTCTTTCCCTGGTGAATCTCGAAATTCCCGAGGGGAGCTTTTTTGCCTTGCTTGGACCCAATGGGGCAGGGAAGACTACCATGCTACGGCTTCTTTGCGGTCGTTTCGGAGCATTCTCCGGCGAACTGAAAATTGACGAAAAACTTCGCGGTCCTAATGGTTTTCTGGACCCGAAATCCTATGGCATTCTTCTTGAAAATCCCGGGACTTATCCCAAGCTTTCCATCGAAGAATACGTGAATTATTTTGCGGGGTTTTACGGTGTTTCCACATCTCGCGAGAGAATGTCGGCCCTTAGCCAAAAACTGGAACTGCCTGATCTCTCGACTCGGCTCTCCGCGCTGTCCCTAGGCAATCGTCAGAAGGTTCAAATCCTAAGAGCTATGATTCACAATCCCAAGCTCCTGATTCTGGATGAACCGGTAGCTAACCTGGATCCGGTATCCCGAGAAACGGTGTGGAACTTGATTTCTGACTGGCGCAAGCAGGAAGGCGGTACGGCCATTGTCTGCTCCCATATCCTGGCAGAAATGGAATCGGAAGCCACGGATTTCGCCATCATCAATAGAGGCGCTGTCCTTAAACAGGGCCGCGTGTCGGAATTAGCTTGTGATAAGAAGTCCTTCCAATTGGAACTGCCCCAGAACATGACGGAAGAACAAATCCGGACGGCCTTAGAAAAGGCTGGTCTTTCTGGAATTCAAATTAAGCAGTCCAAAACCAGCTTGTCTGACTTGTACCGCAATACGGTTCAATAAATTACAGGAGTAGACCTCTAGAAGGTCTGGGAAAGGTCAAAGGCGAATCGTCCCCAGTGGAAGGATTCTGCATTCCAGTTATCCAATGTTTTCTTGAAAGCGTAGTCCAGGCGGAAGGTGAGGAACTGCCAACGATAGCGCAGGCCGAATCCAAAGCTTTCATCACGAGCGTCCTGATATTTCGGGTCGTGATCGGTAACGTAAGCCCAGTCGTAGAATTGTACAATCTGCCATTTGCGTAAACTCTTGAGGGGGAGTGTCCAGCGAATTTCTTCGTTGAATCGCAGGTAGCGTGGTGTAAGTCCTGTGTATATGAGGGTGTCGCCATTATCTTCTTCTTCGTAACCGGCGTAAATACTGCGGAAACGGTAGCCGCGTACGGATCTGGATCCACCCTGGTAGAAGATTCGTGCGTCATCTTCGATTGCCTTGGCAAAGAATTTACCCACACTGCCGCTCAATGCTCCGTTAAAAGTCCAGAATAAGGGGAAGTAAATATTTGCCGTTATTTCACCGTAAGTATAGGGATTTCCGCGCATGTTAAAGGAACTGAGATCGCCGTCCCAGTTGGTGCCAGCGCCAATGGTAGGTGCTACTCGAATACCCTTGGTGGGGTTGAAGTAATCGTCGGTATAGTCGAAGGTCAATGCAATTTCGCCTTTCAGTTTCAGCAATTTATCTTCCAGTAGGGAGTCTCTCTTTACTGTTAATTCGTTCCCGTCTTGATCTAGAGAATCAGCCTTGCTTACCACAAATACGGTATCCTTGTTTTTGGAAACGTATCGTGTATCGATGGTCCCGCGGAATCGAATATGATTGGTGATGCCGAAGGTAATGTCTCCGCGGTTGATGATTTCGTAGCGTTCTTCGTAACGGTCGCTGTAGGCTAACTGTTCGATTTTTTCATGGTTCAGGGTGAGGCGGTCATCAAAACGGATTGCAGTGGGGATGATGCTGAAAGATGTTCCAAAGAGTAGCGGATTTGCATAGCCTATGGACATTTCCTGCTTATGTTGTGCCACAAGGACGTTTGCAGAAAATTCGTTGAATCGTCCAAAGAAGTTCTTGTGTCTTGCTTGTGCTTGAGCGCCAAAACCGTAGATTTGTTCGTAGAAGAATCCATAGCGGGTGTCCCCGGGAATACGCTCGGTCACCTTCACATGAACGTCGGATAAACCATCCGCCCTCAGGGAGTCTGTAAGCTTAATTTGTGTAAATAGCTGGGTCGAGAACAGCTTTGACTTGAAGGAATTGTATTGGTTACCGTCAATCACTTCGCCGGGCTTGATTCTCCAGAGGGAGGATAGCCATGCGGTATCCGTAAGGCCTGCTTCAGAAATACTGTCCTTTTTGCCGGGACCTGCGGTGCGGTGGGTTTCGCTGATTACTCCGCCCATCAAGACCTTGGGGCCAGTTTCCACATTGACTTCAACGCGAATCTTCTTATGGGTAGTATCAATGTATTCTGTGGAGGATACGTAAGCGTGGAGATATCCTTCCGCACGGAATGCGTTCTGGATGGTCTGCAAGTCTTCTGCGATTTCTTCGTGGCTGTAGTAACGATCCTGTGCAGTATTTAAACCGCTTTTATCGAGTTCCACTTGGATGCCTTCAGGAGCTTTCACATCCACGCCACTAAATCGATAACGTTCCCCATCTCGAATGTAAATGTTGTAGCCACGCTGGAATTCGTTGGGATTGATAAAGTCTCTCTGGATTTCCAAGGCTATATCTGAACTGAAGTAGCCCATGGTATAGTAAAGTGCTTTTACGTTTTCCAGGGAAAGACGCATAATGAAGTCTTGCTTGGTGGTATCCATCTGCCCGAATTTTGCGGGTACATCCAGCTGTTCTTCAATTTGGTAGCTGGAAAATACTTTGTTACCGTAGATGCGGACATACCAAGGATTCTTATCGGGTTCTTCTGCGAAAACCGTGAGCACAAGTGCGAGTATCAGGAAAATTACTTGCTTCATTTCTTGTCCTCCTGTTCCTTGTTCTCCATATCAATATCTTCACAAGATCCAAGTCCAAGTAGACAGGGGTTCCAATAGCGGTAGGAATAGTTAATACCGATGTTCTTTTCCACACGGTTTTCGTTTCCGACGGTACCTGTATTGGTCAGGTATTGCTTTTCAATGAGCATTGCGTTCAAGGAAACGGTGGGGGAGAGATGGTTCTGGTGGCTGTATTCGGCTTCCTGGAATACAGGGAGGGTGTAGTTCAGACCGAACTGCAATGCTTGATCGTAAGTGGGGTTGTCACTCTGATCCTGAGTATAACCGAATACGAGGCTCATGTTCTTGATCCAGCGATCCATGGAAATAGGAATCTTAAAGTAGCTGGAATCCTTATCACTGGTGGTGGTATTGTCGAAGATCATCACCTTCATGTCGATGTCGCCGATGTAGTCTCCGCCAAGGGTCTTGTTTGCTGTTGCGGAAATGACCTTACCGATGGCCTTACCCGCAAGCTTGTTCCAGTCCGTAGATTCGTCGCCGCCATCAGCAATACATCCCAGGAATACGTTATAGTAGATAGAAGCGGTGGTTGCTTCTGTTCCGCAGTTGGAAGAAGGCATTGGCTGGGGGTTGCTGATGGTTCCCTGAATGTCCAGGTTAATGGGACAGGTTTCCGTTTCGTTTTCATTAGTCTCGGAGCAGTAGGGGAGTTCCTGGCTACTAGTCACATCCACAATACCATTTTGCCAAGCATCATCATTCCAGGAAATCTGGAAGGAATTCAGTTCAAATTCGTACAGGTCACGAATGCCGATGAAACCGCTGTTCGTGTTACTGATATCACCTCTCAGCATAGGACGTGTAGTACTTCCCAGAACCCAAACGTCCACCGTGAAGGGGAATGTGGCAAATGGAGTTACCACCATGACGGAATCGTTCTGGGAATCGCTTATGTGTAAGGATAAATTAATGGGGCTTGCTGTGGAAATTTTTGCTTCCTGCTGACCTTTCTTACGTAGCTTCGTGGTGAAGTTGTTGAACATTGTCAGGTAGCGGTCAATGGAGGTTGGGGTCACTTCAATGTCAATGGACTTGCGGTACACCATCTTGTCGATGATGACGTTTCCACCAATGGTCTTGTTCTTGATGTGGCCTTCCTTATTGTGGGGTATGCTCAAGCTGATATCGCCACGACCAAGAGCTTGTGCTTCGCCGAACATATCATGATTGAAGGAATAAGTCATCCTTGGAATGTCTGCGGTAATCAGCAATTCATCTTCATTGTCTTCAAGATGTCCGTTAATGTCTTCCAACTGGATGGAGTGTTCGTCCATAACGATGGTGTAGCTTTGGGACTGGATGTCCACTGCCTTCAGCTGCATGCTGTCCAGATCAAACTGTAAGGTAGCAGTGACAGATTCACCCTTGTCATTTTGTGTGGTTGCTTCCGCAATATCAACAAGTCCGTCCTGCACGGTTCCACGGACAGAGAAGGGGAAGGTAATGTCCATTTTGGCGGGCTGGAATACTGTGGAATCACTTCGAATTTCTGCGGTGATTCCCTTTAGTCCCTTGGTAATGTCTGCGGTAATGTCCGCATGCATATCCGTGTTGGTGATCTCGCTGAGGGAACCCGGTACGTACCAGGAACCGTTTACGTCGAAGGTTCCCTTGAATACCAGATCCTGGTCCACAAAACCTTCCATCCAGGCAGAGCCTCCGTTGTCACTGCCATGGGTAACGCTTACGTGACGTTGGTCGCTAAAGATATGGTCAAAGATGACTTGGGTGTTTCCGCTCCAGCCGCCAAGACCGATGTCAAGATAAGCGTTGATTTCAACCTTTTCGTTCTGTGCGAACATATTCAGCTTCTTGATGTTGAACAGGTCGGGATGAATCTTGCGGAACTCGATGTCGAAGAAGTCCAAGTTGCCAGAAAGGCCCATGCCCGCTTCGTAGGTCAGCTGACCATTCAGCATGCCTGTAGTGAGGGTGGAATCGTTTAGAGGTTCTAGCAGGAGAGGAATACTGAAATCTCTGGAGGAAAGATTTGCGTAAAGCACTTGAATCGGTAGCGGGGTCGTGGCCTTGAAGTCCGGGTTGGAATCGTTGGGCAAAATGAAACCACCAGATAGCTGGACGGAGTTCTTGTCGTGTTCCGCATGAGCCTGGTCTACGAAAATGGTGTCCCCGCTTTGGCGTGCCAGGATGTTTGCCTTCAAGTCGAATGCATCCAGATTTCCTTCCACATTCAGTTCTGCTTCACCACGGTTACTGTCAAAGTTCTGGCTCCAACGACCGGTGACGGTTCCATTGATTCGGTCACTGATGTTCAGGTCCGCGAAGGGAATTGTTCTGACCACCACGCCATTGGTCTTTGCGTCAATGGTAAGGCTGTCTCCGAGCGAAATGTATACGCTACCTGTTCCCCCGTGTCGTTGGGTTAAATTCCAGCTTGTGTGAGGAGTGTCGGTTCCCCAGAATACATCACCATCAAAATCAAACGTTTCATCTGGCGTACAGATTAAACCCTTGTTGAATACAATTCCATCCAACGTTAGTTCCAGACCCACAATGACGGAGTCTGCTTTCATATGATAGGCGAATGGTACTTCCACGAACTTCACTTGGGCCTTCATGCTATGCCCGTCGAAGTAACCGTTAATCTTGGTATTCTTCGTCAGGATGACGTTTCCGCGAACCCAGTCCAGCGCCCATGGTTCGTATGGCGTCAGGTCCCCCGTGTAGGAGGCTATAATGCCGTTCTCTATATCCACAGTACCGTCAATGATGGATCCTTGTCTTGTTTCTACTAGAACGTCAATCTTGTTGCCCATTTTCTCCATGGAACGAATCTCTGCGTCCAGAGGCATCATCTGGGGACCGAACTTGGCGTTCATGTGATCCACGCGTCCCTTCATCGTTCCGTTCAGTTTCGTATCAAAACTGCCCTTGAGGTAGATGGAGCCGCCTTCATTATTTCGTAGGGTTGTTTCAATTCTGATGGAATCCAAATCCCCGTTTACGTCAATGTCTGCATTCAATGGCATCAAGGGCCACCGTTCACCAAGGTGGGTCTTGACCTTCGCCTTGTATGTTGTCTTGCCCGTATTGATATCTACGCTTGCATCTGCTGAAACGTTTAGTGCACCAAGACTTGGCGCTCCATGAGGCCATTCCATAGGGAGCCAGGATTCAGGATCTTCAACAGTAACGTTCACCTTGCTCTTGACCTGAGTCAGCTTATCCTTAGGAGCGTTCAGGTTTACCTTGACTTCATCATCTGCGGTCTGTACAAGAACATTGGCGTTGAGGTTCGTTCCGCTAAAGTCTGCGTCAATGTCTATGGCTGCCTTTGACTTTACGAAGTCTCCCTGCACGTCATCAGCCTTTACTGCGATGGCTCTCTCGCCTGTATTCTCTACAGTGATATTTGTGGCGCTCCAATGCTTTCCATCGGAGAGGGTCACTTTGGCTTTATTTGCCTTTATTTTTACGGGCAGGGGAATCCGGACGTTTTCGGGAATGGCTAGGTCCAGATCCTTCTTGGGTTCCTTTTCCGTTTTACCTTCGGTATTGATGTTTGCATCTACGGATTCCATGTTCAGGGTTACTAGCTTGTCTTCACCAAGCAGGGTCGCACTGATTTTTGGATTGGTAATCTTGATGGTTGTCCCGTTTGTTTCAACAAACAAGGAATCAAAGGAATGGTCCAGTAGACCATCGATACGATAGCCGTAAGGCTTTATGGTGACTCCGGAAAATTCATGTTCCGTAGAGAGGTACCTTATTAAAAGAGCACGACCAAACCAGACGCCCAGGGAGAGGACGCCCACAATAAAGGAGGCTACAATTGCCATTCCTACAAATGTCGTTTGGTTTTTCAAATCGGGCAAAAACTTAGAAAATGATGGTCTAACTCTTTGATGCTCAATAAGTTACAAGTGGCAAAAACGCATCAAAAATTAAGCATTGGTGTACAAATGTGCAAGAATGCTTTTTTGCTTCATCACCCAAATGGGTTATTTTATCAAAAAAAGGAGGGGGTGCTCTTTTTTTACAAAGTTGTTTTGGTATATTTTTTGTAACAAGAAGTTAGGAGGTAATCTCATGAAAAAGATTCTTTTTGCTCTGCTGACCTTCGCTGCTCTTACTTTTGCTGCAGAAAAGGTTTATCTCGCTCCCATCAGTCTGGTGGGTATGCATGGTGATTATGCCTTGGTATCTTCCAAACTCATGAAGGCCTATATCGAAGATGATGGTCGTTACGTTCTGGTTGTGGGTAACGAACAGGACTCTGTAACGGTGGATAATCAGGCTGCCGTTCGTGAAAAGGCTATTGCCAAGGGCTGTTCCAAGTACATTCTCGCGGAATTCACTCGTCTGGGTGAAAACGTCCTCATGTCCTTCAAACTGTATAAGATTGATTCCGATGCTCCTATCTGGGATGACCGTCTGAAAGCTGCCAATCCGGATGATTTCGACCCGATTATCCAGCGTGTAGCCCGTAACATCGGCACTAAGCGTAAGGCTACCAAGGACGACGATATCTATTCTGTAACCCAGAAGGAAACTGAAGATATTACCCGTAAGTCTGTCTCTAGCTATCTGGGCGTATCTTTGGGTGGTCTCTTTGCTATGCAGCCCGATGTAGATGCTCTCGCCGGCATTTCCGTCTATCTGCATTTTGACTTCGGCTATTTGCTGGCTGGCCTCGATGCATCTTACTATGGTATTGACAATTCTCTGGAAATGGGCTTCATTAATTTGTCTGCTTACTATCCTTTCGGCTCCAGAGCACTTACTCCCTATGTGGGCGGTGGTCTGGGCATTGGTTTCACCACCTATGATTCCGATGTGGATGATACCATGTACGACTCCGTCGATGATCGCGCCGGTCTTAGCGGCTTCCTGGGTGGCGGTCTCCTGATTAACCGTAATAGCAAGCTTCTTTTGAACCTGAATGCCCGTTACGTCCTGAATTTCTACAAGACCAGAAATTTGGAATGGCGTAAGACCGATCATGGCAAGGAACTGGTTGCTAAGGACCATGCCATCAATGGCTTCCAGGTAAGCTTCGGCATTGCCCGCGGTTTCTAACGAGAAATTCACATATAAGGAATTTGAAAGCGAGCCTTTGGGCTCGCTTTTTATATATTTTGGCAAGTCTTAGCTATGAATATGAAGAGGATTACAATGAAAGCTCGCCTGCTAGCCTTGGCTTCCAGTGTTTTATTTGTTTCTTTGACGGGTTGTAATGGGGTTGGTCCCAAGGAAACCCTCCTTGCTAAAATCAATGATGATTCTGTTTATAAGGAAGACGTCCTGTTTATGCTGGATCATGGTCGCTATGACCATGATTCCCTGCCTCTTGGCAAGATGCTGTATGACCGTTTCTATTCCGGTTATCTTCTTTCTGAAAAGGCCCTGGTAGAATACCCAAGCTTGGAAAAAGAATGGCAGAATTTAGGTGCGTCTCTTGAAATTCGATGGCTGACAACTGTATATCGCGATTACTATCAGACCGAATGTCTTGGTTTTCCCGATGCAGAACTGCATAAGTATTACGATAGTAACAAGGAAAAATATCCTCGTGCAGATTCCATTACAGGTTATTATGGAGTCCGTTCCGATGTCGCCAAAGACTACTTCATCCTGAAGAATAAGGTGGAGTTTGATGCGTTCCTTGCCAAGCATTTGGAACAGGTGAAGGAGCCGTCCCAGAACGATTCTGCCGAAGCAAAAAGAATTTTTGTGAATAAGCGCAGCAAGGAAATGAAGGAAAGTACCGCTGCAAATATTCTTGAAAACGAACACTACAAGATTGCCGAACTACCTCCCATTGATCCTAAGTCTTATTACGAAAAACATAAGGATCAGTACATGACGGTTCCTGGTTATGAGCTTTATGATTTGCAGGGGAGTGATTCTGCAGCTCTTGTCAAGTTGCTTCCTGAAAATGCTGATTTGCAAGCATTCAAGCTTGCTGCGGTCAAGAATACTGCAAACAAGCTAGTTGCTGCAGACAGTGGCTACATCGGTGTGGTAAAGCAGAATTATGCAATTCCTTATGGCATTGGCATGATGAATGAATTAGATCCCGTCCTGGAGGGGAAGTCCGTAGGTTTTGTGACTCCTGTACTCCGTAGCCAGGATGGAAACTTCCATCGCTTCTACCTCGCATCTGTTGTTCCCTCGGTGGAGAAGCCTTATGAACGTGTGGCTCCTGCCATTCTGAAGTCCATTGAGAATAAGGAACTGCTGGATGTGGATCCTTCAGTGGTCCTCATTACCAAGGATGGAAATCCTGTATTTACGGAAGCGGACTTGATTAAGTTCAATGAAGATTTCATGAAGCGTCCTTTGACTAAGCGCAGTCATGACTGGACTGTGAAAATGCTTGCTGAACATTATGCTTTTGCTGATGCCGCAAGACGTATTAAGCTTGATCATGAGTGGGAATTCCGCGCGCTCCTTCGTAGTGCTCGTCTGGAATTCCTGACGGAACGTTATATGGATAGCGTGATGGTGACGGTATCCGAAGACTCCGCTAGAACTTGGTTTGAAAAGAATCTTGCTGCAGACAATCCCATGACCAAGTTTGATGACGTGAAGTATCGCATGATGGTTATGGCTTCGTTCCCGCAGGTACTCACTTTGCGCGATTACTACATGGGTTATGCCATCATGTACAAGGGGCAGGAATACAGCAAGATTCAGCTGAATCTCTTTGATCGTCGTTTCGGTGAGTATCGTGCTGCAGTGAAGGATCGTATTGCTGCAGAAGCCTATAACAAGGCTCGCATTCATCTTTACGATTCCTCCATTCCTGAATACAAGCCTACTACATATGCCCAGGCCCTGCTTTCCCGTGCCGATTCTCTTTACAAGGCCGGCAACAAGGATGACGCCTATCTCGAATACCGCACCCTGCTGTTCACCTACGGTGATGTGGATTCTCTGGCATGCAAGGCCTTGTATGAAATGGCTGATATCCGTAACGATCAGGGCCAATATGCTGAGGCTGACGCTGAATACTACGCCTTCTACAAGATTTTCCCCAAGAGCCCCAATGCAGAAAAGGCCATGTTCAGTCGTGGGTTTATCCTGAATGAGAATTTGGGTAAGGATAGTCTTGCCCTGGAGGTCCTAGGTGAATTCGTGAACACTTATCCCAACAGCGAATTCAAGGAATCTGCAAACTGGCTGATGGATAACATCAGAAGCGGTGGAAAACTGCAGGAAGATCTTAGCAAGAAAATTGAAGAAAACCCCTAAAAATGACTGTAAACTTCATTTTTCGGTGAACCGCTCAATCGCTTTTAACCTATATTTAACGCACTCACATTAAAAGGTGGTATACCCATGGAAATGACATTCGCAATGATCAAGCCCAATGCTGTAAAGTCTGGCTTGATTGGCCAAATTATTGCCCGTTACGAAGCTGCAGGCCTTTCCGTCTGCGCTATCAAGATGCATCAGATGACTTCTGCTGACGCTCGCGGTTTCTATGCCGAACACGTCGAGAAGCCTTTCTTCCCGGAACTGGAAGCCTACATGACTAAGGGTCCTTCCGTGATGCTGGCTCTGGGCGGCGAAAATGCCATTCTCAAGGTTCGCGCAATCAATGGCGCTACCAATCCTGCTAAGGCAGAACCCGGTACCCTCCGCTATGATTTTGCTCCTTCCATGACCGAAAACGTTGTTCATAGCTCCGACAGCCCCGAATCTGCTGCTCGCGAACTGGACTTCTGGTTCAAGAAGGAAGATCGTTACGCTTACGAAACTCCCAGCAAGAAAGCTTGCTGCGTACTTTAATTTTTCAACAAAAAAAGACCCCCTCAAGGAGACACAAAACAATGCAATGGATCATTAAGTATCTTACTTCTTCCATTGGTAAGAAGCAGATCATGGGATGCACTGGTGCGTTCCTCGTTCTGTTCGTTACCGGCCACATGTGTGGTAACTTCCAGCTTCTGAACTTCGATCAGGCTTCTGCCCAGGCATCCTACAATGCCTATACTGAGTTCCTGACCGGATTCAACCCGCTCCACTTCCCCGTAAAGATGATTTACCTGGTGGAACTGGTTCTGATTGCTGCTTTTGCTATCCACATCGGTCTCG
The DNA here is from genome assembly GCF_900142535.1 of Fibrobacter sp. UWEL. Taxonomy (NCBI): domain Bacteria; kingdom Pseudomonadati; phylum Fibrobacterota; class Fibrobacteria; order Fibrobacterales; family Fibrobacteraceae; genus Fibrobacter; species Fibrobacter sp. UWEL. Next base: position 238,113 of record NZ_FRBE01000001.1, read on the forward strand.
CTATCAAGCTGAAGCTCGAAAACAAGGCTGCTCGTGGTAACGTTGGCTACGAAGTGAACGCTCGCAAGGGTACCAAGTCCTTCGCAACCTTCTCCATGATCTGGACCGGCCTCATCATCGTTGGCTTCCTCATCCAGCACCTCACCACCCTCAAGTTCGGTGAACATTACCTCTATGTGAACGAAGCTGGTGAAGTGGTCCGTGATATGTGGCTCACCACCATCGACATGTTTGCAAACCCGGTTTGGACTGTGTTCTACCTGGTAGCACTGTTCTCCGTGGGAACTCACCTTTTCCACGCAATCGCTTCCGCTTTCCAGACTCTTGGTGTCGCTCACCAGAAGTGGACTCCGGTCATCGACAAGTTTGGCATTGTCTATAGCGCAATCGTTGCTCTCTGCTTTGCTGCTCAGGCTGCATTCTCTTGCTACATCGCTAACCAGCCGGAAACTCAGGCTCTCCGCGCAAAGTCTCACGAAATCCAGCAGCAGCTGGAACAGAAGAAGGCTGCAGTAGAAGCTAAGACTTCCTTTGTTGTCGGCGACGTCGTCATTTCCACCAACGTTTAATGGAGACCATAACTAATGATTCTCGATTCTAAAATTCCTGGTGGTTCCATTTCCGAAAAGTGGACCAAGCATAAGTTTGAATTGAAGCTCGTGAACCCCGCTAACAAGCGTAAGTTCACCGTCCTCGTGGTTGGTACCGGTCTTGCTGGTGCATCCGCCGCTGCTTCTCTCGCAGAACTGGGCTACAATGTGAAGTCCTTCTGCATTCAGGACTCTCCCCGTCGTGCACACTCCATTGCTGCCCAGGGTGGTATCAATGCTGCTAAGAGCTATAAGAACGATGGTGACTCTGTCTATCGTCTTTTCTATGATACCGTTAAGGGCGGTGACTTCCGCGCTCGTGAAGCCAACGTTCATCGTCTCGCCGAAAACTCCAACCTGATCATCGACCAGTGCGTCGCTCAGGGTGTTCCCTTCGGCCGTGAATACGGTGGCCTCCTGGACAACCGTTCCTTCGGTGGTACCCAGGTTTCTCGTACCTTCTACGCTCGCGGTCAGACCGGTCAGCAGCTCCTCCTCGGTGCATACCAGGCTCTCATGCGCCAGGTTGCAGCAGGCAAGGTTGAACTGCTTCCTCGTCGCGAAATGATGGACCTCGTGGTTGTCGATGGCAAGGCTCGCGGTATCATCGTTCGTAACCTGGTTACTGGCGAACTGGAAAGCCACGTTGGCGACGCAGTCTGCCTTTGCACCGGTGGTTACGGTAACGTTTACTACCTCTCTACCAACGCTCAGGGCTCCAACGTAACTGCAGCATACCGCGCATACAAGAAGGGCGCTGCATTTGCTAACCCCTGCTACACTCAGATTCACCCGACTTGCTTGCCCCGTCATGGAGACCTGCAGTCCAAGCTGACTCTGATGTCTGAATCTCTCCGTAACGATGGCCGTATCTGGGTTCCCCGCAAGGCTGGCGATACCCGTTCTCCGGACCAGATCCCCGAAGAAGATCGTTACTACTACCTGGAAGAAAAGTACCCCAGCTTCGGTAACCTCGTTCCTCGTGACGTGGCTTCCCGTAACGCTAAGCAGGTTTGCGACGCTGGTCTCGGCGTTGGCAACACCAAGCTGGCTGTGTACCTGGACTTCGCAGATGCTATCAAGCGCATGGGCGTTGCTGGCGTTTCTGCTAAGTATGGTAACCTCTTCCAGATGTACGAAAAGATCGTTGACGAAGACCCGTACAAGGTTCCGATGCGCATCTTCCCGGCAATCCACTACACCATGGGTGGTCTGTGGGTTGACTACGATTTGATGTCCACCATCCCGGGTTGCTTCGTTCTCGGTGAAGCAAACTTCTCTGACCACGGTGCAAACCGTCTCGGTGCTTCTGCTTTGATGCAGGGCCTCTCTGATGGTTACTTCGTGATCCCGTTCACCATCGGTGGCTACTTCGCAGGCACCAAGCTGGAAAAGGTCTCCGCATCTGATCCTGCTTTCGAAGACTGCAAGAAGCAGACCGCAGAAAAGATCCAGAAGCTCCTTTCCATCAAGGGTCACCGCACTGTTAACGATATCCATCGTCAGCTCGGTAACATCATGTGGGAATACGTTGGCATGGCCCGTAACAAGGCTGGCCTCGAAAAGGCTCTCCAGGAAATCCCCGCACTCCGCGAAGAATTCTACCAGAACGTTAACGTCGTTGGTTCCGAAGGTTCCTTCAACCAGAACCTGGAACGCGCTGGCCGTCTGGCTGACTTCCTTGAATTCGCAGAAGTCCTCACCCTCGACGCCCTCCACCGTGAAGAATCTTGCGGCGGTCACTTCCGTGAAGAAAGCCAGACCGAAGAAGGCGAAGCAAAGCGTGATGACGAAAACTTCTGCTACGTCGGTGCTTGGGAATACAAGGGCGACAATGTCAAGCCCGAACTCCACAAAGAACCTCTTACCTTTGATAACGTCCACCTCGTTACTAGGAGCTACAAATAATGAGCAACGGAAATATGAATATCACTCTCAAGATTTGGCGCCAGAAGGATGCCAAGACCAAGGGTCAGTTCGAAACTGTCAAGGTCAACGATATTTCTCCGGACATGTCCTTCCTGGAAATGCTGGACATTGTCAACGAAGAACAGATGAAGCAGGGCAAGGAAGGCTTTGCATTCGACCACGACTGCCGCGAAGGCATTTGCGGTATGTGCTCTCTGGTCATCAACGGTATGCCTCATGGTCCCGACCACGGCATCACCACTTGCCAGCTGCACATGCGTAAGTTCAAGGATGGCGATACTATCGTTGTCGAACCGTGGCGCGCTGCTGCATTCCCGGTTATCCGTGACTGCGCTGTTGACCGTTCTGCTTTCGACCGCATCATCGCTGCTGGCGGCTACGTTTCCGTCAATACCGGTGCTGCTCCTGAAGCTTCCGTGATCCCCGTTCCCAAGGCTGATGCAGACCGCGCCTTCGACGCTGCTGCTTGCGTTGGTTGCGGTGCTTGCGTTGCTGCCTGTAAGAATGCTTCCGCTATGCTCTTCGTCTCCGCTAAGGTTTCTCACCTCAGCTTCTTGCCCCAGGGTAAGGTCGAAGCTAAGAAGCGCGTGCTCGCTATGGTGGCTCAGATGGACAAGGAAGGTTTCGGTAACTGCACCAACCTTTACGAATGCCAGGCTGCTTGCCCGAAGGGTATCACTGTGGACTACATCGCAAAGATGAACCGCGAATACCTCATGGCAACTGCTACCTACGCTGAAAAGGTATATGGCAAGGATTAATTAATCCTTCAATAGCCCAAAAGCATTAAATCCACCTAGGGTAAAACCTGGGTGGATTTTTTTTGTACAAAATACTTGCTTAGAAAGCTAGAATTGTAAGAATATGTTACTAAATTTCCCTCCGTATTTTTCAATAAGGAGGACACTATGAAGAAGTCTCTCATAAGTGCAATCGCATTGGCCTGTACCATGGTGGTGGCAGCAAATGCTCAGGATGATTACGAAGATTACGCATACGAAGAAGGTGTTGCCGAAAGCGCACCGGAATCCGATAGTGACTATAGCACTGCCAAGAGCAGCTACTCTAGCGAAGTGACCAAGTCCGAAGAGGTTCCCGTGGCTATGGAGCTTCCCGGTCAGAATGCTTCCGAAAAGCCCAAGAATCGTTTGGGTTTCCATTTGGGTATGGGCTTTAGCGGTACCTACGGTAACGAGAAGGCTGCTGGTTACTACTATAATCCCACTACGGATAAGTTCTATGTTGGCGAAGAAGACCCGTTTGCTGGTTATCTCGGTTTAAACTTTGATCTCGGTTTGATGTATGTGTTCTTTGTGAATAGCAAGATTGCTATTGCACCGGAATTCAACTTCCGTGTGATTGATTACTTCAAGGAATCCGATATCTATTATGCAAAGGTCTATGATGACTACTGGCATCGTACAACTTACGAACCTGTTGATGAAAACATGATGCTTTTCGACATCGCCATCCCGGTGATGGGCCGCTTCTATGCTGCTAAGAATTTCTACGCAGAAGCTGGTGTTCAGTTTAACCTGAATTTGGCTGGTAGCTTTACTCTGGACAACGCCGAGTATGATTACAGCGAAGACGTGGGTGACTGGGCCGGTGAATCTTTCGGCGTAAGCTTGAACTTCGGTGGTGGCGCATCCTTCAATGCTAAGGATGGCGGCTTGATTGAACTGGGCGTTCGCTTTATGCTGGACTTGACTCGTCTGGAAGCTGACGAAAAGGTTAATAACGAAGCTAACGGTTCTTATCGCGATGCTGTTGCAACTAAGGGTTGGCATATTCAGTTCGTCTGCAACTATCTGCTGTAATCGTTTTACATAAGAAGCCGCAAACGGTTTCGTTCCGTATTTAAACGAGGAACTCCCAAGGTCAAGTACCCTGGGAGTTTTTTCATTACTAAAAATCCCCCGGGTAAAAACCTGGAGGATGTCAAAGAATCCCCCGGGTAAAAACCCGAGGGATTATTCGTGGGGTTAGGAGGATCTTTTCTACGACTTAGTTATTGTAGTAAACGATGCGGCCACCGGGGAAGGTGAAGTTCTTGCTATAGCTGCTGGTGTTGCTTACTGCAGAGGGAGTACCATTGGTGCTTACCATCTTGCTTCCGGAAATTGCAGGCTTAAATGCAATGCTGGAATTGCCGTAGAAACCTGAACTAGAGAAACTTACGTTATAATTGGTGCCTGCTTCAGAGGTGGAGGGACTGAATCCCAAAACGGTTTTACTGGAAAGAGTTGCTGTTCCGTCGGAATCAAAGGAACCGCCCATGCCGCCGCTAAGCTGGCATTCCACGATAACAACGCCGCCAGAGACAGTAAGTTCGCCGTTGGAATCCATACCGTCAGTATCACCGGAACCAACGTTCAGATAATGATGACCGCCTGTGACAATCAGGGTACCAGAACCACTGCTCATGCCGCCCCAGCCGCCCATGCCACCAGGTGCGCCCATCCAACCCCAGTTGTTTCCGCCGCCAGGAGTGGTATTTCCGCTTCCGTCTTTACCACCTGCTGCATTCCAAGCATCGTCCGTTGCGTGGACTTCCGTGGCGCCTCCACTGACTCGAATGTACCATGCTTCAAGACCTTCGTAGGATTCCTTCACATAGATGGTGCCGTCATTGACATAAAGGGTGGAGTCTGCATGGACACCGTCATTACCCTTTGCGGTAATGGTGGTGTAGCCGCCATTGAAGTAGATGTTCATGTTGGAGTGAACGCCGTCATCGCCGGAGGTTACGGTAACCTTACCGCCGTTGATGTAGATATGGTTGTCGGAAGAAACGCCCTTACCAGTAGAGGTTACGTTAATGGCGGGTTCGCTAATGCTGTCGGAAATCATAATGGCATTAAATGCCTGGATGCCGTCGTCGCCAGCCTTGGTAATGTTGATGGTACCGCCCTTGATGTTCACGATACCCTTGCCTTCGGTAATGGTGGTGTCGGTACCGTTGACGGTGTATTCGTCACTCTTGATGCCGTCGCCAGAAGTAGCTGCGATGGTGAATGTACCCTTTTCGATATCCACCATGCCCTTGCCCTTAACACCGTTGTTCTTGGCGGTGACGTTCACTACGGTCTCGCCACGGAAGCGCAGGTCGTTGGAGCACTGGATTCCGTTATTGTAGTTGCCGTTGATGGTGAGGGTGCCTGCTCCCTTGATGGTCAGGTCGTCCTTTGCGTAGATGGCGGCTCCAGTTGTGTCTACCTTTGTTTCGCCATTGCTGTTCTGGTAGGTGAACGACTTTGTACGGGTGGAAGCGTCACTCAGGGTGTTGACGGTTTCCTTCTTTGCGACCACAAAGGCTTTGCTTGCCTGCTGGACGTAGATGGGGGCATCTACGGTATTTTCCAGGGTAAGTCCCTTCAGGTTCAGGTAAACGCCGGAGTCTGCCTTGGGGGAGTTGACGCGAATCTGGGCGTCTGCTGCCTTATAGGAACCGCTGAAGTCGTATTCGCCTGCGCAGCTAATCACTACTTCACCGCCGGAGACGGTAACGCAGCCGTTGTTGTTGGTAACAGTTGCGCCACTGGCTGCGTATGCAATAGCGGGGGAGTTTCCGTTGCTTTCAGAAATGTATGCGCTGGAAGAAGACTGCGTTTGATTTGCAGAAGAACTGGATGCTACGGGGGTAACAACGCTTGCGCTAGATGCCGGGGGAGTAACTTCACTTGCGCTGGAGTTTCCTGCAGGGATTGCAGTGGAAGAACTTGATTTAACGGCGGGAATGACGGCCGAACTGCTGGATACAGGAATAGGAATGACTACAGAACTGCTGGATGCCGGTTCAGAAAGGGTAATCTTGACGCAATTGCTGTTGTACATGTAGGTGCTGCCATCAGCGCCTTTGATAACTGTATTCTGGTTTACGATGGATCCGTCTGCTTCGGCACAGGTCGTCACAACGGCTACTTCAGTAGAAGATGAAGAAGTTACAACGGGAGTATCTGCAACGCTAGAGGAAGAGGCGACTTCTGTTGCGGATGGATCTTTTGTCTCAGAAGAGTTTGTTTCGCTGGGAGTTACCACTGCGCCTGTTTCATCAAAGCAGTAGGTGGTTCCGTCGTCGCCCACCATGGAAGTCAAGCCGTTGCAAGGATCAACTGCAGCCTCGGGGAAACCGTAGCTTCCGTCGGTATTGATCCAGAAACCGATGTTGCCTTCTGCGTCCATGCAGATGGTTTCGCCATTGGTGCCTGCCACAGCGGTGTAGCCGTCATACATGCAGGGGTTTGCTGTGCCTATGGGGTCAACCACCGGTTGGACGGTGTTGGCTGCATCGTCAGAGCAACCTGCCATGAGCCCAAACGACAAGGAGGCAAATGCGGCGACTGCGGCATGTTTTCTAGAGAAAAGCTTTTTATTCATGTTGGTTCCTTTATAAATCACTCCTTGTCTAAAGATAAATTTGGCTAAAAACGCAAAAAAGGGGTTTTAGGGCGTTTATGAATTTCCTCAAAAGAATAAACGGGGTGAAAAGTTTCGTTCGGTACAAAATGACTCAAAAAGCTATGGAACGCTTGGTTCCGTTGAAATTAGAGGGGAAAAAAACTAGATTTGCTCCAATCGATTCTTGTAAAATCAAAACATCTATGAAAAAGTTTCTTTCGCTCTTCGTAGCCTTATTTGGCGTCACGGCTTTTGCCGCTTCTCCTGTTCAGGGACCGGAAAATGTCCGCAATCTCCGTCTTCTCGAAACGTCTCCTATGCTGTTTGAACTGCATCGTACGACGATTTCCGATGGACGTCAATCCTTCGCCTATCCCCGTCGCGACACCACGTTCCGTACTGCCATGAAGAAGGACTTGTCCACGGCACTTCTTGCCTACGATAACGCACATGGCGGAATGATTTTGGGCAAGGGCGGTTATGAATCCGATAAGACTCCCAGCATCGCCCTGGCTGTTTCCTTGGTGGGGGGCATGGACTACCGCGGTGGGGAAGCTCTGAACGATACGATCTGGCCCAGCGTTGATGGAGGAATCTATCTTCGCGGCTATGCGGATTCTGTGGACTTTGTTCTGGATGCCCGTATTTACGATGAGGGGCATTTCTCTAAGTGGCCCCAGTCCTTTGATGGTGAATTTCTGGAAGTGCAGAGAGAGGAAAACAATTCGGGTCTGGAATACACCAGCTATGCCCGCTATAGAACTCACTTTGCCTTGAACTACAACTGGCTTCGTCTGGATCTTGGCCGCGATGTGATGCACTGGGGACCGGGTTACTACAACAACCTGACCTTGAACCAGTTCGCCTTGCCTTACAACATGCTGACTTTGGACATGCAGTTTGGCCCTCTCCGTGTGGTTTCCTTCTACGCGGACTTGCGTATTTACAGCAGCATGAGCGACAAGAACAAGGATGAGACTCGAAACCTGTTCGGCCACCGCTATGAACTTGCCGTGGGTAATGCAACTTTCGGCATTAGCGAACTGCAGATGCTCTATGACAACATGAAACCCTGGCTTTTTGTTCCTACGGCGCCGCTTTTCATGGAGAAGGGAAATTACTCTGAAAGCAGCAATAACGGTGCTCTTGCTTTTGACTTTAACTATCGCCTGTTCAATGCGGTCCGCTTGTATACGGAATTCTTCCTGGACGATATGGAAAGTCCCGTAAGCCTTGTGAAGAACGATAACATCGAAGCGAAGTGGGCTTGGATGGCTGGTTTTCAGGCTGCACACAACTTTGACGTGAAGGGCCATTTGCTGGAAGCGGGTACCATTGCGGAATATGCTCGCATTGAACCTTACGTGTACGGTCACTTTGTGAAGAATACTGCGCAGCTGGCACATCTTGGACGTCCTATTGGCAGCCAGCGTGGTCCTAATAGTCAGACGATTGACTGGACTCTTTATGGTCGCCTGGATGGTCATATCTTTGCTTCTCTCCGTAATACCTGGGCTTGGAAGGGAACGGATTATGGTAGTGCCGTTAACGATACGACTCCCACCAGCAACCACATGAAGATCCACAAGGATTTCCTGAAGGGAGCAAAGATGGAATACTCCCTGACTCCTTCCGCAAGTTATGAAGGTCAGTATGTGAGTTTCATGGGGGAGATTACCCTCTTTAATGATCGCAAGGTTTATCTTCGTGCTGGCTTCAAGTTCTAGCCCTAAAGGATTTCAATATGTTTAAGCCTGAATTGCTCGCTCCCGCAGGGGACTTGACCCGAATGAAATATGCTTTCGCATACGGCGCCGATGCCGTATACGCAGGCCAGCCCACTTTCTCCCTTCGTTCTCGTGAGAACGGCTTCAAGAATCTGGATGACCTGGCGGAAGGTATTGCCTACGCCCATGCCCGCGGGAAGAAGTTCTATCTCACTAGCAACATCATTCCCCGTAACGTGAAGGTGGAGTCTTTCCAGAAGGCTTTGCTTGCTGCCATTGACTTGGGCCCGGACGCTCTGATTGTGGCTGACCCTGGCTTTGTGGGCTGGATCCGCGAAGTCCGTCCTAATGCGGAAGTACACTTGTCTGTACAGGCGAATTGCACCAATTACTTGACTGCAAAGTTCTGGCAGGGTCTTGGTGTGAAACGCGTCATCTTGAGCCGCGAACTGCGCCTGGCGGAAATCCTTGAAATGAAGGAACGACTTCCGGATTTGGAACTGGAAGTGTTCGTCCACGGCGCCGTCTGTATGTCTATGTCTGGACGTTGTATGCTGTCCAACTGGGTGGTTCATCGTGATGCTAACCTGGGGGCCTGCGATAACTCCTGCCGTATGCCTTACCGCCTCTATGCCAATGAAGGTCCGCAGGTGGAAGACTATCGCGAACATGAGGGTAATTTCACTCTCCAGCGTACGGACCGTCCGGAACTGGATCCCATCGCTCTGGATGAAGATACCTGGGGTACTTACTTCATGAGTAGTCGCGATCTGTGCGCCATCGAAGTCGTTCCCGAACTGATCAAGGGCGGTCTGGAATCCTTCAAGATCGAAGGTCGTACCAAGTCTGTTTACTACTTGAGTCAGGTGGTTCGTGCTTACCGTATGGCTATTGATTCCTGCTTCGAGCAGATTAATGCCGGTAAGGAACCTGCAATTTCTGATGAAAGCCGTCGTGCAGTGACTTATCTGGATGGTCGCGGTTTCATGCAGGGCTTCCTGAAGGGCCCGCTGCCTCAGAATTACGAATCTACCCATATGCCTGCTGATGCGGGATGTGTGGCGGCTCAGATCCTGGATTACGATGAAGCCTCCCATTCTGTCCGTGTAAATGTGAAGAATCCCTTCACCATGGACGATAAGCTGGAGCTGATGACTCCCGCAGGAATGGCTACTTGCCCGGTGGAATCCATGAACGATTTTCGTGGTGGTGCTGCTGACCGCTTGAATCCCGGCACGGAAGGTCGCGTATTTTTGCCCAAAAACGTAAAATTTGACAATAATAACGCAGAATTTTCCTTTTTTGTGAAGGATTTTCCCCAAAAATCTCTGTAAATACATAAATTTTCGTTATGGCTGTAGACGAAGCTACAAAGAAACAAGATCAACTTGAGCTCTACCAGATCGACGAGTCTGCGATCATGCCTTTCTTCGAAAGTCATGTGGAAGAGTTGCGCAAGTTCATCGCAGAAAGGGAAGCTGCTAGGCTTTCCCTTCTGGAGCTTCTGAAACAGTACATTCGTTCCCTGAAGCAGCCCTTCAATATGCGCCGCTACATGGACGTTCAGTCTACCTACATCCGCCAGACTCTTCAGCAACAGAACGAAGATCGTCAGCAGGCGGTGAGCCACTGGATTCAGGAAAATGCCAACAAGCATCGTTGCCGTATGATTCAGCTCCAGTGTCTCTATCTGGACCGTATTAAGGATCGTCTTCTTCCCGATATTCAGGCTCTTCTGGATCGCAGATTGGATCATCTGCATTCAAAATTGGAACAGATGAAGTCCGAAAACGAATCCAAAAACAATCCGTAGTCTAACTCCTTATTATTCAATAAGTTAAGGAAAAAGTGGCGAAATCTGCGTAAAAACGCAGGTTATTTTTTTATAAACTTTTCAGAATAATTCAGCAAACACCGCTTTTCAATACCATTTTTTGTCAAGGGATTGTTCAAAAAATATCCGTTGATAAGTTGTGAAATTCATAGGGTTTCCGTTTTGATTGTTTCGTGATTAGTTGCGTAACAAACTTGTGTAGTAGGGGAGAATTGGTGTATATAAGAATTTTATGGCGAAATTCGTCTAAAAACGGCGTTTCCAAAAAAAAATGAAGGTAGGCTGCTTTTTCTCAAAACTCTTTACTTAACTTTTGTGCCTAAGTTTTTTATATCCTACCCGGTTAATATATCGTGCCCAATACGGTTTCTTTATTAGATCTTGTTTCGTCGCCCTGGCAGTCTGTTCTTGAACAGATTCGCATCCAGTGCAATGACTACTTCGGCCTGACTATTTTCGATGAAGTTGGTTTCGATGGTGTAGTTGACGGATATGCTTCCCTTACTGTTCCTAATGAACTTTGTGAAAATTGGGTGAACACCCATTATGGCTCTATTTTACGTAAGGCTTTTTCTTCCGTATATGGATCCCAGTTCAAGGATTACCGTATTAGACAGGTGGCTCCCTCCCAGTCTGTTCCGGAGATGAAGTTCTCCACGCCCAAGGCCCCCCTTATTCCTGTCGCCCCTCGTGCTGCAGTTAAGGCTCCCAAGGCCCCTCGTCGTCCGAAGTTGAAGCTGTACGCAAGCTTTACCTTCGAAAACTTTGTGGAAGGAGACTGCAACTCCGTGGCCCTCAAGGCTTGCAGGACTGTGTCCGAGAATCCGGGCAATCCGGATTTGAACCCGCTTTTCGTCTATGGCGCATCTGGCCTGGGCAAGACTCACTTGCTTCAGTCCATTGCCGTCAATATTCAGAAGAGTCAGCCGGCGGTCAAGGTTCTGTATTGCGACGCATACGAGTTCCTTCGTGATTCTACCGCTATGGCCAAGGCCCTGAATCTCAAGGCTGGCAATGTGCGAGATCTTGCAAATGCCTATCAGGAAAAGTACGAAAACTGCGATGTGTTGCTTCTGGATGACGTCCAGCTGCTGGAAAGAGGCCTTGTATCCCAGGAACGCCTGGCCATTTTGATCCGTCATCTGCGTGCTCAGGGCAAGCAGGTGGTGCTGTCTTGCGACCGTCATCCCTCTAGCTTTACCGGCGTTGAATCCAAGACGGAAGTGGATGCCAATTATAAGGCTGGCATTCCCAGCATTTCCGCAAAGCTTCTGGCTCCCTTGCAGTCCTGCGTGGCAGTGGGCTTGGAACAGCCTGATCTTCATACCAGACTTCAGCTGATTCAGGCGAAGTCTGTGAAAATACCCTTTGTCCAGCGGGATCGAGAGGAAATCTGCAGGTTTCTCTCGATTCCGCCCCGTCAGAACATTCGCATTATAGAAGGTATCCTCAACTGGTTGGGTGCCATGAATCAGTTCTGCCAGGAAAATCTCGATTTGAACGCCGTCAAGCGTCTGATGGCTCCTACTGATGTGAATCAGCATATGGAACTTACCCTGAAGGGAATTGCCGAAACGGTTGCATTTGAATTCGGTACGGATTTGGTGGCTCTCTCCAGCCATCGCCAGGATGCAGGCGTTTCTGTGCCCCGTAAGGTGGCTATGTACCTCTGTCGTGAACTGACGACAGAATCCCTGCAGAATGTAGGTGCGATTTTCAATCGTGATTATGCCACGGTAATCGCCGCTATCAAGTCGCTCAATAAGCAGTTGGATGCGGACCAGGACCTTGCCCGCAAGGTTCAGGACATCCGGTATTTGCTGGAAGCCTAGTAATGCTTGCTTTGGTGACGGGTGGCGCCGGCGTCGTAGGGAAGGCGCTGTGCCGGGAGTTATTGCAACGCGGTGTGTGTGTGCGCGTTCTGACTTTACCGGGCGATACGTTGGCAAAGTTTCTACCTCCCGAAGTGGAGGTCTTTTATGGGGATGTGACGGATCCGTCCACCCTGAAGTCCGCTTTTGATGGTGTGGACCTTGTCTACCATCTGGCGGCAATTCTTTTATCCACAAAAAAGGGCTCCTTTGACCGTATTAATACGGGGGGCACTCAGAATGTGGTCGACGCTGCTGTTGCTGCAGGCGTTAAGCGACTTCTCTATGTTTCCAGTATTTCCGTAACATACCCTGTACTGACGGAGTATGGACAGAGTAAACTGAACGGGGAAGCCATTGTGAAGGCTGCCGGTGAAAAGTCCGGACTTCAATGGAGTATTGTACGCCCTACCTTGGTGATCGGAGATGGTGGCGGCATCGAATTCAAGATGTATGCCGACTATGTGAAGCGCTTTCCCGTATATATGCTTCCGGGCGGGGGAAAGGCTCTTAAGAAACCTGTCCGTAGTGTGGATCTTGTCAAGGGAATTGCCTCTGCGGGCCTCTCTGACAAGGCTGTGGGGAAAACTTATGCCCTTTGCGGCTCCAAGGACGTTTCCATGGCCCAGATGGCAAAATTCGTTCTGAAACAGGCTGGAATGCATCACCTGATGATTCCTCTTCCCTGGTGGATTTCAAAAAAACTAGCTGTTCTAAAAAGCTGGGTCGGTGGAAAGCCTGTGACTGCGGAACAGGCCCTGGCGGGATTCCTTTATGATGCAGTCCCTTCCTTGGATGCAGCATCCCGTGATTTAGATTATCATCCGGGCTCACCTTTCGAAGAATAGTTCCACTTTGCAAATTTTTATTTATATTCCCTCTTGAAAGAGGTGTTTTATGAATAAAGTGTTTAAAAAGTCCCTTTGGGCATCCGCATGTGTCTCCGCAATGTTCTTAAGTGCTTGCGGTGACAGTTCCAGTACATCCAGCAACGTGGAAAAGGAAGTGGGGCCTTCCAGCAGTGTGGAAAGTTCTTCCTCTGCCGAGGAACCGTCTTCCTCTTCCGTTTCTAACATCGATGTTCCCGAAGGAACCCGTGTAGCGACTCTGGCTGACCTGGAAAAGAATATGTTGCTGGGCGAAATGTTCGGTACCAAGGTCTATCTGGCAACTGGCGCCAAGCATGATGTTTATTCCATCTGGGTGCCCGATACTGCCTGGATCGGCTTCCATAGCGAGTTTAAGGATGGAACGATTACCTTTGGTAAGGACAATGGTTACTATGCCGGCATTGACGGTGAGAAGGTCACTGAAGAAATGGGTAAGTTCTTCGAAAAGGGTGGCTCCATCAGCTTTGTCGTGAATTCCGAAGACAAACTGCAGTTCGCCTTGAATGGCGGTGACTATCAGGATGTGGAAGTGGCGAAGGTTGCTGTTTCCAAGAACGCCATTTCCAATGGGGATGACCTGACCGGACTGAAACTGGAATGTAAGGATGGTGATTCCCAGGTGAGCTATACTTTCTACGAAGGTCGTTTCCTTCAGGAAAGTGAAGGCGAAAATGGCTTGGAATGGGCTGCAGGCTATTACGATATCCAGCGTAGTAAGCTCCTGATGATGCAGACCTTCTTTAATACCAAGGCCTACGTTCCTCTGATGACTATGACTGTGGATTCCGATTACAATCTCACGTCCGTCACGGGTACAGCCTATAAGTGTTCCAAGAGCAGTTTCAAGTTTGAATCCATTGATGCCGATAAGATTGCCGGTGAATGGGTTGCTGACGATGATGGCCTGGATTGGACCTTGACTTTGAAAAAGAGTGGAGATTATTCCGTCGAGGCGAAAAAGGCTGGTAATTCGGAAGAACTGAAGTCCGGCTATTGGGATATTTACGGCGACTTGCTGGTGCTTCGCAACAGGAGTTGTCTCAATCCCGATAAGTGCGTCAGTGCTGTTAAGGGCGTTGTAAGCAACTTTGATCCGGAAAGTGGATTTGACTTCGACCATTCCGACACGAATACACCCGCAGTTCCCAAGACCTGGACTGTGCAGCAGTATGAGTAATGATGTAGGGGGTTCCACCCCCTAGACCCCCGAACGAAGGGCTGCGCTTTCACTGGCTTATGCCAGCTTAGCTTGCTCTTCGTTGTTGAGGGGCGCTGAAGCGCCTCCTCAAAGATTGGATGAAAAAAGACACGGCTTTGGGGCCGTGTCTTTTTGCTTGAATTTATTTTAGGGATCTAGACTACTTGTCCTTGCAGTCGCATTCTCCACCACACTTACAATCGCCTTCGCCGTTGCAATCGCAATCGCCTTCACCTTGGGCGCATGGGACAAGTAATACTCGCTTCGCTCGCCTTACTTGTCCTTGCACTTGCAGTCGCCTTCGCCACCGCACTTGCAATCGCCTTCTCCATTGCATTCGCAATCACCTTCGCCGCCGCAGCATTCGCCTTCGCCCTTGCCGCACTTGCACTGGTGCTGCTGGAACGGAGCCAGATCCTGTTCGGTGGCTTCGCGAACTTCCACAACTTCAATTGCGAAGTTCAGGTTCTTGCCTGCCAGTTCGTGGTTTGCGTCAATCACTGCCTTGTCTCCGTTAACGGACTTCACGCGGATCGGCATGGGACCTGCGGGAGTCTGTGCGTAGAACTGCATACCGGCTTCAACCTTGTCCACACCCTGGAAAACGCTAACAGGAACTTCCTGAGTCATACGTTCATCGTATTCGCCGTAGCCTTCGGAGGGAATGACCTTGACGTCGAACTTGTCGCCCACTTCGTGGTCATACATAGCCTTTTCAAGACCGACGACGATCATGTGCATGCCCTGGATGTACTGCAGGGGGTCGCGGCCAGCGGAGGAGTCAATAACCTGACCTTCGTCGGAGGTGAGAGTGTAGTGCATCAGGACAACGGTCTTGTCAGCAATCTTCATAAATATCCTTTGGTAAAATGAGGCGTCATCGCCAGTGGGTGTTTAATGTAGCAAATTCTCTTCCTGCATCTCAACAGGAGTGAGGCTAATGACACCGGTCTTTCCCTTTTTGTTTGTATCGTCATCTCTTTCCTTGTCTTCCTGGATAAAGATGCGATTCTTCTTGATGCCCTTGCCGGTAATGTAATTCAGGATGGCTTCCATTCTCTGGCGCGCCAGTCGGGCGGTGTCATCAAAGTCGTCGTCCACAAGGCATTGAATCATGAGGCCGATGGGGTATTCGCGCATGTAGGCTACAATGTCATTCAATGCGGTGTAGCTGGAATTGTACAACACGGAATCTCTGGATTTAAAACGAACTCGCTTGGCGATGTCGTTGAAGTTCAGCTTGCTGTTGAGAGGACAGCCGTTGGCGTCTGTTTTAACGTTAGGGAGCGATCCCATACAATGATCTGCCCAATCCGGAACGCCATCTCCATCGGAGTCGATAGGGCAGCCGTTCTCGTCAATTGGAGCGCCTTCGGGAGTGTCCTTACACTGGTCCTCTTCGTCGTAGATGCCGTCCTTATCCTGGTCCAGGCGGCAACCGAATTCATCCACCTTCATCCCTGCAGGAGTTTCCGGACAGGAGTCCTTCACATCGGGAACACCATCGTTGTCCATGTCGGAGGGACAGCCCCAGCTGTTTACTTTTTCGCCTGGTTCGGAATTCGGGCACTTGTCATAATCGTTGGGTACGCCGTCCTTGTCAAAATCCAGAGGGCAGCCAACTTCGTCAATGGAAATTCCTTCGGGCGTATCAGGGCACTGGTCCTTATCGTTGGGAATGCCGTCGTGGTCGGAGTCAATGGAGCATCCGAATTCGTCGGACTGTTCTCCCGGTCGTGAGTCGGGACACTTGTCGTTGTTGTCGTCAATACCGTCATGGTCGGAGTCAAGTGTACACCCGTCCTCGTCCACGGCAAATCCTTCGGGAGTGTTCAAGCACAAGTCTAAATAATCGTAGACGCCGTCGTGGTCAAGATCCAGAGGACAACCATTGTAGTCTACGGCAAGACCGCGCATGGTGCCAAGGCACAAGTCCACAATGTTCATGACTCCGTCCTGGTCTTCATCCACGGGGCAACCACGGGAATTTACCGCCATGCCGGGAGCGGTATTGGTGCAAAGGTCCCTACGGTCAATGACACCGTCTCCGTCACTATCGCTCCAGCTCAAGTTAAACATCTTGCTTGCAGTAACAGCGACGCTTACGTCGGGTGTGCCCGCCACCTTGAATCGCATATTCTTGTCGCCGGATTTCAGCTGGATGTCACGTCCTGCCTTTTTATCCTTCAGGTAGTTAATGCCAACGTCACTGGAAATCGTCAGATAGGTGTAGTTGGGAAGATTCAGTCTCATGGCGGGAGTCATGCGCAGGGGGCTTTGCTCAATGTAGTCAAGGACATTATGCATCTTGATGGGCGTTTCGCCAGACACTTCAAGAGTGACACTTACCAAGTTGATTGGGGTAATGATCAAGCCCGCGCCCCAGAGGACGTAGTTTTCGTCATTGTCGTGAATCTTGAGGACGCCCGCGTAGGAATTAACGGTCAAGTACTTATTTAATTCTGCAGACAAGTGCAGGTTGGCGCCAATGCCCCAATTCCCTGCGGTATAGGCATAGGAATTATTATCAAAGTCAATGTGCCAGCTGTGTCTTGGTCTAAAACCCTTGCTCTTGAGACCTGTGGGGAGGAGTATTTCTCCGCTTACTCCGAAGGAGAATACGTCCAGTGCGTTAATGGACCACTTTGCCGTAAGTTCCATATCGCCCAGGGCGAAACCGTCCAGTTCGCCTCCACTGATCTTGCCGTCATAATGGACGGGAATGTCCAAGCCGAATTCAAAATTATCCAGCGGAACAAAACTGATGTAGAAATTCTCGTCGTTGGATGGAGCCTTGCTGTTGAGCTCCACCTGTTCCCCTTCCTCGTTTGTATAGAATCCGTCTATACTCAAGGGGTTTCCATCACTAATCATGGAGTAACTTCCAGACAAATAAAGGAAACCCTTGTCATTCGTTTTCGCCGAAGGAACGTGAATTCCGCTGATGGACTGCAGAGGTGACACCTGTGCAAGGACTGTCACCGCAGAAAAAAGCAGAATAGAGGCGAAAAACTTCATAAATGTGCAAATAAATTATAAAAAAATTACAACATCCTATTTGCAAAACCATTTTTGTGTGTATATTTCACACGAAGTTTTACGATATCATGAATCAGTATCCGTCTTGGCATAGAAAGTCGCAGAAAGCCTACAAGGTGAACAGGGTGGTCATCATCCTGCAGATGGTTGCTTCTCTCGTGCTGAGTGGTGTGATTCTTTATGGTATTGCGCGTCTTTTTTAACATCTAGAGGTCAGTGTATGCCCTTTGCTTATCATTGTGGTCGCCGCCCCAAGAATGACGGCTTTGATAGCTCCGTTCCTTTTCCTAACGAGGAAGAAGAAGTAGAAGAAATCGAAGAAGAAGAAGAAGTGGACGAAGAAGTCGACTTCGACCATCAGTCTTTTAAAACAGGTGAGCGCCTCTGGTCCGACTATGCTGAGGACTTGGATTACGACCAGTGATCCTCGTACGTAGTACGTTCCTTCTGGCGCTAGCTTTTCTAGCGTCCCTATTTATCGCGTGTGCACCAAGGCCCAACTCCTTGGCGCATTCTTCGCATATTCAGACGGAAGAGAATGTTCCTGCAGGGGAGGTCCAGCCTGTAATTAATGATTCCTCCGTAAGCCTAAAGGTGAAGGAATCTCCTGTTGATGAATCCATCCTCATGGCCGAGGAAGATACCGCCTTCGTCCAGCCTTCCTGGAAAAGTTTCCGCTATGCGGTTCAGGCCATGGAGGACATGCAGTGGGTTGTAGCGAAGCGCTATCTGGACTTGTCTCAACGTCAGATGGCTCAGGAAGTAAAGAAGGCTACTCCCGAGGATTCCCTCTATTACGCCGAAATGCCCATTATGATTCAGCTGGCGACGGACGAAGTTCTGATTAACTGTCCCGAGGCAGCAAAGCTGGCTGCTGAATCAGCCTTAGAGGATGTGGCCTCCATCGAGGAGGATATGGCGGATGACACCGCACTGTTCCGTCTGGAAAAGTTCCTGGACACCCTTGATGTTTCCCAGTTCACATTGCCGGTGCAGTTCAATGAACGTGTGGTTCAGGAAATTTATTACCTGACGGGGAAGGCCAAGAGCTTCATTTCGGGCTCCCTAAATCGTAAGACCGCCTTTGATTCCCTAATTTACGCAAAGATTGATGAAGCCAAGATGCCTCGTGACCTGATCTACCTGTCCCTGGTGGAATCTGGCTTCAAGGTCCGAGCCTATAGCCGTGCCAAGGCTTCTGGCTTGTGGCAGTTTATTCCCGAGACCGGTAAGCGTTACGGTGTTGACGTAGACTTCTGGCTGGACCAGCGTCGCAATCCTGAAATGGCTACCGATGCCGCTCTAAAGTACCTGAAGGATCTTTATGGATACTTCGGCGATTGGCAGTTGGCTATGGCTGCCTATAACTGCGGTGAAGGACGCGTCCGTCGATTAATCCGTGAATTGAAGGCCGACTCAACCCGCGATTCAACCCAGGCCATTACTTACTGGGATTTGCAGCTGCCCTCAGAAACCATGCATTACGTGCCTCGTATTCTTGCGGCCATGGTTATCGGTCATTTCCCTGAACATTACGATATTGAAATCAAGCCCCAGAAGCTTTCCCCCTATGATACCGTCACGGTTTATGATTCCTTTGGCCTGGATGAAATTGCCAAGGCAATCAAGGTTAAGCCGGACACATTGAGGAACTTGAATGCCGAATTGATTATGGGCTTTACCCCGCCTAATCGTGAATCCTACGTCCTGAAGGTTCCTGTTGGCAAGCGCGATCTTTTCGTTAAGAATTACGATAAAATCGAGAAGAATAACTTCTCTGGCTGGGTGCATCACAAGGTCAAGAAGGGTGAGAGCCTAGGTAAGATTGCTTCCCTCTACAAGGTGAAGGTTGCTGATATCCAGCAGGCAAATGACATGCGCAATATGAAGGTTCGCGCTGGAAAGACTTTGCTTATTCCTATTCGTGTTGCAGGAGAATCCTCTTCTAACTCCGGTACAAAGAAAGCTGGCAAGGCCAAGATTTATGTAGTGAAGCTGGGTGATAATCTTGCAAATATTGCTCGCAAGTTTAATGTGGACCAGAACAACATCCGCATCTGGAACGATATGGACGCCGCCTCCGTTGTGGCTGTTGGCGATACCATTTTCGTTTCCAAGCCTGACTTGAAACCTTCTTCGGGTAGGGGCGAAAGACCTACGCCTCCCTTAAGCAAGAACCGCAAGTATGTTGTACAGTCCGGTGATAGCTACAAGGCCATTTCCGAAATGTTCGGCGTTCCCGTCGGGACGATTCTTCTTGCCAATAAGGGCTTTACGAAACGTCTGTCGGTGGGCGATTCCATCTTTATTCCTAAGTATACTCGCAAGTTGCCTCAGGCTCCTGCCCAGCCCGTGGTTGTGCCCGCAGCTCCTGTCAAGGAAGAATCTGCTAAGCAGTCGGTCAAGACCGAACCTGTGGCGAAGAATGATCCCAAGGCTCCTCAGGTGAAGGCTGGGGAAAAACTTTCCATCTATACTGTAGAACCTGGGGATAATCTGGGATATATCTCCATGCTGTTTGGCATGTCTATTTCCAAGATTCAGGAGTTGAATAACCTGGGCAAGTCTGTGGATATTCGCGTGGGGCAGAAACTGTACGTGATTGGCGACAAGAAGGATGTGAAGGCTGATCCTAAGGCCGCTGCAAAGACGGACGCAAAGAAGCCTGAACAGAAGAAACCTGCGGAATCCATCCGTCAGCATACAGTGAAGAAAGGCGAAAGCCTCTGGGATATTTCCCGCCAGTATCAGGTGACCATTGAGGAAATCGTCAAGTGGAATGAACTTCCTAATACAAAAATCAAGGAAGGCATGACCCTCAAGATTAAGAAGTAATCTTCCCTCAAAAAAAAGAATCTGCTTCATAAGCGAAGCAGATTCTTTTTTTTCGGGGGCCAGGTGAACCCCATACATTAAAATAAAGTAATTCCTAGGGACACGTAAGGCTGGAAGTAGGTGTCAAAATCCAGCATGAATTCGTCACCGTCTCTCGTTTCAGAAATCTTGCGTTCAAAGTACGTGTGGAAGTATTCGTGGGAATTACGAACACCTGCAGAGAGTACCGCCCTGTGCCAGGCCATTCGGACACCAGCACCGTAGGCGTAACCGTAGATCACCGGGGAGAGGAACTTGGTGTTGTCGGAGAAGAAGGTCTTTCCGAATAGTGCGCCCACAAATGCGTAAGGCTTTAACATGAACTGGTAGGTGTAGCTTTCCACCAGGGGCAGGGCAAAGTCGCAACCCAGCTGGAAAAGAGCCGTATGAATTTGATGTCTGCCGTCAATATCGGAAGAATCTAGGGGGGTGTTTCCGAAGTCTTCAAAATCTTCAATGAATCCAGCCAGGTCATCGTAGGCGGCATTTTTATTACGGGGATGGTGGCTGACGCCGATGTACTGGTAGCCTGCCATTACGTAAAGATCGAACCATTCTGTGACAGGAAGGCTGCCGGAAGCACCGTAGATGTAGGAATTGTCGATGGTGATATTGTACTTCATGTCGTGAACCTTGTAGCTGTAGTTCACGTTGCTCATTTTGATGTTGTTGAATTCAACGTAGGGACCAAAGGATCCGCGGTCCTCGTAGGTATTGTTTTCGCTATCGTCTTGGCCTGCCATGGAGTTGTCGTATACAACTCGGTCGGCAAAGGAAAGGGCTGCTGCCGCAAATGTGATAAAAATGATACGTTTCATGGGTAAAAAGATAAATAATTCTATGTAAATCGTTTTTTTTCGTGAAAAAAAAGCAAAAAAAGTGTATCTTTTGGTACATAAAAATTATTTCTCGCGGAGAATATACAATGAAGAAGAAGTTTTTGACCCTGTTGGCTGCTGCTGGTTTGATGTTTTCTATGACCGCTTGCGACGACAAGCTGGATACTAGCGATCCTGCATCTGTTCGTAAGTATCTGACCAAGCAGAAGGTTCCGTTTACTCCCAACCAGTTTGTTGCATATGCAGCTGCAGGCGACACCGCTATGATGACCCTGTTCCTCCAGGGCACCTTCGAAATTGATTCTCCCACCGAAAGTGGTAACAACGCAGTGGCTATCGCTGCAAATAAGGGCAACATGACTGTCCTGAACTACCTCTTCGATCATGGTGCAAAGGCAAACGTCCGTAACGGTCGCGGTGAAGCTGTTCTGGATAACGCCGTTTCCATGGGCAACAAGGATATCGTTGCTCGCATTATGGAACAGCTGAAGAAGGAAGGCGCTGATCCTCAGGCTATGTCTACTGCAGTTCTTCTGGCTGCAAAGACTGGTAAGGCTGACATGCTGGAAGTTCTGGCTGATGGTGGTGCACCTCTGGAAACTCGCGCTGCTGATGGTTACATGCCGATTCACTGGGCTGCTAAGGAAGGTAACTACGATGCTCTCGTGGTGCTCATCAAGCGTGGTGTTGATGTTAACGTGAAGTGCGGTCAGGGCTACTCTGTTCTTGACTGGGCTACCAATGCTGGTTGGACCCGCTTGATTAAGGAAATCAAGAAGGCTGGCGGCAAGATTACCCCGAAATACTTGAAAGATTCCAAGGCTAAGTAGCCTTGGAATCTTCAGGAGGCTCCGCGCGTCCACAAAGTGGACAATTCTCACTAAGGGCTAAAGCCCTAAGTGTTCATTAGCCTGGACTCCTTTGAAACTTGCAAAGCAAGTTTCGGACTCGGGGTGATTGAGGGTGTTCGGCCTGTTGAAAATTATTTGGACCTCTCCGTTATGGAGGGGTCTTTTTGTATGTAGATTTTTGCATTAAAATGCTCATTTTTTAGAGAAAATACGCATTTTTGGCTTTCTTAGTTTGTATTTTTAGGTTATGAAATTTTCCCTATTGACGAAGATGTTCCTTTGCCTGTGCTTGACTGGTGTTTTTGCTGGTGCACAGGAAACTGTGGAAAGTGTCCGTCGCCAGATCAAGGCGGTGGAGGCTGAAGCAGCCCGCGAAAAATCCATGCACGATACCGAGAAAAAGCGCCACGCCGAATTTATCGAAGTGGGCCGCAAGAAGGTGCAGGCATTGTCCTCTCAGAACAAGACCTTGAAGGCTGAAATTGATTCCTTAAAGGCTGAACTGAAGAATCTGGCGGATGCTCGTCAGAAGGCTGCTGGCACGGTCCGTTATTTCGAAAACAGGAAGGCTAAGTATGGGGAGGCTCTGGCTAAGGTCATCGACTCTCTGGCTCCTGTATTTGAAGCGGACTTTCCGTACCGCAATGAGGAAGTGGTCAATAGCGTAAAAGAAATTGCAAGCCAGCTTCAGAAGAACTTGATCGAGGCGGACGATGGCTTGAATCGCACTCTTGAAGTGTTCTACGATCGCATTCGCCTGGGCTATACCACCGAAGTTTGGAAGGGCTTCCTCCAGGTGGGTAATCGCAATGTTGCCGGTACTTACCTCCGTTACGGTGCCGTTGCTTCTATCTTCGTCAGCAACGACGGTAACGATGTTCTCTGGCTTTCCAAGAATGGAAACTCTTACGTCTGGAACAATGTGTCCGATGACTTGGCCATGCGTACCGCCCTGAAGGATGTGATGAAGGTGGCTGAAGGAAAGACTGCTCCCAAGCTGGTCACCATTCCCGTGGTCGTTCTTCCCAAGGAGGCTAAGTAATGATGTTCCTTAACCTTCGTAAATTTATTGCTCCTGTGGCAGTTGCCGCAGTTCTTTGCGTCGCTCCTTCCTTCGCACAGAAGAATGGGGAAACCATTGACGCTGTCAAGAAACGTGCTGAGCTGAACAGCGCCAAGGCCGATCTTGAAGAGGCTCGCAAGAAGCGTGACATGGCTGTTGCTGCTCGCTGGAAGGACCGCGAGACGGCCAACCAGGAACGTGAAATGTTCAACGAGAAGTACAACGAGAATAAGGAAAAGGTGGATGCTCTTATGAGTGAACGTGCCCGCCTTTTCGAAGATGTTCGTGTCGCTCGTGAAGACTTGGCTCAGGTAAAACTCCAGGCAGAAAAGGCCCGTGCAGAATACTTGTCCTTGGCTGCTGGTCCGGAACGCCTTGAAACTCTTGCCAAGTTCCAGGAGCAGGGTATACCCTTTAAGGTGGCCGAACGCGTCGAGGCTCAGAATAGGGTCAAGAAGGAAATGGGTCTCTATCGTGATGATCCCGTTCGTATCGCAAAGTCCATCTTGAAGGTGGCTCAGGAAGAAATGGCCTTCACCCGTGAAATCCAGATGGATCGTGCGGAACTTGTGTTTGGCAGTGTGGTGGCTGAAGGTTATCGCCTGCGTCTTGGTGGTCTGTACGCCATGCAGATGGCCAACTCCGCCATGGATTCCCTGGGCAATCGTCCCAGTGCTTTGATGCTTCCGGTGTCCGGCGAGAAGAAGCGCGTCTTTAGCTGGCAGGAAAATCTTACTCCCGAAACCAAGACGGATGTGTCCAAGGTGTTTGATAACGCTGTGGATTCCGCCTATGTGAATGTTCCTGTGGATGTTCTCCTCAGTACTGAACTATCCTCCGAGCTGGCTAACCATCAGGAAACCACCTGGAAGGATGAGCTGACCACCTTCTTCAAGAATGGTGGCATCCTCATGTATCCCATTGTGACCTTGTTTGGCTTGGGCCTCCTGATTGTGTTGTGGCGCTTGCTGTACCTGCTGATCTTTGGCTTTGGTGGCTTTGGCGCTCGTAGGACCCTGAAGGCTCTTGAAGCCGGTGATATTGAAAAGGCTCGTGTAGAAAGCAAGAAGGCTTACGGCAAGGTGGGGAAGGTCCTGAAGACAATCCTTACTAAGGAATACGGCGGCCGTGCCGCTGCAGAAAAGGCTTTGGAAGAAGTGTTCTCCGCTGAAGTTCCCAAGATTGAATCTGGCCTGACCTGGGTTTCCGTCTTTGCGGCAACCGCGCCGCTTCTGGGCTTGTTGGGTACGGTGATGGGTATGATCGAATTGTTCGACGTGATCACCATGCACGGTACTTCCGATCCCAAGCTTTTGGCTGGCGGTATTTCCATCGCTCTTGTCACTACGGAAGCGGGCTTGATTGTTGCTATTCCTCTCCAGCTCCTGCATACCTTCCTGGCTAACCGCGCAGACGCTCTTCGTGGTCGTATGGAAAAGGCTGGCCTTGCTGTTCTGAACGCCCTGTGGATCAAGGAAAAGTAATTTGATCGCTGGCGTAGACCAAAATTCCATTCTTGAAGCAGCCTTCGGCATCCTCTTTAGAGGTGGCTGGGTGCTCGCCCCAATCTTTGCATTGGGGTGGTTTGGTTGGTTTTTGATGATCGAACGCTATGGCTATTACTTTATGCTTCGGGGCAAATCTGTTTCCAGTTTCTGGAGCACCCTAAAGAAGAAGGGGGAGGACGCGGCCTTCAAGAAACTTTCTCGCCGTCGCTTTGGCTATTTCTATGCCTTGGTGAAGGATGTCCGTGATTATCGAGACCAGGGGCCCATTGCTGTTCGTAATGCCATGGAAGCCACACGTCATCGCATCTCCCTGAACTTGTCCAAATCCTTGAAGACAATTTCCACCTGTGCCGCTCTTGCTCCTATGATGGGTTTGCTGGGAACGGTTTCCGGCATGGTCCATACTTTTGAAACCATTCAGCTTTTTGGTTTTGGAAACCCAGTGCTTTTGGCGGATGGTATTTCCGAAGCGTTGCTCACCACCCAGGCTGGCCTGCTCGTTGCGTTCCCGCTGATGCTGGCTTATAATTATTTGTCTAGCCGTGTAGAAATCGTGGAAGACGAAGCCTGGAGCGAAGCCCTGAAATTTGAATCTTATGTGTTTGATTGCTCCGAGAGTCGTCCTGAGGAACTGTCCCCGTGTCATCCTGAGGAACTGCCCCCGTGTCATCCTGAGGAGCGAAGCGACGAAGGATCTAAAGAGGTTTAACAATGAGTTTTATTAGAAAAAGATCCCGCGATGCAGGCGGCATTGATGTATCTCCCATGTTGGACATGGTGTTCATCTTGCTGATTTTCTTTATTGTGACTTCAACCTTCACTCGCGAAACGGGCGTGGACGTAACAAAGCCCAAGGCTAGTTCTGCAAAGGAGCTGGCTAAGGAAAGTATCCTGATTGGTGTCACCCGTCAGGGAACGATTCACATTAACGAAACTCAGGTGAACCTTTCTACACTTCAGACTGTACTTCGCCAGATGATGGCGGAAGCTCCCGACCGCCCCGTCATTATTGTCAGCGATCGCGATGCTCCCAACGGTGTGGTGGTGGACATTCTGGATGAATGTAATATCGCCAAGGTCCGTAAGGTATCCATCTCCGCCAACAAGGAAGAATAGAAAGTAACGTCATTCTGAACGAAGTGAAGAATCCAGTAGAAACGGTGACATGATGAAGAACTTCTCGCTCACAGATTTTATCGCAAAGTACCTACGCTATCCTCTAGCGCTGGTAATCTCCTTTGTGGTGAGCGCCGTATTCTTCCTGGCCATTCCTGTATTGAATGTGCTTCTGTTTGATAAGGGTGTAAAGACCGAGAAGGAGCTGGAAACCGTTACTGAGGTGGAAGTCCTAGTCAGTGAGAAAAAGCCCGAAGTGAAGCAGAAGGTGATTCGTACCATCGTGAATCCCAATCCTTTTAAGATTTCCTCCAATATGGGGGTAGGCCGTTCCCAGAATTTCCAGATGGACTTGTCCCTTGCTCGCGGTGCCGCCGGTGATGGAGTTGCCGTTGGTACTGGCGGTATGGAAAACGTGGTTTACGAAGCGGGCGAAGTGGATGAACAGGCTCAGGTTCTTCGTGAAATTCAGCCCAAGTTCCCGGAACGAGCAAAGCGCATGGGCATCAACGGCTACGTGAAGGTGTTGATTGTAATAGACGTTTATGGCGATGTGGCCCAGACTCAGATTCTTACTCAGGAGCCTGCTGGCTACGGCTTTGATACGGAAGTGCTGAATGCCGTTCGCCAATGGAAGTTTAGCCCCGCTCAGCTTGGCGGATTCCCCGTAGCACAGAAGGCTACAAAGGAGTTCCGCTTTGTTAAGTAGAATTCTTCCCGCTCTTGTTTTGTCTGCCGTGGCAGTTTTTGCTGGTGAAGATTATTTCTTCAAGGCAAATGAACTTTATGACCAGGGTAAGTTCAAGGAAGCAGTTCCTCTTTATCGCGCCGCCATTGATGATGGCAAGTATGAGCCATTCGCCTGGTTCAACTTAGGAAACGCCATGGTCCAGCTGGATCGTAAGCAGGTGGCTCTGGTGGCTTACAAGCGCACCGTTGAACTCCTGCCTAATTTTGAGAAGGCATGGATGCTTATGGGCGACATCTACTATCTGGCTGGAGATGCGGGGGAGGCTATTGCCGCCTACAATCGCGCGGTTGAGCTGGGTGTGGAATCGGACCATGTTCATTTCGCTCTGGCGGAATGCTTCATGAAGGGCCGTGACTGGACTCTTGCACAGAAAAATTTTGAAAGAGCTCTCCAGCTGAATCCCGATCGTATGGATGCATGGTATGGCCTTGCCGAAGTTTACGAAAAGCTGGGCGATTATGAATACGCCATCAAGACTTTGCAGAACGCCTTGCAGATGACCGCTACTGCGGGGGCTGATGTTCATTTTACTCTGGCTTATTATTATCGCAGTATGGATTCCACTCGCCAGTCCTTGAATGAAATGGAAAACGGCTTGCTTATGGATCCAGAAAACGTTTCCGCCCGTAGATATCTTGCTCAGATGTATGTCAAGCAGGAGTCTCCCTGGATGGCTATTTTCACTCTGGAAGAAGGCTTGCGTCACAAGAAGGGCAAGGCTGATTTGAATCTCGACCTTGGTCAGATTTATTTCAACCAGAAACGCTATGACGAAGCTTTTGAATGTTACATGAAGGCTTGGCTGGCTGGTAATTCCCAGGGACGCATCGGTGCTGAGAATGTGGGTCATGTCTTTACCAATGCTGGCGATACGGAAAAGGCCGAAAGCCTTTACAAACGCATCCGCGAGAAGAAATAAGTCGTGATTAAATCAAATGAAAGGCACCTCCTTTAAAGGAGGTGCCTTCGTTTTTCTCTCTCAGGTGTTTAATTATTTCAAGTCAATATAAATGCCGTAGATGGTGAACTCGCTAGATAGGGTAAAATGGAATTCAACTGCGGAAAGGTTCTTTAAAAAATCTTCAAGAGAAACTTTATTTCCCCAGCCAGTTTCTTGCTTAAATTTTGCTTCAATCGAGATACATTCGTAATTGCGACTGGTTTTTGGGAGGCTTGCCTTGTAGTTGTTTCCTTCGGTAATGGTGTTGAGTGATTCGGATGGAGTCAATACAATGCTTAAACCGGCCGTTGATTTATAATCGACGCAGATGGTGGTCCAATTGGATGCATCAATCGATTGGAACTTGTCTGTGGAGCCTTTGATAGGTGCGCCGAGACCGAAGCCAAAGTTGGCGTAGGCGTACTCATAGGCAGTGCCTAATTTTGCCTCTCCCTTTAGGCCGCTGTTTTCGATGATAGATTGACTGTAGACGTCTTTCGTTGTGTCCGGACTATCTCCTACATCCCATATGAGTTTTGAATCGCCTCCTTCTAAGCTATCGGTTCTTGTAAACCAGTTTCCGCCTTCAGGACCGAAATCGGTGAACTTCATGTTGTCTTCTCCGAATCCACTCCATTCGATATCGCCTCCATGGACGCATCCGGTATAGCTGATTACGCCATTGATGTAAGCGGGCTTGCAAGCTACCGGCGGAGTGACTGGTTCTGTCTTGATGGAAGAACTGGATATTTCGGGAATGTATTCTGAACTGGAGGACAGTTCAATAATGTTGGACGAGCTGGAAGTGGGTTCAATGGTGGTGTTGGATGAACTGGATGGTTCAATCACCAACATGGAGCTGGATGACTGGATGTCACTGTTGTCTGCGATTCCTGCAGGGTCTACGGTAACGCCAGACACGTCTGGAGCTTGAACGGAACTGTCTCCGCAGGCGATAAAACTGCTAGCGAAAAGTGCAACAGAGGCTGCAACAATGCCTTTTTTGTATTTGTTATTCATGGTTTCCTCCATTGCGATCTTCGTCGCAAGTTGTTAAATCTTGTGTGAGTGGGAACATTTGCATGTTCAGTCGATAAACTCTTTCTACGGACTTGCTTTCGGATGCGATGACGGCAATTCTGCGCCTGCATTCGGAAAGCTCCTTCAGGATATCTTCATAAACGTCCTGAGAGATTCCTAGGGTAAGTCCTGTGAACTGGCGTTCCTTTTGAGGAATGTTGTCTAGGGCATCTAGGGCAAAACTTGCCATTTGACGGTGCATATTACGAATGGCCAGAGGGACAATGTCTGCGTCCGCAGCCGTAATGACCTTGTCTGTCTGCACGTAGTTTCCGTCGGAATCCTTCTGAAGAACGCCAGTCTTCATGAGGAACAGTAAGGTTTCTGCTACTTCTGCTGCGGAAATCTTCTGGTAACACTTGTGAGCCATTTCAAGAGGCTTTGCTCCAGGCATGGCGGGGGCTACTTCGCGAAGAACCGGATTTTTCCAGGAATCGAAGTAGGCAAATTCGTCGGCGCCCATAATCTTGACTTTGTTGGCTGTGGCGATTGCCTGCATTAAATCGATTGCGGTCTTCTTGTCTGTGTCGTTCTTTGCGTGGCTAAAAGAGACCAATGCTCGGAAAAAGGACAGCTCATAGCCGGTAAGGGCCATGGCGTTTGCCACTTTTTCTACTGCAACGGGGCTCAAGCTTTTCTTGCCACTGCAGACGTCCTTCAGGTACACGGGAGAGCCAAATCCGGCCTGTGCGGCGAACTCTCTCCAGGTAAACGCGGACGTTTGCTTGTGCTCGTCGTAGTAATCCTGGATGTACTGACGGTAGTCTTTGTATTCCACTATTGTTTTCATGTACATGAATATATCTATTTGTACTCTAATTGTCAATAGGTAGAGTACAAAAATCTAAAAAATTTTAAAAATTATAGCATTTGATTTTAAAATATTGAAAAATGACTAAAAATAGAGTACAAATGGACCGGTGAACGGTTTGCTTCATATTATTATATAATACAAGTATGGTTTTTCTGCTGATAGTCATCTATGTTGCCTTTATTGGCCTGGGTCTCCCGGATACGATTCTGGGGGCGGCATGGCCTTTGATGCAGAAAGATCTATCAGCCCCTCTTTCTGCAGCAGGCTTGCTGTCCATTATCGTAAGTGTGGGAACTATCATATCCAGCTTGCTTACGCCAGGTTTGATGCGCCGTCTAGGAACGGGAAAACTGGTTGCTTTTAGCATTGGCTTTACTGCATTGGCCACTGCGGGTTATGGATTTGCGACGGCTTTCTGGATGATGTGCCTGTGGGCCATTCCCATGGGGCTGGGAGCTGGTGCCATTGATGTTGCCCTCAACAATTTTGCGGCAATCCATCTGGAATCGAAACATACCAACTGGCTCCATGCTAGCTGGGGTATCGGTGCTTGCCTTGGGCCTGCCATTCTTTCTGCATCCGTATTCCTGGGAGCAGGCTGGCGTGGTGCTTATGAGCTGAATGCTGTTTTGTTAGGGGCCATCGTGCTGATGATGCTTGTGGCCTTGCCCTTGTGGAAGCGGGTGGAAAAGCGCAAGGGATCCGGTGAACGTAATGGGCGAGGTTCGTCTAGCGATAAGGATATTTCCTTACGGGCCGCATTGCGGGTGCCGGGAATGAAACTGTCCTTCTGGACATTCTTCTTCTATTCTGCGTTGGAAATTTCCACCAGCCTCTGGTGCGGTACCTATTTGGTGGCTCGAGGATTTGCTCCTGAAATCGGGGCGTTGGCAGTTTCCCTCATGTTTGCAAGTGTCATGGTTGGGCGCATTGCCAGCGGTTTTTTTGCCATCAAGTTTACGGACCTGCGATTGATTCACGCAGGCATCGCCATTGTGATTGTAGGATGCTTTATTCTGGTAATGCCTCTGCCCTTGTGGTTTACTCCTATTTGTATTTGCATGCTGGGTCTAGGGTGCGCTCCTGTTTATCCTTCATTGATTCACGCCACTCCGGCTCGATTTGGAGAAGAACTTTCGGGACGTGCCATTGGTATACAGATGGCCGGTTCCTACGTTGGGTCCGTGTTGATGCCTCCCGCCTTTGGATTTGCGGCTACCCATTTTTCCGTCATGTTGTGGCCTGTGGCTTTGGCCATCTTTGTGGCATGTCTCCTAATTTGCGTCTGTCTTCTGGATTATGTCACCCGTAAAAAGCTGAACAATGCGTTTGCTGCAGAACGCATTATGGATGTGGTTCATCAGGTTGAAGAAATGGACGCTACACGCCGTAAGCTCCGCAAGGAACGCCGTAAGGCTAAGCGCAAGGCCCGTCAGCTGCAATTGCAGAAGGCTCTGAAACGGAAATAAGGATTCGCTTTCAAATCTTTTATTCTACATTTGCAGTCATGGCAAAGAAGAAAAAGTTTTTTAAGTCCCCGGCTCTGGCTCAGGCCAACCGCAGTAAGGAAGATCGTCTTCGCGAAACATTGACTCAGGTGGTGAATGGCACAAGTCGTTTACTGAATCGTCCTGACGACCTGTACGAAGCGATCGCTAACGGCATTGACGATATTGAAAAGTTGACTGATCCTAAGCTGCAGCTGGAACTTCTGGCATGGACTCTCCGTACGGACTTCCTCACATTCAAGACGGATGATGAAGAGGAACAGAGCTATTGGGAAGGCCTGTATTATGATGCAGGAACTTTCTTCGTGGAAATTGCCAAGCAGTTTGAGGACAAGGACTATGTGGCTGACCTGATCCATGACCTAGCCGTGCGCCATGTGGGTGGGGAAGGCCGTTCCGTGTTGTTCCTGAGCGTTGAAGAAGTGATGCCCGTGGAACGAGCAAGTAAGTTATTGAATGAACTTCTGGAAGAAGAAGACCAGTTCGCTGATGAAAACCGCGAAGACGTTCTGGATGCCATTTGCGATATGGCGGATGCCATTAATGATGGAACCAACTACGCCAAGGCATCTCTGCTGAAGGATCCGGATAAGAGTAATACTACTCTTCTGGATATTGCCAATGCTTACCTTACCTCCGGTAATCTGGCTATGGCTAAGCAGTGGCTAAACGATGTGAAGAATCCGGGTAATGAAGATGAGGAAGCCTACCTGGATATTCAGGCTGCCATTGCCGACCGTGAAGGCCGCCAGATGGATTGCATGAAGATTGCCCGTGAACTTTATGAAAAGTTCCCCAAGGTGATGAACCTGGGTCGTCTCTGCTCTCTGTTGCCGGAATACGACGTAAAGCTCTTGCTGGAAGAACATGAAAAATTCCGCTGTGGCGATACTGCTGATATTGAGTTCATGCAGCTGCTGGCAGCAATGAAACGTTATGAACAGCTGTCGTCTTACGTGACTCGCTTTGAACAGGATCTTGCCGGTATGGACGCCGATGAACTGAAGGAACTTGCTGATGCTGTTGAAAAGGACGGCCAGAAGGATCTTGCCAATCACATCCGCGACTGGATTGTGGAAGAACCTGAAGAAGCAGAAGCCTTCGACGACAAAGACTAATGCCTCGGCAAGCTCGGCAATCTTATTCTAAAAGCATTTCCTGAGGAATGGCGCCTTCTATTACTAGGAGGCGTCTTTTCATATCTAGACCAAGACCGAAACCTACAAGGTCGCCTGCCTTGCCGATAACTCGATGGCAGGGAAGTATGAAAGGGATGGGGTTGGCGTGAAGGGCGCCACCTATGGCTCGTACGGCCTTGGGGCTGCCAACCATTTCGGCAACATCCTTATAGGAGCGAGTTTCTCCGAAGGGAATTTCTTTCAGTGATTCCCAAACCTTGATCTGAAATTCGGTGCCGTATAGTTTGTACGGAATTTTGAATTCCTTCCGCTTGCCCACCAGATATTCATTTAACTGCTGGACGGTCTTGCGGTAGGCGCGGCTGACGACGGAAGGTAAGTCTGTGTCTACATCTGCAACTGCGTAAGCGCAGGCCTGGACGGCGCTGGGCTTCGCATTTGTAGAATCATATTGAAGACTGCATAGCTTGGATTTTTCGAAGACGAAAGTCCACTGCCCCCACAAGTTGCGGTGACGTACGGTTGTGAATCTTTCGTCTGAGAAGTCCATAGTCTATCGCAACGGGTATTCCTTGAAGTCCTTGACGCCGAATTCCTGACGGAGGTAATCCCAGCGAACTAGACGGTTCTTCCAGTAATACTTGCGGTACAGACGGCGAGCCACGCGACTGGTCAGTTCGTAAGGAATGGTGTGGTGGTCGTCTGCGATGGCTTCCATGGAAATTCGGAAATCCAGTTCGCCGTTCACCACATCTACAGTTTCCCCAACTTGAACGTCGGGAATGTGGCTGACGTCCACCATGGTAGCGTCCATACAGACACGTCCCAGAATGGGGCAGAGCTGACCGCGGATAAAGACAAATCCCTTGTTGTATTCACCGCGAAGGTAACCGTCACCGTAACCGATTGCGATGGTTGCAATGCGGGTGGGTTGCTGAGCCATCCAGTAGCCGCCATAGCTGACGGTTTCGCCGGGCTTCACATCGTGAATGTGACGGATGGTGGACTTGATCTTCATGACGGGCTTGATGGGCCACGGAGAAGGGGTGGCCCCCATGCAGTTGTATCCGTAGAGGGCGAGACCCGGACGGACCATGTCGAAATGACTTTCGGGATGAGTCAATGTGCCCGCGGAACTGGAACAGTGGCAAATTTCCGGACGAAGACCTTCCGCTTCAAGAACGTCTACCAGGCGGGTAAAACGCTGGATCTGAATTTCGGTCTTGGGATTGCCCGGCATGTCGGCTGTTGCCAGATGGGTGAACATGCCTTCGAATTTCAAATTCTTCAGGCTCAGGGCTGCGCGAATGTTGTTGAAGTCTTCCGCGTCGAAACCATAACGGTTCATGCCGGAGTCAATCTTCAAGTGGGCCTTGCAAGTGCAGTTGTTGTCGCGAAGAAACTGATCGAAGGCCATGGCGGTGCGGATGTCCGTAATGGTTGCGGTCAGCTGGAATTCCACGAAGTAGGCGAAATCAGCTGGGGTGCAGGGGCCAAGAACCAGGATGGGGAGGTCCATTCCGTATTGACGAAGCACCATACCTTCGCTCAGGTGGGCAACGCCCAGGTAGTCTGCGCCGCCAAACTTTGCGGCAAAAGAACAGGCCAGGCTTCCGTGACCGTAGGAGTCTGCCTTTACCGGCAGGAAGATCTTGGTGTTGGCGGGAATCTGGCTACGGATAAACTGAATATTATTACAAAGTGCGTCCAAATTGATTTCAATCCAGTTAGGACGTGCTATACGAGATAAATCGGGAGGGTTTTGTAAAAGCTTCATGATGCTTGAAATATAAAATAGTGGTTTATGCGTGGCTTTGTGTCAACCCAATTTTGCTCTAATTTGGAATAGATTTTGAGGCTGTTTTGTAAATCGGAACCGTTAAAATTCATAACGAAATCGCCTGCAGACCCAGTAACTACGGGCTTTGTCCGAAAATGGTCGAGTTTACATTCTGACGGTTAAAGATTTGTTTACTTGTAATGGCGTGCTTCATATATAAAATCGTTGTAGTTTATGGTTGTGCAAGGGTGAAGTCCTGCTTTAGCATCGGTTTAAGGAGCGATTGCAAAACGGATTTCTTGGTGTAAGTCTTGTACAAATTAATTGGGTTTTGGTTCTTCTCTGACATTGTTTATTTTCTTTTGTAGTTAGGCTTTCGTCTGTAAAGTCTTGTCTCACAATTGTCCTTTAGCAAATGGCCTTAAATGTCTTTTGTGCCATTATGCGTAAACGCTCTTCTTTCGAGTGCTGTCTCCCTATTGTCTAAAAAATTCCCCATAAACAAAACAACATCTTTCCGCAAGGAAAGGAGGATAAAAACATGAAAACCGTAAAAGTAAAAGTGGATCCGTTTATTGCATCTCTGCTGCCGGATTCCGACAAGAAAATGGGCGCCATCGCTGGTGCATCTCTTGTGGTCGCCATTGCGCTGAGCCTTTGTGCTGCAGCCTATGAACGAGTCATTGATGATGTAATCTTCGAGGAAAAGCCTGATAAGGAAGTGCTCACCACTTTAAATGTTATTGAAAAAAAGGAGGAAAAGAAGGAACTTCCCAAGAAAGAAAGAAAACCTAAAAAGGAAATCCAGCGTAAGCATCAAGGTGGTGGCGGAAAGCCCAAGGGACAAGGCCGACCCAACGCCGTTGAGGCTCGTAGTATTCTGAAAATTCTTGCTTCGCAAACGAAGAACGCTTCTAATTCGCCCTATGAACTGATGCGTCAAAAATTCGCTAAGGACATAGATAAAGTAATTAAAAGCAGTAGCGGACTTCAGCTTACGGGTAAGACTCATTTCGGAGAACGTCGCGGCGCTGTAAATGGTGGCTTTAACGAAGGATTTGCCTCTGGTGGTAGTGGTGGAATCGAAGGTTCTTTTACCAGTTTGGTAGGGGGCTCCGTCGGTGCATTTTCAAATAAGGCCATGAAGGGCAACTTACGTCCGCCTTCCTCAAAGGATATTGACTTGGGGGCTGGAAGCTCGCCCCGTTCTGCATCCGAAGTGATGAAGGTGATTCGTAAGCGTACTCCTGGTCTTCGTCATATCTACAATAAGTACCTTAAGACGAAGCCAGGCTTTGCGGGGAAGGTGACGCTGAAATTCGTCATTGCTCCGGGCGGTGAAATTATCGGCATTAACATCATTTCAACAACGACAGGCTACAGCGAATTCGATAATGAAATCAAGAATGCCATCAGTCGTTGGACCTTTGGTGCGATTAAGTCGGGTAATACGACCGTAACGGTTCCCTTTACTTTCTCCGAATAGATTTGTTATTCATTTGGTATATGGATTCATTATTTGCCGGTAGTGGAAACGCTACCGGTTTTGTATATTTACCCCGTTAAAATTTTTATTATGGTGTTTGGAACATGAAAGATCCTCGCATTACGAAGCTTGCTGAAAACCTGATCAACAATGCCATTGCTCTCAAGGCAGGTGAAAATATCCTTATCGAAACCACTGATACTCCTGATGAACTTTCTACGGAATTGGTGAAGGCTGTGGTCAAGGCTGGCGGAAATGCTTTCGTTCATAATTACAGCGGCCGTATCCGCCGCGAAATGATTAAGTCTGCCTCCGAAGAACAGATGAAGCTGGCTGCAGACCTGGCTATGGATGAAATGCAGAAGATGCAGTGCTATATCTCCATTCGCGCTGCAGAAAATGCTATGGAAAATTGCGACATTCCTGGTCCCCAGATGAAAAAGTATCGTCTCGCCAACCAGGCTGTGCTTGACTACCGCGTGAATAAGACCCGTTGGTGCGTACTCCGCTGGCCCAATCCTTCCATGGCTCAGGCTGCCAACATGAGTACCGAAGCTTTTGAGGACTTCTACTTCGAAGCCTGCCTGGCTGACTATCCCCGTATGGCGAAGGCTGCCCAGAATTTGGTGGATATGATGAACCGTACGGACAAGGTTCGCCTGGTTTCCAAGGGTACGGACTTGACCTTCAGCATCAAGGATATTCCTGCGGTTCCTTGCTGCGGTAACATGAATATTCCCGATGGGGAAGTCTATACCGCTCCCGTCCGCAATAGCGTCAATGGTGTGATTCAGTACAATACGCCCTCCCTCTATGACGGAAAGCAGTTTGGCAACGTTCGCCTTGAATTTAAGGACGGCGCCATTGTGAACGCTTCCTGCGAGACCGGGGATAATGAAGCCCTGAATGCCTTGTTCAATACGGATGAAGGCGCCCGATATGTGGGCGAGTTTGCTATCGGTTTCAATCCCTATGTGAATTCCGCCATGTGCGATATCCTGTTTGATGAAAAAATCGCAGGTTCCATCCACTTTACCCCGGGCCGTTGCTACGAAGATGCCCCTAACGGCAATGTTAGCGCCATCCATTGGGACTTGGTCCTCATTATGCGTCCTGAATATGGTGGTGGCGAAATCTGGTTTGACGACAAATTGATCCGTAAGGATGGCGTTTTCGTGGTTGATGAACTGAAATGCCTGAATCCCGATCAATTGGGCTAGTTTATTTTTGTATTTTGGCAAAGATGTTTAGATACTTCCAAATTTTGCTGTTTGCGCTTCTGACGGGCTTCTTCTTTGTAGCCTGTTCTGATGATACCGAAGGTGTCGAGTACAAGTTTGATCGTGAAACTTCTGAAATAACGGTCCTTCGCCAATGTGCGGAGGATGCGGATAGTGGGGCGTACTGCTTCCAGATTCGTTTCCGCGTTCCTATCGATACGGTGGATTTGGATTCTTTCTACGTCTGGGTAGATACCACTGTGGTGGGGGATACCGCCAAGTCTGTTTCCAATACCAAGTTGAAAAATGCGACGGCCGTTTTCCCCTTCGGTCATAAATCGAATTATGAGACAATTGACCTAACTCCTTACATCCAGGAATTTGTGGAAGAAGGCCGTGACAGCTTGATGGTAGGTCTTTTCAGCGGTTATTCGGGAGACCATGACCCGGGATCTATTCAGAGAGTCTATCTCCACTTTGGCGATGATCTGGATCCTTCTGTGGTGAACTTCTTTGATGACTCTACCTGGACCACCGGTGCGCAGTTTAACTGGTATCGTCCTTCGGATCAGACGGACTATTACAAGCCCGGTGTGTTGAACGGTCCAATTGCTGGCTATAACATTGTGATTCGTGCAGAAAATGAGGATGAAGATATCCGCGACTTGAAGGTGACCGTGATTACCGCCGATGAAACGGATTCTACGGGCGATAAACTGTATATGCGTCATAGCCGCATTAATACCAATTCGGATTCCATGTGGATCGCTTCCGTGGAACACGGGGATAGCAGAAAGAATGAACTTCGTCTTCTGATTCTCGATGGTCTTGGTATCGATACCACTGATAATGAACGGAATCACTTCCGCTTGGTTATTGAGGGCTTGAAGGCTGAAAGTGGCTATACAAGAGGCCTTGTGGCTTATGATTCCGCAGGTAACTATTCCGGTATTGAAGGTGCTTCTTCGGACTTGTTCAAGACTACGGACTCTATCGCCCCCCTGATGGCTACCAAGATTTTTACCATCAAGGATACCCTTTTCCCGGAAATGACTCGACTGGATAGCAATAACCATGTTCGTATTTTCTGGAACAAGAGCGTTGACCCCGTTGTGAAAAATCATGGCATTAAGGTGGATTCTGTACTTACGATTCCGAGTAGTTGTTTAGAAGAGCGTTGCTACAAGGATTCCGTGGCTAGCTACGTTGTGGATTATTACGATGCTGTAAACAAGAAGTGGATTGCCTATACCTATGCTGGTGGTACGGATCGTTATACAAAACGCTATGCTTTTGAGGGGGATTCCCTGGTGATGGATCCGGATGGAAACTTCGTTACAGATACAATCCGTTGGGTTGCTCCTGGAGACACGCTGATTATTCGAATTAGGGCGAAGGATGTGTCTGGCTATTATTCCAAGGCTTTGGTAGATACCGTTGTTGTATCTCCTGGTGTGTTGGCTACCCAGGTGGATTGCCCGTCGGGCTTCGTTCCTGTCAAGACGGATTCCTCGGTGTTCTGTATGGAAAAATATGAACATCGTGACGCCAGAGGAAGTTTTGTGTCCAATGTGCTCCATTCCGAGGCTATTGCTGCATGTGAAGCGATTTCTGCAAGTGGCTTTACGGTAAGTCTTTGCGGTGAAAGGGACTGGCAGCAGGTGTGTCTCTCCGGAGGTACTTTGACTTATGGCGTTATCGAAGAGGAATCGCTTAGTGCGGCTGAGTTCCTTTTCTCCAACTGCAATGTAAGTACCGGCTATGAAGATATGGCTATGGATGCGTCCCTCCGTAATCCGAATTGCGTGAGCCCCATGGGAATTCGTGATTTTCCGGGTAACTTGCAGGAGTGGGTGAAGGGTCGTTCCGAAGACACCTTGGCGGTTCTGAAGGGCGGCAGCTACATGGTATTTGACGGCTTGGATCGAGAATCTCGCGCCATGTGTACCACTCGCAGTTTCCCGTTCTATACAAGACCTGCCTATACTCAGGATACGGTTTATCTGTATCGTGAAGGAACTCGCGTGGATACGGTTTTTGCTGCGGATACTTCCAGGACTGCCTACGAGGATAAGCCCTTCCTGACGGTAAATGATTTTACGGATTCCCTGCAGTTCTTCACGGTTAAGAATTCTAATGGCGATACGATTGGCGAAGATTATGCGCTCTACTCTGAATACAAGAAGGGTGGCGATGAATGGCTTAAAGAATTGTCTAACGGCTTGGTTTATGAACCCAGTCGTATAGAAGTCGTATTTATTAAGAATGAAACTGTGGCGTACCGTCAGGCTGCTGCATTCTATAAATCTCCTTCAATTGGTTTCCGCTGCTGCGCCTATCCTGAGTAAACTGATTTATGAACTCAAGTGAAACAGAAAAATTCTTGAAAGTCGCCGAGGAATTGGCTCGTAAGGCAGGGGAGATCTGTCTGGATCTTCAAAGCAATCTGGGTGACGTAAAGTACAAGACTGCGAAGGATGTGGTGACCATCGCCGACGTCACCAGCGAAAAGCTGATTGTGGATGGCCTCCGCGCAGCGTTCCCCACTCATTCCATCCGTACGGAAGAAGCCGGCGTCATTGAAGGATCCGATCCGCGTTACCGCTGGATCATTGACCCTGTGGATGGTACCGTGAACTTTAGTCGTGGCATTCCCCTGTGGGGCATTTCCATCGCGCTGCATTTTGAAGGTAAGCCTCTTGTTGCTGTGGTGAACCTCCCGAAACTGGGGGAGATGTTCACCGCCGTCAAGGGCCAGGGCACCTTCATGAATGGCAAGCCGGTTCACGTAAGTCGCGAGGACAATCCCACACATGCAATTTGCAGTAATGGTGATTTTAACGTAGGCGATGCCCAGAAGATCAATGCTCAGAATTCCAGGAATTTCGCCGCAGAGGCTATCGCCTTCGAACGCGTCAAGTGTCTGGGTTCCGCTGTCATTGAGGGCTGCTTTACCGCCTGCGGCCGCCTGGACTGCTTCGTGATGACCATGAGCTATCCCTGGGATATTGCCGCAATCGCCCTTCTGGTAGAAGAGGCCGGCGGCCGTTCCACCCACATCGACGGTACCGAGATGCAGTTCGTGGACGCGGAACAGGTGGTGTTTTCCAATGGTCTGCTTCACGATGTTCTTGTAAAGACTGTTAGCTAGTTTTTGTTAACTGGAGTTTACCGACTTTGAAAAGATACGCAAGATTTACACTTGCGTATCTTTTGTTTTTGAAGGGATTATTTAAATTTAAGCCCGGTATTGGGATGTGGCATACAATCAGAGTTTAATCTCGGAGAATTTATGTTCTTTAAAAAGTCTTTGATGGCAGGTCTTGCCCTTTTCGGTCTCGCCGCTACCACCGTTTCTGCTGCATTGAGCACAGATGACTTTGTGGAAGCCGCATGGATGACCACCCGTTTTTATGGCGCCCAGCGCTCTGGCCAGGGCCCTAACTGGGTTGCCGATGGCACTAATTACACTACAAGTTTCTTGAAGGATGCCTACCAGGGCAAGGACATGACTGGTGGCTGGTTTGACTGTGGCGACCATGTCATGTTCGGTCAGACCCAGGGCTATTCCGCATACATTCTTGCTCTTGCATATGCTGAATTTACGGAAGGCTTCTATGACCTTTATACCGGTGATTACACCGACTATAAGGCCGCTAAGGATTACACCCGCAAGAGTGGTAAGGCCAATAAGGTCCGTGATCTCCTGGAAGAACTTCGTTACGAAGCTGATTTCTGGGTAAAGGCTGCTCCTGATGGCAATACCTTTATTTCTGTGAAGGGTGATGGTAACGCAGACCACCAGAAGTGGGTGACTCCGGGCAAGATGAGTACCTTGGGTTCTGGCAATGGCGGTGATACCCGTACCATGACCGCAAATGCAAATGACAGCTATTCCTCCGGTATGGCTGCTGCAATGCTGGCTGTGATGGCTCGCGTGGATCCCGATGAATCCAACCGCGCCAAGTATTTGAAGGGCGCTAAGAATGCCTTCACTTATGCTATGGCTCATAAGGGTGTGACCACTTCTGGTAGCTTCTATAACGCCAACTGGTGGAACGGTCGCGTGACGGATGGTCAGTTCCTTGCTGCCCTGGAACTTTACCGAACCACCAAGGAAGATAAGTATAAGAGCGATGCTGAAGATGTCTTCTATGATCTTGACTTTAGTGGTGGTGCCTCTACTCCTATGAATTACGCCAACGCCATTCCGTTGTCCGTGATTGTGGGCCATTCCATCGGTATTGATAGTGATGACTATGGCGCTGCTACTCCGAAGATGTTCTTGGACAAGATGTACAAGAATAAGGCTCAGAGTGGAGTCTTTATTCCGGAAAAGAAGGGCTCTGGAGACTTCCCGGTTCGTTCTCCTTCCGGCGGCGCTTTCCTTTATGCCTTGTATGCAAAGTACTATGATGACAATAGCTACGATAGTGATATCGAAAAGAATATTGCATATCTGTTAGGCGATAATTCCAGCAAGAAGTCTTACGTTGTTGGCTTTACTTCCAATGGGGCAAATGCTCCTACTGCACCTCATCATCGTGGCTACTATGCTAACGAAGACGAAGGTCGTGAAGTGGATTCTGGTCTCCGTCCTCCTGAAAAGAACAAGCTTTTGGGTGGTATGATCGCCGGTGACTTCAATAGCGGTAGCCATAACGGTACTGTTTCTAACTACAGCACTAACGAAGTCTGTGTGGACTTGAACGCTCCTCTGGTGGGCGCACTGGGCTACATCCTCAGCAAGAAGGCTCCCAAGACCGATACAGAACTGGGAACCGAAAGCTCTCCCTTGGTAAAGAAGGACACCATTCCTTCTACTCCTGTCCCTCAGGATACTTCCAAGAAGGATACTTCTGTTGTTGATCCTGGTTTTGCCATTGCAGGTCAGGCTTTGGTTGGTAGTGCGTTCCATCTGGTCAATGCTAACGGTGTAGTTAGCGTTGCTAGTGCAAAGGCTGCTCCTTTCAAGGTTCAGGTCTTTGACTTGAAGGGTAACGAAATCCAGTCCATCGAAAGTAAGGGTCGTGAAGTGTTCTTCCTGCCCAAGGCAAAGGGCGTTCTCCAGGTCCGTGTGACTTCCCAAAGCGCAAAGATGACTTATACCATCAAGAGTCTCTAAGCAAGAATTGAATACTTCGATTTGTGGAAAACCTCTCCTTCGTGGGGAGGTTTTCTGTTTGTATTAGTGTGTAATAGTGCAATTTTCTATTCATAAAGTGAAAAATAACATTGCTTAAAATGTAAATCTTTGTTTACGAAGTGGTGATTTGAGATGGGACTTACAAAAATGTCTGTTTTTATGTTTTGAACCCTTTAAATTTTGCGAAAAATGGCACTTTGAAATTATGATGAAAAACTAACTTACAAAAATGTCGTAAATTAACGATTTTTGTATATTCCCACTTGTTTTTTTTCATTATTTGTTATCTTTTGAATCGTTAAAACAAAACACTAAATAACTCTCAATGGAGATAATATTATGGCAATCCAGAATGCTTACCTCAAGTCCGTCTATGAAAAGGTCGTCGCTCGCGATCCGGATCAGGCTCTGTTCCACCAGGCTGTTCGTGAATTCCTCGAATCCCTGGACCCCGTCCTCGCTCAGGACAAGTCTTGGGAAACCAACGGCGTTATCGACCGTCTCGTAGAACCGGAACGCGTGATCACTTTCCGCGTACCTTGGTTGGATGACAAGGGCAACGTTCAGGTTAACCGCGGCTACCGCGTTCAGTTCAACTCCGCTATCGGTCCTTACAAGGGCGGTCTCCGTCTCCGTGGCGAAGTTACTCTCTCCATGCTGAAGTTCCTCGGCTTCGAACAGATCTTCAAGAACTCCCTGACTACTCTCCCCATGGGTGGTGGCAAGGGTGGTTCCGACTTCGAACCCAAGGGCAAGTCTGATAACGAAGTGATGCGCTTCTGCCAGTCCTTCATGACTGAACTCTCCAAGCACATCGGTGCTGACACTGACGTTCCGGCTGGTGACCAGGGTACTGGCGCTCGCGAAATCGGTTACATGTTCGGTCAGTACAAGCGTCTCCGCAACGAATTCGTTGGCGTTCTCACTGGTAAGGGTCTCTCCTACGGTGGTTCTCTCGCACGTACCGAAGCTACCGGTTACGGCCTCTGCTACTTCACTCGCGAAATGCTGAAGGACCTCGCTAACGACTCCTTCGCTGGCAAGACTGTTGTTATCTCCGGTTCTGGTAACGTTGCTATCTACGCAACCCAGAAGGCTCAGGAACTCGGTGCAAAGGTTGTTACCGTTTCTGACTCCAACGGTTACATCTACGACCCGAACGGCATCAAGGTTGAAGTTGTTCAGCAGATCAAGGAAGTCGAACGTGCACGTATCTCTGAATACGCAAAGCGCGTTCCGGGTTCTGAATACCACGAAGGTTCTAAGGGCGTTTGGACTGTTAAGTGCGACATCGCTCTGCCCTGCGCAACTCAGAACGAAATCGACGAAGAATCCGCAAAGGCTCTTATCGCTAACGGTGTAAAGGCTGTTGCTGAAGGTGCTAACATGCCTTCTACTCCGGAAGCAATCGAAGCCTTCCTCAAGGCTGGCGTTCTGTTTGGACCTGCTAAGGCTGCAAACGCTGGTGGCGTTGCTACCTCCGGTCTCGAAATGTCTCAGAACTCCGAACGTCTCTCCTGGACCTTCCAGGAAGTTGACGCTAAGCTCGATGGCATCATGACCTCCATCTACGCTGCTGCTTCTTCCGCTGCTGCAAAGTACGGCGACAAGAAGAACCTCGTTATGGGTGCAAACATCGCTGGCTTCCTCAAGGTTGCTGACGCTATGAAGTGGCAGGGTGCAGTTTAATTTTTCGAAGAAAAATTAAACCTAGCTCATAAAGCTTTAAAAAGATCCTCGGTTTTACGACCGAGGGTCTTTTTGCGTTTGCTCAATTTTTAGGGGAATACCGATTTTTTGTTTGTGCGGGGATAATTCTTTTGTTTATATTAGGAAAGTCGGGAGTTAAATAATGTTTACGAAAAGTTTTGCTCATTTCCTATTTTGCGCAGCGGTTCTTGTCATTTCCTCTGTGGCGGCTGCGTATGTAGAAAAAATGCCGGATTTTAAAGATAAGCGCGACGGACGTGTTTATAAGACCGTACAAATAGGTGAACAACGCTGGTTTGCAGAAAACCTTCGCTTTAACGTGAAGGGTAGTTCCTGCTACGACAACAAGGATTACAATTGCGAAACATACGGTCGCTTGTACAACTGGGCCATGGTGATGATGGTGGTTGACTATTACAACAGCCGCTCTCTGGCAAAGCTTTCTCCCAAATATAAGAGTGGAAAAATTCATGATATTTGCCCCAATGGATGGCATGTTCCTACCAATAAGGAATGGAAAATCATGAGGCATTTCGTTGGTAAGAAGGGTATTAGCGATGGTGTTGGCTTGAGCTTAAGATCCAAAGAGACTTGGGAGAAGGAAATGCGAATTCCTGCAGGCAGCGATGAATTTGGTTTTAATGCCTTGCCTAGTGGTGAACGTGATTTTGAAGGACGTTATTTTGATATGGGGCGTTCTGCTGTTTTTTGGACATCGACCGAATATTCTAATGACGGGGCTCGCATTTGGTGGATTTATTATGATAATAGAAATATTGAAGGAAATTACGATACAAAGGAAACAGGTGCATCTGTTCGCTGTGTAGAAGACCGACTTTATGAAATCAAGGAACCTCCTTCTCCTGTGCCTGTTGTTGTGCCTAAGGTTGTGGTGGAAGTTCAAGGTCGTAAG
Organism: Fibrobacter sp. UWEL; assembly: GCF_900142535.1. Classification (NCBI taxonomy): domain Bacteria; kingdom Pseudomonadati; phylum Fibrobacterota; class Fibrobacteria; order Fibrobacterales; family Fibrobacteraceae; genus Fibrobacter; species Fibrobacter sp. UWEL. The sequence continues at coordinate 282,330 of NZ_FRBE01000001.1, forward strand.
GTTGAAACGGTTCATATTGGAGATCAGGTCTGGATGGCTAACAACCTGGATGTAAAGGTTCCCGGAAGTTTCTGCTACGATAATAAACCCGAAAATTGTGAAAAGTATGGCCGTCTATATCCCTGGCCTGCTGTGGTAAAACTGTCCCCAGAGTATGTGAATAAATCTGGACGTGATTCCATTTCCAAGGTAAGACCTAAGGGCGTTTGTCCCAATGGGTGGCACGTCCCTACAGCGCTAGATTTCCATCGACTGGATTCCTATCTGAAGGATATTGACAACGCTACAGGTGTTGGCACCAATTTGAAATCTCGTGTCGGTTGGCCTGAAAGCGAAGAAGCCTTGCCTGGTACCAATGGCTTTGGCTTTAATGCGGAACCCTTGGGATCTGTTAGCTATACCAAACCCCGCATGATTTGTGAAACCATCGTCAAGCAAATTATACCTCCTGCAAAGAAGGGCGGCGTGGCGGATACGGTCTTTGCGGATTCCTGTGTGGTGGATTCTACCTGGAAATCGGAACTTGCATTTGGCGGATTTGGATCGTTTACAGGATTCTGGACTGGAACGGAGGCGGACTCTGTTTCTGGGATCTTGATGAGCTTGTCTAACGATGAGGATGACTTCGTTCGGGATACGGTTCGTAAGGACGAGGCTCACTACCTGCGTTGCGTTATGGATCCTCCCGATGTGGATGAAATCTACGACAGTACGTCTATTTACGATGTTCGAGATGATAACCGCTATAAGACGGTGGTTATCGGTGAGGATACTTGGATGGCGGAAAACCTTCGTTTTGCTGCCCCTGGCAGCTATTGCTATGAGGACAAGGATATTCGCTGCAAGTCTTATGGTCGTCTCTATCCCTGGCATGTTGCCATGAGACTGCCTGCGGATTATGTGGAACAGTCCATGACGGGAAGCATTATGGCGGAACACCAGGGGATTTGCCCTGAAGGGTGGCATATGCCTTCCAATGACGAATGGATTGCTTTGGGACAGAAGGCTTTGAATATGCGTCGAGGTGGAATTGGTTCTGCCTTGAAGAGTAAGGAAGGCTGGGCCCGAGGGGGCGCTCCAATTTCTGCAGTCTCCGGATTTAATGCACTTCCATCCGGCAGTAGATTTGCCGATGGCGAATACGCCGAACTAGGTACAAGCACGTATTTTTGGGCCGCTCAGGGCGGTGACGGAATGGGTGCAGTCTACTGGAACATCATCCATTCCAAGGATGATTTCACCACCATGGAAGATTTTGAAAACTTCTCTTTCTCAGTACGCTGCGTGAAGAATAAGCTTGCGAAGGAAACTAAAGAGGCTGGCTCTGCTGCAACTACAGCGGAAGTTCCTGCTGTAACGGCTCCTGAGGGCTCGTCTGCAAATCCTGAGGTTGCTCCGTAGGAGTTTCTTCGGCACTTTCTGCAATTTGCTGTAAGAGCCAGGCTTCATCGTGGACGGGGACGCCCAATTCGTTTGCCTTAGTCAGCTTGCTGCCGGCAGCTTCACCTGCTAGAACCCAGCTGGTTTTCTTGCTGACGGAACCGCTTACCTTACCGCCGTTTTCCTCGATGAGTTTACGTGCCTCATCGCGATCCATGGTGGGGAGGGTTCCGGTGATGACTGCGGTCTGACCTGCGAAAAGCGTTTTCACGACGCCCTTAAATTCGGTGGGGCAGCCAAGGGCGATGAGTTCGTCGATTTCCTTGGCGTACATTTCCGTATGGAAGAATTCGTAGACGGAATTGGCTATGACAAGGCCTGCATCCTGAACTTTCAGGAGTTCTTCCATAGGGGCGGTGCGGATGGCTTCCAACGTGCGGAAATATTTTGCCATGTTGCGGGCGTTGGTGCGACCCACATTACGAATTCCAATACCGTGGAGAAGATTTTCCAGGCTACGTTCCTTGCTGGCCTGGATGGCGTCAAAGACGTTCTTTGCGCTTTTCTTGGCCATACGTTCCTGGCTTTCCAAGTCTTCCTGCGTGAGGCGGTACAGATCGGGAATTCTCTTGACCTTGCCTGTTGCGATAAGACTTGCAATGAGGCTGGGACCCAGGTTTTCGATGTTCATGGCTTCGCGGCTGACGAAGTGCTCGAACAGGCATTGGACTTGTGCCTTACAGTGGAGGTTTTCGCAGCGGAGGATGACTTCGCCATCCACATGGGTGAGGGGAGTGCCACATTCCGGACAGGTTTCGGGAGCACGTACAGGTACGGCTCCTTCTGGACGCAATTCCTTTTTCACATCCGTAATTTTCGGGATGATTTCGCCGCCTTTCTCCACGCCAACGGTATCACCGAAGTGCAAGTCCAGACGGGACACTTCATCGAAGTTGTGGAGGGTGGCTCGCTTGACTGTGGTGCCTGCCAGACGTACGGGTGCGAGATTTGCTACGGGCGTAACGGCGCCGGTGCGGCCTACCTGAAATTCAACAGAGAGCAGGGGCGTGTAGGCTCGTTCCGCCTTGAACTTATAGGCAATGGCCCAACGGGGGCTCTTGCTGGTTGTTCCCAGAGCGCGCTGCTGATCCAGATTGTTCAACTTGACTACCATACCGTCAATGTCGAAAGCCAAATTGTCTCGATCAGCTCCAATGGTTTCTGAAATCTTCATGATTTCATCTACGGTATTTGCGGTCCAATATTCGTTGGTGTGGAAGCCTAATTTTTTAAGCTGTTCCAAATTCTGCTGGTGGGTTGCGTTATTGCTCTGGGGGATGTGATAGGCGAAGAATCGCATGGGACGAGTCTTGCATTCATTGACGCTCTTTAGCTTGAGGGAGCCAGAGACCGTGTTACGGCAGTTCTGGAAAATCTTCTTACCTTCCAGAATCAGCTGCTCGTTGAGGCGTTCAAATGCCTCGCGTTCCATATAGACTTCACCGCGAACTTCAAAGGTTCCTTGGGGAATTTCCGACGGGTCAATCTTTAACTTTTTGGCGTCAAAGTATTCGGGAATATCCTTGATGGTCAGGGCGTTCAAGGTTACGTCATCGCCCTGGGCGCCATCACCGCGAGTTACCGCTTGCTTTAATCTGCCGTTTTCGTAGACGATGCTTAAGCTGACTCCGTCAATTTTACGTTCGCAAATCCACTTGTCAGATGTCGTTCTGGAGGACTCGTCGTGTCCGATAGAATCTGTTTCGATTTCTTCCAGACCTTTTTCGGCGGATTCAACAAATTCTTGCATTTCTTCGGCGCTGTATACGTTGGAAATGCTGAGCATGGGGACTGCGTGGGTGACCTTGGCGAAATCGTTGGTCAGGTCACTACCCACATTTCGGGTTAGAGAGTTTGCACCGCCCAGTTCCGGATATTTCTTTTCCAGAGCTTCCATTTCCTTCAGGCCGAAGTCAAAATCCTGGTCGCTCATGGGGGAGATGCCATCCTTGTAGTAAAGGCGGCTAGCTTCTTCCAACTGCTTCTTCAGTTCAAAATATCGGGTATGGTCAAACTCTTTCTGGTCCATAAAGTCCCTCGTTATTTAACGCCCTAGAAGAACATCTTTACGCCGATGCCAATCAGGATAATGCCTGCAATGACTTCGGGAATCTTGGTCTTGAATTTCTTTGCGGCGCGACGTCCGATCTCAAATCCGATGACGCCCATGACAAAACTTGCGATGGCGATGGCAGAAGTTGCGGTTACCATGTTGGCGTTAATAAAGGCGAAGGAGATGCCGACAGCAAAGGCGTCGATACTTGTTGCAATGGACATCAGCAGAATGTTTGCGATAGTCAAATTCTTGGAGGCAATTTCTGCGGCTTCGTCGTCTCCACCACGGACTGCACCCCAGATCATGCGGCCACCCAGAATGCAGAGAATGGCGCAGGCGATGGGCGTACCGATAGATTCAAACCAGCGTTGGGCGAAGTTCCCCAGGAAGTATCCCAGTAAGGTCATGCCGCCCTGAAAGACGCCGAAGGAAATAGCCTGGATTAAGGCTCTGGAATAGGGGATGCCTTTCTTGGTGAGACCGGTGGCGATGGAGACCGCGAAACAGTCCATGGCCTCGACAATTGCGATAACGATGATTTCAATAATTCCCATGTAGACAAAGATAGAAATAAGCTATGAGATCTGAGCTTTGCGCAGTACGTTATGAGCTATGGATAATGTTCTGGTTGAAAAAATTTTACGTATATTTTAGGAAGATTCAGGATGATTGAAATGGGTGTGAAATTCAAGCTGGTTTTAGGCGTTTTTATACTGGCAACAGGGCTTTTTGCTCTGGATTTTGCCTTGCCTGAAGTTACGCCTGAATTGAAGACTGAGTCCCAGGAATTTTTCCAGAATGAATGTAAGGGCTGCCACAGGTGGGCCCGAAAGTTTGCGGCTCCTCCCATGAAGGATAACGTTCTGCAGTATGCGGACAAGCCGGAGGAGATGGTAAAGTACTTGATGCATCCTACGCCGAAACATCCCGATGAATGGCCGGCTATGGATATTACCCCCCTGACGGAAATCCAGGCCAAGAAAATGACTGCCTGGCTGCTTTACATCCTAAAGAATCCCGATGATCCAGGGAGGCCCAAGTGAAGATTCTTGTGGCGGTTTTCTCCTTGATATTTGCCTTCCTGCTGGCTGATTTTGTGGTGGGACGTGGTGCGGAACCTTTCCGTACGGGTTTTTCAAATACAAGCGAATCTAAACCTGGCGTGCCCTTTGATCACGCACTCCATGGGGATTCCATTGGTCTGGACTGTGCCTCTTGCCATACGGGGAGTCGCTCCCTAGCTAAGGCCTATTTCCCCTCCAAGAAGGACTGTATGGATTGCCATCGTTTGCCCTTGACGGAAAATCCGGGGATTGAAACTTTGGATTCTGCCTTGGCCAATGCTCCGGAAAAGCCTTGGTCTAAGAAATCCAACTTGCCGGACCATGTGGTCTTCCACCACGGAGTTCATGCTGCGGCGGGTGTAACCTGTGCCAGTTGCCATGGAGACGTGAATAAGAATGTCTATGGTGGTGAAAAGTTCGATATGAAAACTTGTCTTCAGTGCCATCGGGGCGAAACATTCAAGGATATGGGCTATAAGCCGGCGGCCACTGATTGTGCCACCTGCCATCGCTAGGTATATTTATGGCAATGGATCGTCGCGATTTCATAAAGTCTTGTTCCTTGATGGCCGTAGCAGGTCTTCTTTTTGGCTGTCGTAAGGATGTGCTGTCGGAACTGGCTCACGTAGGCGACGTTCCCAGCGTGAAAAAGTTTGAAGAGGAAGTTCGCCAGGCCATGGCAATCGTCCGTAAGGAAATGGACTTAGTGCCCGTATCCTTCCCGAAGGAACTTTCTCTTTCTGGAAAGACCTGCAAGAATCGTTTTGGCATGGTCATCGACCTGAACGCCTGCGATGGATGTGGCAAGTGCATTTTGGCCTGCAACAAGGAAAATAACATCCCTCTGGTTCCCGAGAAGGATGCTGCCGATGGACGCTTTATGCACTGGATTGAAATGCGGGGAAACGCGCCCTTCATGTGCGCCCACTGCGGTAATGCCCCTTGTGAGAAAGTCTGCCCTACGGGGGCTGCTTCCCATAGCGAAGATGGCTTAAGCACCATGATGTACAAGCGTTGTGCCGGTTCCAGATTCTGCGGCGCCAACTGCCCCATGCAGGCAAGGAAGTTTAACTTCCACGATAGCAAGGCAATGGGCCTCAGTCGCGTCTTTAACCCCAAGGTCCCCCTTCGCGATAAGGGCGTCATGGAAAAGTGTTCCCTCTGTCTCCATCGCCTTCAGGATGACCGCATGCGATTCAAGACTGAGTTGTCCGTTTCCCTGAAGTCCGAAGTTTCTTTGAAGTCCGAGGAATGGCGTGGCCGTGGAGTAAATACCGCTTGTGGGGAGGCCTGTCCCAAGAAGGCCATCATTTTCGGGAACTGGCTGGATAAGGAATCTCCCTTAGTAAAGGCCGTAGCCGGACGTACTCTTTATGCACCAAAGAGTCTGGCCTCCTTTGATCCCTCAATTCTTTTCATTATGGGGCGTCACTAATGCTGAAGGTTTTAAGAATCATCGGTTTAGTGTTGCTTATGCCTGGGCTTGCTGCTCTGGGACTTTCTCTCTATGAAGGACCGGGAAGCTGGTATACGGATTCTCAGACGTTCTGGGGGACTCCTATTGCCCTCTTTGTTTTCTGGATTGGTCTGGCTCATGCCGGAACTTTGCTTTCTGCCATTTTCCTGGTGTTGAATGTTAGGTTAGACCGTCGTACCGCCATGCTTGCGGAACTGTCCACCTTGTGTTGCCTTGCCTTGGCAGTTCTGTTCCCCTTGATTCATCTGGGCGTCATCGGGAACTTCTATATGGTAGCTCCCTTTGTGGATGGGCGAGGAGTGTTCCCTAATGCAGGCTCTCCCTTGGTTTGGGATTTCTGCTGTATTGCGGTATACGGAATTCTGTCTGCGCTGTTCTTCAACAATCATCTTGCATCCCAGAAAAATCCTGCTTTTGAAAAACTGCGTAGACCTTTAGCTTGGCTGCTATTGCCCTTGGTCTTGTGGGTCCATTCTGTGGTAAGCCTGGACTTTGCCACCACCTTCGTTCCTAGCTGGCAAGGCGCTTTCTTCCCCTTCTACTTTGTGGTGGGAGCAGTCTATTCTGGATTGGCCCTGGTGAACGCTTTGCTTTGTGCGGAAGGGTTCCGCGTCCGTATGCTGGAACGTTTGATGATGGTTTCATCCTGGATCATCTGCGTCATCTGGTTGTGGATTTTCCTGAGGTCGGGCGAATTCTTTGCTGGAACATTTGTCTTTGCCGGCGTCCTCCCGCAACTCTATTGGGTTGCTGGCGTTCGCGATCGTCGTCGCGGCCGCCTGCTGATCAGTCTCTCCGTTTTGACTGGCTTATTCCTGGAACGACTTTACCTTGTTTCTCCGGGCTTTGAAAATATTTCTGCAAGGCTTGGCTGGAACGATTTTGGATTGATTTCTTTCTCTCTCGGTTTCTTCCTTCTGCTCTTTTACGGTCTGCGAAATTTTGTGGGTAAATATCTGGAAGATTACAATACCTATTTCGGCGAAATGGATGGCAGCGAGATGGAAGCGGATGTGGCCCGAACGGAAAATTTGGAACAGGTGCAGGATTCCTATGTTCCGCCGTTTTCCTCACCGGAATTTAGGAGCCTTCGTTTGCCTGTTCTGTTTGGCGTTTTGTTGACAATCTTGTTCTGCATTTGGTGCTTGAATCTGCCTCAAAATAATCTTGAACTAGAAAACCTGTTGCCCTTGACTTATCCCTTGATTGCTTTGGTAGCGGGGTTGTCTCTCTGGCTGGAAACATCGTTCAAGTTGCAGGTGTCTTCCTGGAAAAAACTTGCCTTGATTTCTGTAGGAGCAATTATGATGGGTGGAGTCGTCGGGATCTTCTACGCAGGTTTTCCAACGAGCCCATCTGACGAAAACGTCTCTACCGCAGTCCCACAAGCGCCTTCCATTTCTGGAACGGTAACTCCGGAATCGTCCGCTTTGCTCTGGAATGCTCGTTGCACCTCCTGTCATGGAACTGATGGAAAGTTGAATGAGAAGTTCGTCCGAGAATTCTATCCCGTACCTACTACACTGACGTTTGACCGTCTGAACTCCTTGGGCGATGACTCGCTCTATCAGGTCATTTCCAAGGGACGCGCCAATATGAATTCCTATGAGGGCCGCCTCTCGGAAGATGAAATCCGCGGTCTTGTTCAGTATATGCGTTCCTTGGCAAAGGAGGTTTCAAGATGATACCTCTGCTAAACGCGCTTGGATGTCTGCTAGCACTTGGTTGCGCCTATTACTTGTGGCGACCGGGTTCTGGACTGTACCGCAATGGTGGCATTCTTGCGGTATCTCTCCTTCTGTTTGTGGTCTTCTCTGCGGCCGCAGGTGACGTGGAGTATTATCCGTTCCGTCTGTTGGCGTTGTGTCTTTGCTTCTCCACGACTGCACTGACAAAGTCCCGCAGGGCCTTCATCATTCTGGCTCAAATCTTCTGGTTATGGATTGAGTTGTTTGGAAATGTTTCTCTCTATTACCGAGGGGGCGATTTCAACTGGACTCGTCTAATAGCCATCTTTGGATTGGCTTTGTGCAGTTCCTTCCTGTCAAGAATCTCGAAGGAGATGGAATTCTGTCTGCTGGTCTTCTGGATTGCCGTCTGGGTTTTCTTCTAGGCTATTTCTTCTTGACAGAAATTTCCTGAATTCGCTTTTCGGAGAGCTTGGAGAGAAGTACCGCCTTCTCTCTTTTTTCATCAAGTTCCTTTTGAGTTTTGACGAACATACCCATGGTAGAGGGATGCCTCATGGTATACGAGAGGGTGGTCCCGTGAGGCATGTTCTTATACATCACTGGCCACAGATCCTTGACGGATGAACCTTGTTTCAGGAAGGATCCGTCCAGCTTGCACTGAAGATCTTCATCGATCTTTTCATCAAAAGCTTTTGCTACCAGGTAAGGAACGCTGAACATCTTTCCGCCGGCGTGAGCCATCCGCAGGCTGTAATCCAGCAGGCGCAAGGATTCTGGAAGATCCGTGTCAAATAAACCCGTACGCTGGATGATGCGACGGGAAAAAACTCCGATGAGCGGATTCGGACCTGCAACGTAACGCAATTCGTCCAGCTCGGAAATAGGGGAGAATCCCTTGGATCCATCTACCAGTAGGCCGCCATAGAAATGTCCGTTGGATTTGACTCGGGGAGCGAATGCGTCCACCATGGGGAAACCGTCTGTTTCCAGAGCAAGTTCGTTGAGAAATTCCCGGTCAATGTGGATGGACGGATGGGCGAAAACAATCCATTCTGCTTCCAGCTCGTTCAGTTCGCCGTTCCAGTCTCGGGTATGAAACCATCCCAGGGCGGGATCTTCCAATGTGGGTTTCCAGGAATCGAATTCGCTTGAATTGTCAAAGACGAAAACGTCGAACTGTCTCATTAGAAATTAAACCTGATGCCAAGACGATGTTCCTGGCCAAGACCTTGTGCTAAGTAGGAAAAGCTGTAGTCCACGGAGAAAAACGGGTGGTTGTAACCAAGACCTGCGCTAATCATATGGGCGCGGTTGGTTTCGTCCGGACGGTCTTCGGAGGCCATCAATTCCAGGGCGTCGCGGTAAAGATCCAGCCAAGTTCTGGAGAAGCCCAGACGGACAAAGAAACTCTTGCCCAGGTTATATTCGCCAGCCAAGTTCAGGAAGGGCTCTGCATACCGAGGAAATTCAGTTGCCGCAAAAAGCGTCAGGCGGGGCAGAGACTTTGCTCGCATATAGCCGCTTAAAATGAATGTCTGGGACATGGGGTAGTACTGGTTTTCGTCATCGTCCACGTAGTCGCGGAGCAGACATCCGAAATCTCGGGCTGCCAGGGCCAGTCCAAATAACTTGCTTTCGGACTGCCAGGTAATACCCCAGTCGAAAGCGGCGCCCATTGCGGTTCTGGCACCTTCGTCATCTGCCAGATTATCCGTTGCAAACTTCAAAGTTGCACCGAAATTGAAATGCTTCATGGGGAAGGCGATCGTTGCGGTAATCAACTGGCTAAAGGGATTGTAGTCCTTTCCCGTTGCATCGCCGTAGTCGTCGTAACCTTCGATGGTGCCGTAGTCCAGCCAGTTGTAGCTCACCTGATAGATGTACTTCTGGTAGTGACCTGTGTAGGATAAACTTCCCTGATTGTCTGCGAAATCACCAGTCTGCCAGTGAGCTTCTGCCATATGGTTCTTGCCTTCGGGCAGAATCACGCTAGCCGGGTTCACGGTAACAATGGTGGGATCCGTAGAGGGGAGAGCTCCTGCAGCCTTTTCCAAAGCGGTGTTGCGGGGACCGTCAAAGGTGTTCATAAAAGAGAACACTTCGCGTCCAGCATCGTTCTGTGTGAAATAGGCCATACCTGCTGTAGGAAGCAGCAGACCTGCAATAAATGCGCTTTTGGAAATCTTAAACGGCATGGGATAAATTTAAAAAATTTGTTCCGCAGGAATGTGCGTTCAGTAATTAGAAAAACCACAATTTTGTGCAAATTGTCCAATCCACCTTTACAAAAAAAAGAACCTTTAGTATATTTGTCGCACTCGGGCTATTAGCTCAGTTGGTAGAGCAACGCCCTTTTAAGGCGTGGGTCGAAGGTTCGAGTCCTTCATAGCTCAGGAAAGGCCGGTTTCGAGTAATCGGGATCGGCCTTTTCCTTTTAAAATCGGGGTGTAGCTCAGCCTGGTAGAGCGTCTGCTTTGGGAGCAGAATGTCGTCAGTTCGAATCTGGCTACCCCGATACGAGAAAGGCACCCCTTGTGGGTGCCTTTTCTCGTATCTTAGGTATAGCCAGATCGAACGACGAAGTCAGTTCGACAAAAATCGCCGATGCACGAAACGAAGTGAGTGCGTACGGCAATTTTTGAGCTTAGGCCATAAGGCCTAAGCCCGAAGGGCAAGCAAGGCACGGCGAAGCCGTATTGCCTTGCGCAGCAATCTGGCTATAATCCCGATACAAAAATCCTGTGTTTGCCAGAATGATGCAGTTGCTCGTCGAAGACGAGTAGCGACGAGAACAATCTGGCTACCCCCGCGTCTCATTTTTTTTGACTTTTATGTTTTATAAAAAATAGGTTGCTCATTAGTTTCTTATATTCCCTTCAGAGGTAACGTATGAATTATCAAGAAGTTTTGGAAAATGCCCGCAAGAACATCGGCCCCAATTGCAAGGTTTGCCCCGTCTGTAACGGTTTGGCTTGCAAGAATACTATGCCGGGCCCTGGCTCCAAGGCTCCGGGGAATGGTGCCAACGACAACTACAACGCTTGGAAAAAGATCAAGCTGAACGTGGATACTTTCGTTGAAAATTCTCCCATTGATACCAGCACGGAACTGCTGGGCCTCAAGTTAAGTTTTCCGCTGATTACGGCGCCCATCGGGTCTATCGCCATGCAGTTCAATCCCACTGACGATGTGGCGGACTTTAACGAAAAGTGCATGGCCGCCTGCGAATCCCGCGGCATTTTCCACGCCTACGGCAATGGCCGCGACCAGCGTGTCTGGGACCGCGCCATCGAATCGGGCAAGGCTCACAGCAACTGCGGCATACCCGTTTTCAATCCTGGCACCAACGAACATATTATGGAACTGATGGACCTGTTCAAGGATTCCATGCCCAAGGCTATGAGCGTTGTGGTGGACAGCGCTGGCTTGCCTCACTTGAAGTCTTTCAACGGCAAGGGCGGCGGCACAAAGACCATCGAGGATTTAAAGGAACTGAAGGCTCACGCTAAGGAGCCCTTTATCGTGAAGGGAATCATGAGTGCTCGCACAGCGCTTAAGGCTGTGGAAGCTGGTGCTGATGCTATTATCGTTTCTAATCACGGTGGGCGAGTTCTTTCGGATACGCCCGCTACCGCCGAAGTTTTGCCAGAAATCGTCGCCGCAGTTAAAGGACGTTCCAAAATTCTTATTGATGGCGGAATCCGCTCTGGCCTGGATGTTTTCAAAGCCCTCGCCATGGGCGCAGACGCTTGCCTCATTTGCCGCCCTGTGCTGATTTCTTATTACGGCGGCGGTCAGGAAGGCATCGAAATCTACCTAGATAAAATCAAGTCCGAACTTGAGGACACCATGTACATGTGCGGCGCCCGCAAAATTGCTGATATTGACGAAACGATGATTCGCGTTTAGCTAGATCCTCGGAACGGGGACGGCATCAACTGATTCAAAAAAAGTTATATTGAAGACATGGTCAATATTCCTGAAAATCTGAGACAACAAATTGTTCAGTTCGCAAAGAAGTGCGGACTGAGTCGTGTTGTGTTGTTTGGTTCTCGTGCTCGCGGAACCAATAGGGAACGTAGTGATGTTGACTTGGCTGTATCAGGATGCAATGTTGCTGAATTCCAGTATATGTTGGAAGATGATGCTGATTCGCTTTTGTCCTTTGATGTAATTGACTTAGAATCAGTACTTTCGCAGAAATTGAAGCAGAATATCGAACGTGAAGGAGTGTGCCTTTATGCAGAAGTTTGATAATTTCAAAAACTGCTTTGAAGTCCTGAAAAACTCCGAAAAAGCAAAAGCCCTTGCCGACGAAATTTATAGGACCGGAGTCATTGGACAATTTGGTTTAGCTTTTGAACTTGCCTGGAAAACGCTTCAGGAATTGATGCGCCTTCATGGAATTGAAGAAGCTGAAAACGGGTCTCCTAGAGAAATTCTAAGAGCTGGTTTCAAGTATGGTTTCTTGAATGATGAATCCACTTGGTTGTCGATGCTTAAGGATCGAAATTCCGCATCTCATATTTATGATGAGGAATCGTTTAATTCAGTTCTTGATCGAGTGTATTCAGGTTACATTGGTGAGTTTGATAATTTCAAGAGTGCTATGGAATCAAAGATTGGCTCACTTGAAAATAGTCCGGAAAACAAACTTTAATTATCCTTCACACTCCGCATCTGCTTGCGGATTCACAAATCTTGCATTGCCGATGGTGCGTTCTGCGATCCATTTCTGGACGCTTGCGCGGGCAGCTTCACCAAGAATTTCCTTCTTGTTCTTCTTCTTCAAGCCCTCGTGATGGGGGAGGAGGCCGAAGTTGAAATTCATGGGCTGGAAGTCTTCGTTTTCTTCTACAAGGCGGTTCATGAGAGCGCCGATGCAACTTTCGTCGGGTAGCGGGTCTGCGGCTCCGTGCAAAAGCGTCTGGGCCATGTTCCAAGCAGAATACAAACCGGTGGCTACTGCTTCGGTGTAGCCTTCGGAACCTGTAATCTGACCTGCGAACCATGTGGGCGGCAAGTCCTTGGCGCATTCCAGTTCCGGGCGCAGACGCAATGTCTTGTCCAGGAACTTGGGCGAATCGATGAAAGTGTTGCGATGCATGCAGCCCAGGCGTGCGAAGTTCGCATTCTTCAGGGCCGGAACCATGGTGAAGATTTCCTTCTGGGTACCCCACTTGAGGCGCGTCTGGAAGCCCACCATGTTGTACAAAGTCTTCTGCTTGTTTTCGGCGCGGAGCTGGATGACGGCGTACCAAAGTTTGCCGTTGTTGCCAAGGCCGAGGCCGATGGGACGCATGGGGCCGTGACGCAACGTTTCGTAGCCGCGGCGGGCCAATTCTTCAACGGGCAGGCAGCCTTCGAACAGCTCGTGCTTTTCGTAGGGGCGGGGCTCAATACCTTCTGCATCCACAAGGGCTGCCACGAACTTCTCGTAGGTTTCGCGGTCCAGGGGGCAGTTGATAAAGTCTGCAGTTTCGCCCTTCTCCCAGCGGTTCATATAGAAGGCGTGGTCAAAGTCGATGGAATCCGTTTCCACCACGGGAGCGATGGCATCATAGAAATGCAAACGGTCGCTGCCCAAGCGCTTAAAGATGTCATCGGCCAGAGTGTCGCTTGCCAGTGGTCCTGCAGCTACCAGAGTGGGGCAATCGCCTGCAAGGCTCGTCACTTCTTCGCGATGCAACGTGATGTTGGGGCATTCAGCAATTTTCTTTTCCACAAGTTCGCTAAAGATGTCGCGATTCACTGTAAGGGAATCTCCCGCGGGCACTGCGGCTTCGGCGGCGCATTCCATAAGGAAGCTGCCCAACATTCTCAGTTCCTGCTTCAAGAGGCCGTGTGCACTGGTAACGCCCAAAGCCTTAAAGCTGTTGGAGCAAACCAGCTGGGCCAAGTGGCCGTCGCGATGGGCGGGCGTCGGCTTTACCGGGCGCATTTCGTACAGATGAACATCAAAACCGCGGCTTGCTAACTGCAATGCTGCTTCACAACCGGCGAGACCGCCACCAATCACACGAACTTTCTGAGTCATGACAACAAATTTAGAAAAACAAAAAGGGTTCCTTCAATGAAGGAGCCCTTTTTGCAAACTTTAGAAAAATGATTAGTTCACAATCATCTTCTTATAGGTCTTTGCGTTTCCGATCCACAGCTTCACCAGAAGTTCTTCAAGAGAAGCGGAGGTGACGCAATCTGGATCAGCGTCTTGAATCTCATCGGAAATCATGTTGGCCTGGGTCAGGTTCAACATGCCGTAGTAAAGAGCTTCAATAAGCTGAGACAGAAATTCGGGAGAGACTCGTGCGATGCATTCCATATCGTTGAGGGGTGGCAGCTGGCTGTTGTCCGGCATGAACTGGTCCAGGTTATCCATGGTCCACATGTCGGCAGCCTTGCCCATATCGGGAGACAGGGCTACACCCTTCAGGCTGGAACGGTATTCCTTCCATTCCTTATCCGTGGTCTTGCCTGCCTTGCGAATCTTCTTCAGGAAGGAAAGTACTGTATGGTACAGTTCCTTTTCTTTCTGATTAGTTTCCTTCTGGGATGCTGGAATCATCTACGAGTTTTCCTTTTTAGTGACGGAAGTGACGCATGCCGGTGAAGACCATTGCCACGCCGAGCTTGTTGCAAGCTTCGATGGAAAGGTCGTCCTTCTTGGAACCACCCGGCTGCACGATGTACTGAACACCGGCTGCTGCTGCGGCTTCAACGTTATCCGGGAACGGGAAGAATGCGTCGGAACCCATAACGACTTCGCTGAACACCTTAGCTTCCAGAGCCTTGAGGCCAGCCTTGTCGATGCACTTGCCCTTTTCGTTGAAGAACTTTGCTGCAGCCTTCATGCGAGCAACGTTGTCACGAACGCGGGGCTGGCAGAGGCGGAGGTTGGAGTCAATGCGGTTGGGCTGGCCGGGGCCGAGACCCAGAACCTGGAAGTAACCACGAGCGTATTCGTAACCCATGACGATTGCGTTGGACTTGGTGTGCTTGGTGACGATCCAAGTAAAGCGGGCGAGGGCTTCCTTGTTCTTTGCGAACTTCTTCTTGGTGACGCATTCGAACTTTTCGTAAACGTCAACGTCGCGGTCCTGAACCAGCATACCGCCGATCACATGCTTGTAGACCTTCATCTTGGTGGCCTTCTTGATTTCGCCAACTTCCAGGAGACGAATGTCCTTGGACTTGTTCTGGAGGAATTCAAGAGCATCCTTGTCGAATGCGGGAGCCAGAAGGATTTCAACAAACTTACCCTTCAGGAATTCAGCAGTCTTTAGGTCAACCTTCTTGGTCACTGCGATCACGGAACCGAAAGCGGACACCGGATCACCTTCCCATGCAGCTTCCATAGCAGTGCGAAGAGTCTTACCGGTAGCGAGGCCACAGGGGTTCATGTGCTTCACGATGACAACTGCATTTTCACCAGCGAATTCGCGAGCCATTTCCAGAGCTGCGTCAGCATCAACGATGTTGTTGTAGCTGAGTTCCTTACCATGGAGCTGCTTTGCAGTTGCAAGGCTTGCTTCATTGCAAGTGGGGTCGCGGTAGAAAACTGCGGCCTGGTGAGAGTTTTCACCGTAGCGCATGGGCTGCGGGTCAACGAACTTAAGCTTCAATTCTTTGGGTTCTTTAGCCATTTTATCTTCCTTTAGGTTGGTTTAAAATCTCTTGCGTGATTAGGTTTCGCTGGGTTCGCCGCCGATGACCACTTCCTGGTTCATGTTATCCAAGGGGTCCTCGGGATCTACAATCAAGTTATAATAAACATTGTTCTGGAGTTCATCCTCGATGTAGAACAACGTTCCGCCCATGGCACTGCCACAGCCGGCACAAGCTCCCTGGAAGCGGATCTTCAGGTGGTTGTCTTCGGTCAGGTCGAGAATTTCCAGGTCGCCGCCATCGCCCTGCAGTGTTCCTCGGACGGATTTGTGGAGCCATTCCTCGATCTTTTCAATCTTCTGAACTTTGGTCAGGGCGTTCCATTCGGTATCTGCTTCCGCACGGCCTTCTGCAGTTTGAGTGCGGTACTTGATACGTTCCATCTTCTCGCGGACGATGATAGCGGTTGCCTTCTTCTCCGGATATTCTTCCAGGACTTTAGCAATCAGCTTGTTCATCTGACTAATTTCGGGAGCGTTTTCGGGAATGGCTCGTACTTCGGGAATGTCACGCAGTTCTTCTTCGATAGACTCTGCGGTAATCTTGCAGGCTTCGTCTATGGTCTCCATCTGGATCTTCTTGCAGAAGGTATCTGCTAGGGCGGTAAACACCGGGCCACCATAGGTAAAGAATCGTGTTTCCAGAATTTTGTCGCAGTCTGGGTCAATCATCAGGTAGACCTTCAGGCTTGCTTCCTTTACATCCACCAGTGCCAGGCCCTTTTCGTCGGCCTCGATCTGGAAGATTGCCCCACGATACTTGGGGGACTTTGCAATATCTTGCACCTTTTGAGAAAGGGTGCTAGTCACTTCTTCATTCATACGAAAGCAAAATTAGAAAAAAGCGAAATCCATTCTGTTTTCAACATAAAAAAGACCCCGCTTTTAAGCGAGGTCTTTTTGCTACGGTTTCCCCTCGGCTACGCTCGGGGACCTTGCGACATGTTATGCTTGGCACTCTTCGAGTGCTGCCACATTAAGCCTTAATAATCGTATCCTTGGCCAGCACAACGATGCCGGATTCGGTTACGTGGAACAGCTTGCGGTCGCGTTCCAGGTCGTAGCCAATCTGGAAGCCTGCAGGAATATGCAAGCCCTTTTCGATGATTGCACGACGAACCTTGGCACCCGGGCCAATCGTTACGTTGGGGAAGAGGATAGATTCTTCTACCATGGCGTCCTTCTGGATGGTTACGCCCGGAGAGAGAATGCTCTTCACAACGGTACCGCCACCGATAATGCAGCCTGCAGAAACGATGGAGTCGATAGCTGCACCCTGATGGGATTCGTTATCGCCTGCGAAGAAACGTGCAGGAGGCTGGTTCCAGTTGTAAGTACGGATAGGCCAGTAGTTGTTGTACAGGTCAAACGGGGGATTTTCGGAGCAAAGGTCCATGTTTGCTTCGAAGAATGCATCCAGGGTACCTACGTCGCGCCAGTATCCCTTGGTGCTGGCCTGTTCGCCACGGACGATGTTGGTGTTGAAGTCATAGACGTACACCGGATAGTCGTGGTAGAGGGCCGGAATAATATGCTTGCCGAAGTCGGTTGCGCCATTCTTGGCGCCGTTCATCAGTTCACGAACCAGGAACTTGCTGGTGAACAGGTAGTTGCCCATAGAAGCAAGGCACCAACCCGGACGACCCGGCATTTCCTTGGGGTTCTGGGGCTTTTCTTCAAAGCCGATCATACGGTTGTCCTGGTCCACTTCGATAATACCGAATTCGCTTGCTTCCTTGACGGGAACCGGAATTGCTGCGATGGTGAGCAATGCGGCGCGGGAGAGGTGGAAGTCGATCATCTGGTTGATGTCCATCTTGTAGATGTGGTCACCACCGAAGATGGCCACCAGGTCCGGGCGTTCGTCGGTAATCAGGTTGATGTTCTGGAAAATTGCGTCGGCGGTACCCTTGTACCAATCATCGCCAGTGCGCATCTGTGCAGGAACCAGATCCACGTACTGGTCCAAACTTGCGTTCAGATTCCAGGCGGCGGAAATGTGCTTGTTCAGGGAGTCGGACTTGAACTGAGTCAATACCTTGATCTTGAAGATGCCAGAGTTGATGAAGTTGTTCAGGACGAAGTCGATGATGCGGTAGGTGCCACCGAAATGGACTGCCGGTTTTGCACGGTCACGGGTGAGGGGCTGCAGACGGCTGCCCTGGCCACCGGCCATGATCATGCAGAGAATGTTCTTCTGGTGTTCACGAGAGTAGGACCAGCTCATATTTCCTCTATCTTAAAAAGTAAACAAATAAATTACACGGGATAATCTATCAAATTTTTAAGAAAAATGTTAAAAAAGCGCAAATTTTCCCGAAAAATATTTAGAGAATCTCAACGAGATTGGGCAGGGGAGTCCGCCATGGGCGGTTTGATGTTCCGCCCCTCGTTCGTTCAGTGTGATTTTGATCGTTTTTTCAAACTCAGGATTGTTTATTCGCTTCAAATTTTTATACATTTCAGTCGTTCGAAAATTCTCGAAAGGGTGGACTGCGTCATGCGGTCGCCTTAACATTAACCAAATAGGAGCTCATAATGTCTCTTACTCTGAACGACATCAAGCACCCGAAGATCAAGGCTTGGGTTGAAGAAGTCATCGAAATGTGCGAACCGGACAACGTTGTTGTTACCGACGGTTCTATCGAAGAATACAACACCCTCATGCAGAAGTGTGTCGACGCTGGTCTCGCTACCAAGCTCGCTAAGAAGGAAAACTGCTACCTGTTCCGTTCTCTTCCGTCTGACGTGGCTCGTGTTGAATCCCGTACCTTCATCTCTTCCATCGACGAAGAAGATGCAGGTCCGACCAACCACTGGATCAACCCCACCGAACTGAAGAAGACTATGCGTGACCTGTACAAGGGTTGTATGCACGGCCGTACCATGTACGTGATTCCGTTCTGCATGGGCCCCCTTGGTTCCGACATCTCCAAGAACGGTATCGAAATCACTGATTCCGAATACGTCGTTCTCAACATGGACATCATGACTCGCGCCGGCAAGAAGGTTCTCGATATCTTCAATGCAGACCCGAACGCTGCATTCGTTCCCTGCCTCCACTCTGTTGGTAAGCCGCTGAACAACGGTGAAACCGATGGCGGCATCTGGCCCTGCGCTGACGTTGAACACAAGTACATCTCCCAGTTCCCCGACCAGAAGCTCATTTGGTCCTACGGTTCTGGCTACGGTGGAAACGCTCTGCTCGGCAAGAAGTGCTTCGCTCTCCGTATCGCTACCGTTCTCGCTCGCGACGAAGGCTGGCTGGCTGAACACATGCTTATCCTGAAGCTCACCAACCCCAAGGGCGAAGTCAAGTATGTTACTGGCGCATTCCCCTCTGCTTGCGGTAAGACCAACCTCGCTATGCTCATCCCGACTATCCCGGGCTGGAAGGTCGAAACCATCGGTGACGATATCGCATGGATGAAGTTTGGTAAGGACGGTCGTCTTTATGCAATCAACCCTGAAGCAGGCTTCTTCGGCGTTGCTCCGGGTACTTCTGCAGAATCCAACAAGAATGCTTTGATCTCTGCTGAAAAGAACACCATTTACACCAACTGCGCTCTCACTGAAGATGGCGACGTATGGTGGGAAGGCATCGGCTTCCCGGCTACCGGTAAGCTGGTTGACTGGAAGGGCAACACCCGTGACGCTCTCCCCAAGGACAAGGCTCCTAAGGGCGAAGAAATGGCTCACCCCAATGCTCGCTTCACCGCTCCTGCAAACCAGTGCCCCTGCATTGCAGCTGAATGGGAAGATCCTGCAGGCGTTCCTATCTCCGCAATCCTCTTCGGTGGTCGCCGTCCGTCCACCATTCCTCTGGTTCACCAGTCCCTGAGCTGGAACCACGGCGTGTTCCTCGGCTCCATCGTTGGTTCCGAAATCACCGCTGCTTCCACCATTAACGCTGCTGAAGTCGGTAAGATCCGTCGCGACCCGTTCGCAATCCTCCCGTTCTGCGGCTACAACATGGGTGACTACTTCAAGCACTGGATCGAAATCGGCAAGAAGTCTACCGAAGACAAACTCCCCAAGATCTTCTACGTCAACTGGTTCCGTAAGGACGCTGACAATGCAGAACTTCCGGGTGGCTTCATGTGGCCGGGTTACGGCGACAACAGCCGCGTCCTCGCTTGGATCTTCGACCGTTGCAACGGTGCAGACAACGCTAAGGAAACCCCGATTGGCTTCATGCCGGCAGACGGCGCCCTCAACACTGAAGGCCTCGCTGAATGCTACAAGAAGACTCTCCCCGCAATCACTTCCGTTGATGTTGAAGGCTGGAAGAAGGAACTTGCTGACGTTAAGGAAAATCACTATCCGAAGTTCGGCAAGCACCTCCCGAAGGAACTGTCCGACATCATCGACATGATCCAGGATCGTCTCAATAAGGCATAATTTCCAATTTGGAAATAACCTTTAAAGGAACCTCTGCGGACCTCCGCAGGGGTTTCTTTTTTATCTTGAAAACGCTTGCCGAAATTTCTAAATATGGCCACGAATTCAATGAGCAGCCTTTGTTAGGCGTAAAGCTCCTGTTGAATTAAAAAGGTGTATACATCGTGAGTTCCAAAACAAAATTCACGTTCTTGATGTTCCTTCTGGGAATGCTTTCTGCCTTCGGGCCCTTCGTTACAGATCTCTACTTGCCGGCGTTGCCCAACTTGGCGGATTACTTCAAGGCAACTCCCTCGGCTTCGCAGTTGAGCCTTACCATGAGCATGCTGGGCCTGAGTATTGGCCAGCTGTTTATTGGCCCGCTGAGTGACAAGTACGGACGTAAGCGTCTGCTGGTGATTTGTCTTGTGCTGTTTGTGGTGGGTACCTGCGCCTGTATTTATGCTCCGGACATCGCCATCTTTAATATCTGCCGTTTGCTGCAAGGTCTTGCGGCTTCTGGCGGTATCGTGATTGCAAGATCCGTCTCTGCGGACTCTTACCGCGGGCCAGTCCTCACGAAGTTCCTGGCCATGGTCAGCGCCGTGAATGGGGTAGCCCCGATCGTAGCTCCGGTGTTGGGCGGCTTCCTGCTGAACTTTATGAGCTGGAAGGGAACTTTTGCTGTTCTCCTGATTTACGGTTTTGTGCTGCTGTTCATGGCCGGAAAATTCCAGGAAAGTCTTGCTCCCCACCGTCGCAGTCAGAAGTCCATTCTGGCTAGCTTCACGTTGTATGGCGAAGTTTTCCGTAATGGTGAATTCGTCCGTTACTTCCTGGTATGCTCCGCTTCCATGATAGTGCTGTTTGGCTATATCGCTGCATCGCCCTTCATTTTTCAGAAACTTTATGGACTGAGCCCCATCGGTTTTAGTCTTTGCTTTGCCTTGATTGCTGTCTGCACCGCTATTGGATGCGCCACTTCTGGCAAGATCCGCAGTGACCGTACGGCCATCAAAATCGCTGGCTTTGGTGTTTTTGCGGCGTCCCTTGCCGTGGCTGCCTGTTTGCTGACTCACGCTCCGCTGCCCTTGCTTCAGGCGTCCTTTATGGTAACCACATTCATGTTTGGTCTGATGCAGCCTCCTGCATCTGCCCTAGCCTTGAATGCGGAACGCAAGAATGCAGGAACCGCTTCTGCAGCCATGGGGGCAGCAGGTTTCCTTATGGGCGGCATTGCTAGCCCCATTGTGGGCATGGGCGGTATTGCAGTCAGCGCCTCCGCCATGCTGGTGACCGGTGGGTTCCTGACCATGATTTTCATGATCATCGCCAAGTCCAAAATGCCCAAAAAGCAATAATTGGAAAAAAAGTGGAAAAAAAATGAAGATTTTTTACCACTTTGTAAAATTTTAGGTATATTCCAAGTTGGAATAATGCTAAATTTTATTATCACAGAACGATAATTTCCCGAATTTGGCATAAAAAAGAAGAGGAATGGGCAAATGAATCGATACGACTTGGTACTGTTGGGTCTTATTCTCGAACACGAACGCAGCGGTTATGACATTATCACCGAAGTGCGCGAACGCGAACTGGACCGTTGGGCTAACCTGAGCACTTCTACCGTCTACAATCGATTGACCACTCTTGAAAAGAACGCTTGCATTGTGGGCCGTACCGAACGTGATGGCAACCGCCCGGAACGTGTGGTTTTCAACATTACCGAAAAGGGTAGGGATGTGCTGAAGAAGGAAGTCCTGAAGCACTTGACCGGCTTCAATGACGATCCCCGTACCTTGGGTTTTGCATTCCTGTTTGGCGCAGACAATAAGGAACTGATCCGCACCCTGGAAGCTCACGAACGCCGCCTGGTTGCCGAAATCGAAAATCTTGAAAAGATGATCGCGGAAGAACCGAAGCCCACCCTTTATCCGGAAGGCCCGTTCCTGAACTGCATGTCCCGCGACCACATTCTGGTTGAATTGAAGTATGTTCGCGCTGCTATCGGCATTCTGCGTGACCCTGTCCGCAACAAGAAGCTGGATGGCTACTTCTACATTAACTTCGGTAATCGTCCTTTCGAAAACTTCAATAAGGAAGAAGGCTCTGCAGAAGCTGCTTCCGTAGAAGCTCCCGAAAAATAATTCTAAATTTTACAACAAGAAAAGACGTATGTAGGTGATGTTGTATTCCTGCGAAAGCTCATACCTCAAACCTCGTACCTCGAACCTTTTTTAACAACCCCTCTAACGGAGATAAAATGGCTACAACAAAGACAAAGAAGCCCGCTGCAAAGAAGGTGACCGCTAAGGCCGCCGCTAAGTACGGTTACTTCGATGACGCTGCTAAAGAATACGTTCTCACCAACCCGGCTACCCCGATTAAGTGGTGCAACTACGTCGGTACTCTGAACTTCGGTGGTATCGTTGATACTACTGGTGGTTCCTTGATCTGTAAGGGTGACCCGGCTCTGAACCGTATTACCAAGTACATCGCTCAGATGCCTTGCTCTGACTTCAAGGCAAGCACCATCTACATCCGCGTTAAGGATGCTAAGGGCGGCTACAGCGTATTCTCTCCGTTCGTTGTCCCGACTCTCACCAAGATGGACAAGTGGGAATGCCACGTTGGTCTGTCTTACATGCGTTGGATTGCTGAATGCCAGGGCGTTCGCACTCAGGTCACTATCTTCGTGCCGACTGGCTCCAACACTCTCCTCCAGGACATCCAGGTTACCAACATCTCTAAGGCCGCTAAGGAAATCGATGTTGTTCCCGTTTACGAATTCAGCCACTTCGAAGCTGAAAAGCAGCTCACCAACGCTGACTGGGTTCCCCAGACCATGACCCTCAAGGCTCATCCGGAAAAGGATGGCTGCCTGGTTCTCGAACAGTACGCTTACATGAAGCGTGACTTCGCCGTGAACTACGTTACCGCTAACGGTAAGGTTTCCTCCTTCGATGGCGACCGTCGCGTGTTCCTCGGCTCCAACGAAATGGGCTCCTGGGCTGCTCCGCTCTCCCTCGGCAACAAGGAACTTTCCAACTCTGAATGTGACCGCGGCGACAATATCGCAGCTCTCATGATTCACGCAGGCAAGGTTGCTGCCGGCAAGACTTTCCGTACCTGCACTCAGCTCGGTCAGGAACAGTCTCTCAAGGTTGCTAACAAGGCTATCAAGAAGTATCGCGACCTCAAGAACGTCGACAAGGCTTTCGCTGAACTGGCTGACTTCTGGACCAAGTACCTGTCCACTATCCAGGTGGAAACTCCGGATGCTGCTTTCAACTCCATGATCAACGTCCACAACCCCCGTCAGTGCCACACTACCAAGAACTGGTCTCGTTACCTGTCCTTGTACCAGCTGGGCTACGGCACCAGCCGCGGTATCGGTTACCGTGACTCCAGCCAGGACCTCATGGGCGTTATGAGCCACATGCCGGAAGAAGCTCTGGAACTCGCCAAGAACCTTCTCTCCGTACAGCGTCCGGAAGGTAACGCTATGCACCAGTACGCTCCGCTCGCTCTCGCTGAAGACAACGGCAACGAAGCTAATGCCGGTGACTCCCGTGAAAAGGCTGGCGTTAAGGATGCCAAGGGCAATCCGATGTACGCTGACTGGTACGGTGACGACCATCTGTGGATCGTTCTCACTGTTGCTAACTACCTGAAGGAAACCGGTAAGCTGGATCTCCTCAAGGAAGAAATTCCGTTCTACGTTGCTGGCAAGAAGCGCGCTGACCGTCCGAAGGGCACTGTCCTCGAACACCTCAAGCGTTCTGTTGCTTTCAGCCGCAACAACCTCGGTCAGCACAACTTGCCGCTCCTCGGCTTCGCTGACTGGAACGACTGCATGAACCTGCCGCTGGGTGCAGAATCCTCCTTCAACACCGGCCTCTATGCTAAGGCTCTGTTGGAAATGATGGACATCTGCGAAACTCTCGGCGACAAGAAGTCCGTTGAAATGTACAAGGGCTGGTACGAAGACGTCAAGGCTGCATTCAACAAGTGCGCTTGGGACGGCAAGTGGTGGATCCGCTGGTTCGGTAAGGACGGCACCGCCTATGGTACCAACAAGGCTAAGTACGGCAAGATCTACTGCAATAGCCAGTCTTGGTCTGTGATGTCCGGCATTGCTTACGGCGAACGCGCTGTACAGGGCATGGACAGCCTGAACAAGCTCCTGAACACCGCTAACGGTGTGAAGAGCTCTACTCCGGGTTACCGCGGCTTCGATCCGACCGTTGGTGGCATCTCCACCTATCCTCCTGGAGCAAAGGAAAACGGCGGTATCTTCCTCCACACCAATCCGTGGGTGATGATCGCTGAAACCATCCTGGGCCGTGGCGATAAGGCTTTCCAGTACTACAACCAGATTAACCCCGCTGCAAAGAACGTCAAGCTGGACGAATTCGAATCCGAACCGTACTGCTATCCGCAGAACATTCTCGGTGACGAACACAAGCAGTTCGGTATGGGCCGTAACGCATGGCTCTCCGGTACTTCTTCCTGGACCTACCAGGCAGCTACCCAGTTCATCATCGGTGTACGTTCTAGCTTCAAGGGCTTGATCGTTGATCCTTGCATTCCGTCCGCTTGGGGCGAATTCAAGGTGACCCGTAAGTTCCGCGGCGCTACCTACGAAATCTCCGTGAAGAACCCGAAGCACGTCTGCAAGGGCGTTGCCAAGATGGTTGTCGATGGCAAGGAAATCGATTCCAACATCGCCCCCGTCTTCACTAAGGGTGTGCACAAGGTCGAAGTGACATTGGGCTAATTTATTAGGCCAATGTCATCCTGAGCGAAGCCCGTCAGGGCGTAGTCGAAGGATCTAAAGAAAGAAGTTCTGAAAAGGACTTCTTTCTTTTTTTTGTATTGGGAGCTATGCTTTTCTATATTTGCGCGTAGTTTATGCTTCTCTTGATTCTTGATATTCTGGGTACTTTTGCCTTCGCTATTTCGGGGGCGGAAAAGGCGGTGCGTTACAGGCTGGACTGGCTTGGCTTGATTGTGCTTGCCACGGTGACGGGTGTTGGGGGAGGTATCCTTCGCGATGTAATGCTGGGGGCTACACCGCCGGCGGCGCTTACTAATCCCATCTATCTTCCTATTTGCATTGCGGGCGCGTTTTTCTACTTGGCAATGCGCAAGAGAATTCGTAAGATCAGAGTTTTGATTCTTGTAGCGGATGCCTTGGGCCTTGGGTTCTTTACGGCTGTGGGTGCTGCAAAGGCAAGTGCTATGTCGGCTGGTCCTTACTCCATTATTTTGTTCGCAGCCATTACTGCGGCTGGCGGTGGTTTGATTCGCGACCTGCTGGTTTCTGAGATTCCCCAGGTTCTCAAGAGCGACTTTTATGCGACGGCGGCTTTGATTGGCGGTATTTTGTTTTACGTGCTGGATTTTGCCAATCTGGGAAGCGTCCCGCAGATTCTCATTACTACGGCTTTTACCTTTGCTCTCCGTCTTTTTGCCATGCGTAAAAAGATTGAACTGCCCAAGACCCGTAAAAAGGATTTCTAATCCCTTTTTCATTTCCAATTCGTGCTGAATTCTACTTCGGGGTAATCACTTTTTCTATATGGCGCTCTTCGAGCGCATATATGGGCGCTTCTTTAATGAAAAAAAAGAAATTCTTTTTTTTTCACTAAATCAGCTTTTTCTATATTTACAGCGGAAAATTTTTAACAAGGAAATATAATGTCCCTTAAATTGATTTCTCGTGGTGCTGCAGCTCTGCTTTTGACCGCTAGCATCGCTTCTGCTCAGTTGATGAATTCTAAGAGCCTTGACGTGATTCGCGTCGACAAGGTTGGTATTTCTGCAGGTAAGATTGATAGCTTGGCTAAGATGCTGGGTGAACAGCAGCTCCGTGGCAAGAAGATTGACGACCAGACCATGACCCAGCTCCGCTATGCCGTGATCGACAACCTGGTGGGTCAGGAATTGATCAAGCTGGAAGCCAAGAAGCAGGGCCTGAAGGTTCCCGCTGCCAAGGTCGATAGCCTTGCAACTCTCTTCAAGAAGCAGTTCCCCAGCGAAGATGCCTTCCAGAAGGAATTGAAGAAGTCTAACACTACCATGGCTCAGTTCAAGGGCAAGTTGGAAGACCAGCTGAAGAGCGAAATGCTTCTGGAAAAGAAGGTTCCGTATCCTGCAGATCCTACCGAAAAGCAGATGCAGGCTTACTGGGAACTGAACAAGCATAAGGTTTCCATCAACGACTCCATCAGCGGTATCCGTCTGTATGTCAGCACCAAGGGCAAGTCTGCTCAGGACATCGCCGACACCAAGGATATGCTGAAGGGTATGGCTGCTCAGATCCGTTCTAGCATCCGCGCTAAGAAGATGCCGTTCAACTATGCTGTACAGGCATTTGCCCAGCAGGTTGTCCAGTCCAGTGACGATCCCGAAGCCAAGAAGACTGGTGGCATGATGATTACCACCACTAAGGCTCACGGTGCCGCATTTGAAAAGGCTATCGCCAAGATGAAGGTGGGCGACATTTCTGATGTCTATACCGAAAAGGATGGCGTCTGCATCTTTATGCTTACCGGCCGTAACGATGGTAAGTACGAAAGCTACAAGAACCAGATCGAAAACGGTCTGAAGATGCAGCACG
Organism: Fibrobacter sp. UWEL; assembly: GCF_900142535.1. Classification (NCBI taxonomy): domain Bacteria; kingdom Pseudomonadati; phylum Fibrobacterota; class Fibrobacteria; order Fibrobacterales; family Fibrobacteraceae; genus Fibrobacter; species Fibrobacter sp. UWEL. The sequence goes on from NZ_FRBE01000001.1 coordinate 308,727, forward strand.
AACAGGAACGCCAGATGCAGCTGAAGGCTTACCTGGACGATCTTGGAAAGGTCTACAAGGTTCAGTACCTGGACTCCAAGTACACTCCGCCCCAGGCAATCGGCTCTGCTAAGTAATTCGCTTACATTTGAATAAAGAGCAGCGGCGAATAAAAGCCGTTGCTTTTTTCTTTACTCGTCATCCTGAACGAAGTGAATGATCCAGGATTTAAAAACGGAGAATAGAATGGCATTTCAGACTACACATACCGGGTTGATCGACTTGCGTGCTCGCATCGATAAGCTCTGGGGGTATCTTTGACTTAGAGGCTAAGACCGAAGAACTCTATGTGTTGGAAAAGGATTCCAACGACCCCAACCTGTGGAACGACCAGGAAAAGGCTCAGTCCATGATGAAGAAGATCGGCAACTTGCGCGACCTTCTGAACAAGTGGAACGAAGTTTCTGCTGCTTGCAACGACCTGGCTGAACTTTACGAAATGAGCAAGGACGAAGAGTCCGAAGACTTGACCAAGTCCATTGAATCTGATATTGCCGACCTGAAGGCAAAGATCGAGGAAATGGAATTCAAGAAGATGCTCAACGGCCCTGATGACGCTTGCGCTTGCCTCTTGTCTATTCATCCGGGTGCAGGTGGTACGGAATCCCAGGACTGGGCTTTGATGCTGTTCCGCATGTACACTCACTTCTTTGAACGTGAAAAGATGGACTTCAAGGTGGTGGACTTCCAGGAAGCGGAAGATGCCGGCCTGAAGAGCGCTACTATTGAAGTGTCTTGCGAAAATGCCTACGGTCTGCTTCGTTCAGAGATTGGTGTACATCGTCTAGTGCGTATCAGCCCCTTTGACGCAAATGCCCGCCGTCATACAAGCTTTACCGCGGTTTATCTGTATCCTGAACACGAAGACATTGAGTTTGACTTGGATATGCAAGATGTCCGTGTGGATACTTACCGCAGTAGCGGCGCCGGTGGTCAGTACATCAACAAGACGGACTCCGCTGTTCGTATGACGCACTTGCCTACAGGTATTATGGCTAGCTGCCAGACGGAACGTTCTCAGATTCAGAACCGCGAAACCTGTTACAAGATGCTGAAGACTATGGTGGCTGAACATTACCGCCTGGAAGAAGAAGCCAAGCGTGACGCTCGTATGGCTGAAAAGAAGAAGGTGGAATGGGGTAGCCAGATCCGTAGCTATGTTCTGCAGCCTTACCAGATGGTGAAGGACCTGCGAACTGGTGTGGAAACCTCCGATACCGCCGGCGTGCTGGATGGCAAGATCAAGCCGTTCATTAACGCTTACTTGCTTAGCACCAGCGAACAGCAGCAGGGATAGAGACGCTCGGTGCATTTGTCATCCTGAGCGGAGTGCGTAGCACGAAGTCGAAGGATCTAAAGGAATTTCTTGATTCCTGGAATCTTGCGGAACAGGTGAACTGTACCCAGTGACAACCCGAAGAAAACTATGGCGGCGACTGGTGCAGTTACGATGGGGTGAGGTTCCAACAGCGTTAAATGAAGGCCGTAGAAAGCCTTGATAAACAGCGGGTGGACTAAGTATACCCCAAGCATGCAGGGGGCAAGGCTGCGAAGCCATGGAAGCTGGTTGGTGCTGCTGCCGAATTTCGCTCGCATGGCTGCAAATACGCCTGCTGCCATCAGGAAGGTGGTGGGTCTGAAGTTCCCGAAGAAGTATTCGTTAGGCGCATCGCGTAGTTCACTCATGTAGGTGGCGGCAACAAACGCGATAATCCATGAGGCGAGAGCAGCTCCGTACAGAAGCTTTCGGGCTTTGGCGCCAATCCCGAAATGGGAGAGGTAAAATCCCGTGAGATAGAAACCCGCAAAAGACGTAACTCCCTGGATGCCAATGTTCTTGTACATCGAGAAGTGGGCGAACTTTGCCAGCAGGTGATCTGCGGTGGGCAGGAACAGCCCGAAGGTGAAAAAGATGGCGATAACGTAAAGAACCATCTTGCGGGAGGCGTGTTCGGTAAAGACCCGAAGGGGCGGCGTCAGGAGGTATAGACCGGCGAGGGTATACAAGAACCAGAGATGTCCCGCAGGTTTAGTGAACAGCAGGAGGGGCGCTGATAAGACGTCTGCGATAATTCCCCCGATGTCTCCCGCAGCGAAACTGCCGTCTGCAATGTTATCTGAAATCTGACCTACAACGCCGTATACGATCACCCAGAACACCAGCGGGATCAAAGTGCGGGGGAGGTTATGTTTTAAAATTTTCTGAGGCGGGTGCGGGTACTTGGGGGAGAGCATGAACGCCCCACTGATCATGATGAACACGCCCACGCCAAAACGGGACATGCTGTTCAGAAAATTCAGGGCGGCGAAATCGCTGGAATCTACCGGCACTGTGTACCAGACGGAAGTGACCGTGTGCTGGAAAACCACGGTGAATGCGGCAATCACCCGAAGCAACTCGGCGTAAATTTCTCGCGACTGTTTGTTCCTAATTTCACCCATCGGGTGACAATTTAGAAATTCACATAAAAAAGAAAGGCTCCCTTGCGGGAACCTCTCTTTTAAGCTTACTTCTGGCACTGCTTCGCAGTGCCGTCCAATCGGCTCGGAAATGCGAGAGCAAGCTCTCGCGCTTCACTCGCCTTACTTGGACTTCTTAGCCTTGGGAGCAGCAACCTTGAGGGCGCCGCGTTCCAGCTTGATAGTGAAGTTGGTAACGTCGCAAACTTCGCTGGGACCCCAGTACTGGATCGGACCCGGATAGGTGTAGGATTCAGTCTTAGCCCATTCTTCGCGGTTAGCTGCGAAGTACTTGAACGGATTGCCGTTGAGTTCGACGAGAGCCTTCTGGATAACCGGCTTGTCTGCACCGTGACGACGTTCCATGTTCATCATCATAGTGATAGGAATGCCACCAGCGGTCCACTTTTCGATACCCTTGGTCAGGTCGCGAACAGAGCTCATGTAGCCGTTCATCTTGTTGAAAGCGAGAACGGAAGCGGTGTAGCCCAGGCTGTAGCAGTAGTCAGCGTCGAAGTTGGACGGAGCTGCGCAACGGCCTTCGTAACCGAAGAAGTGGTTGAGAGCAGAGAACTTGCCCTTGAAGTTCTTGCGGCTCTTGAGTTCGCTCTTCACCATGTCGATGATGAGCTTTTCGGTTTCGATCAGGGAAACCTGAACGTTACCATGAGAGTCGCGGTCCAGCATGAGCTGAGCCTGAACGAAGGAAGGCAGAGAAACGAGAACTTCTGCAGAAGCCTTGGAAACCCACTTGCAGAGCTTTTCAACCTTAGCAGCGGTGTCGAGACCTTCAACTTCCTTTTCGTGATGAGCGAGAGCTTCAGAGAGTTCGGAAATGAGAACGCCAACATCCGGGATGAATTCCAGGAGGCCTTCCGGAATGAGAGCGACACCGAAGTTCTTGCCGTCAGCAGCACGAGCAGCAACGATGTCTGCAACATACTTGATGACCTGCTTCAGCTTCATCTTCTTAGCCTTGACTTCTTCAGAGATCAAGCAGACGTTGGGATGAGTCTGGAGAGCTGCTTCGAGAGCGATGTGAGAAGCAGAACGACCCATGAGCTTGATGAAGTGCCAGTACTTCTGAGCGGAGTTAGCATCGCGCATGATGTTGCCGATGAGTTCAGAGTAGGTCTTCACAGCGGTGTCGAAACCGAAGGAGGTTTCGATGTATTCGTTCTTAAGGTCGCCGTCGATGGTCTTGGGGCAGCCGCAAACAACGCAGGAAGCGCCGTTAGCCTGGAAGTATTCACCGAGAACAGCTGCGTTGGTGTTGGAGTCGTCACCACCGATAATCACGATAGCGTCGAGCTTCTGAGCCTTGGCAACTGCCATGCACTTCTTGAACTGTTCTTCAGTTTCCAGCTTGGTACGGCCGGACTGGATGATGTCGAAACCACCAGTGTTGCGGTAGGAGTCCATGATCTTTTCGTTGATCACGATGAACTTGCCGTTTTCGAGGCCGGACGGGCCACCGAGGAAGCCCAGGAGCTTGGAAGACTTGTTGATGCTCTTGATACCGTCGAAGAGACCAGCAATAACGTTGTGGCCACCAGGTGCCTGACCGCCAGAAAGAACAACGCCAACATTGAGAGCCTTAGCTTCGCCAGCAGCCTTGCCAGCCTTCAGCTGAATGTAGGGAGCACCGTAGGTGTTGGGGAACAGAGCCTTGATCTTCTTCTGATCGCGGACAGATTCAGTTGCCTTACCCTTGTTGAGTGCGACATTGAGAGCGCCCTTACGGAGAGCGACGGGGAGTTTCGGCTGGTAGGCCTTGCGAGCCTTGCCGAGGACGGACAGATTGTCAGCCATTGTTTCTTCCTTTGGTTATAAGTCCACGAACGTGGACGGGTTAAAAAATCTACGGATGTAAATATAAAAAAATCCCCAACGGTATTGGGGATTAGGATCAAAAAACTCTGGATTGTTACCACCAGTCTTCTTCATCTTCGTTGGTATTGGCGCTGACCGTATCCTTTACGACTTTTTCCTGTACAGCGGCCATCTTCTTGCGACGTTTCTTCTGGGGCCTGACCTTGGTTACTTTTTGTTCCTTCATCTCGTTTAAATTCTGAACGAAAGAGTCGCTGTTGTCCTCTATAGCAACGGCTTGTATTTCGCTTTGTACTGCACCAAAAACAGGTTTGATTTTGGAGGAAACGGCGTGGACGCAAAAGAGGATGAGCAACGTGGCAGTGGTATAGAATACGATGCTGTGCCTATAGCGAATGACATCCTCCCTGCGGCTTTTCCTGGAGGTAAAGGTATTCATGAATTCATTTACCACATCCAGTAGCAAGCTCTTGTGTTTTGGATCGTATTCGCGAGCCCGCTTGTTCCATACGTAACTGTCCAGGAATAGGGACGACACCACCGCTATGGGGATAATCAAGGTCGCTTTGGAATAGTGGAAGAACATGGTACAGAATATCACGGCAATGGCGATTTTGACGCAATTCAAAAAGGCTACTGTATTACGGTAAAATCCGGATTCCCGCTGGGTGGTCCATTCTACCGTAGTGACTGTAATGGATATGAAACCAAGGATTGCGATGGTAAGTAACGTAAGGAGGTAAAGAACCTCCATATTGAAGCAGCTGGTGGTGTAAACATTGCACACCTCCTTGCTTTTCTGGAAGATGAAGAACCCCGAATCATCAACCGTGTGAACGAAAACGTATCCATATGTGATAAACACACTGAATAGTATTATAAACAACTTTAACAAAAGGGTGGACCCCTTTTCATCTTTATTGTTCATTCTTTGCACTCCTTTAAACAACCGGGTACAAAGGTAAATTTTTTGTTTTTAATTTGTATGTGTTACTCTCTTTTTATAAAAAAAGAAAGAAAAACGTAAACATACAAAAGACCCTCGACGTTTGCCGAGGGTCAAAAGTATTGCAGATGTATTACGTTACTTGAACTGAGCCGTGATGGTCATGCCTTCAGTGACGTTTACGAGGCGGGGATTTTCGGAGGAACCGTCGGACCAGCCGGTAAACATATAGCCTGCGCCCGGCACTGCGGTAAGTTCCATCTGAGTTCCGCTGAAGAACTTGCCCCTGTAATTATTGCTGGGCAGACTCATGCCGTCAACCTTTACGGAGCCGCTTCCGTTGGTAGAGATGGTCACGTTGGCTTCTCCAGAAAGGCCAAAGTAGGTGGCCACTTCCTGGCGGAACGTTTCTGTGCGGTTGCGTGCGAACTGCAGGAGCTGAGTGCCTTCGGGCTGCCAGGTGAACGCAGTCTGGTTGCGGGGCCAGCGCTGTTCATCGCGGGAGCGTTCGCTAGAGGGCATCGTAGCCAGCATGTTCTGTACGGCAGACTGTACCTTTTCATAAGTCAGGTAGTCATTCAGCAGGATTGCAGCCTGGTTAATGAACAAACGCTTAAAGTCGGGATTCTTGAGCAGGCTCTTGAGCATGTTTCCGATGGCGGAGTTGGAACCCATGCTCCAGCCGCCCATGCCACCGCCGAACATGCCGCCTGCGTTACCACCCTGGTTACCGCCATTGCCGTTGTCCATGGTGGTGCTTCCCAGCACCCAGCTGAACATGTTCTGGCTTTCGGTGTCAAAGCCGGTAATGCCCGGGCTGAATCCGTAACCGTGGTCCACGTCAAAGATCATTGCCTTGAAGGGCTGGCCTGCGCCACCCCAGAAACGTACGTTGTTACCCGGCCAGTCACCGTTGTGGATGTACATTTCTGCAATCATGTACTGGGCGAAGCTGCTCATGTTCAGCTTTTCCTTGGCCTGGGCGTAGCTCTGGTTGTTTTCACCATCGAAGTTGCCGTTGGCAATAGAAGTCTGCACCTGGGCAAATTCAGAGGCGGATGCTCCGTTAGTACCGCTGGGGCACCAGCCACTCTGATAGCCTGCGTCGCCATTGGAACAGTTTTTGACCACGTTGATGGACTTGGCGTCAATGCCGTAGTTGGTGGTTGCGAAGTTTCTGTTCAAGCGTTCGCGCATGTCGTGAATGCCAAAATATTCGCCGTTGTAGAACACCACCACCTGGCGGCTACGCTGGTAGTCTACTTCGGTGCCTTCCATAAGGCTAGTGAGCATGGCGTCGCCAAAGTAGTCTGTCCAGAATCGGTTACCATTGTTACGGAGGTTGAAACTCTTGAAACGTTTTGCCTCGGGACGGGTCTTGAACAGGCTGTACTTTAAGACCTTGTCGTTATAGAGGGAGTCGTCCATCTTGATGGCAACGCTCTTCTTGGGCTTGTAGCGGCTGTAGTTACCGATAATGGAAATACCTGCGTCGATTTCCCAGTTCTTTGTCTTGGTGGAGCTGCCGTTTTCGAAGAATTCCACATGGACGGGAAGTTCGTCGTCCTTCCAGAAATTTGCAGCCTTACAGGGTTCGGTACACTTGGCGTTGTTGTTGTCGGTTGCGTTTCCGCCGCCAAAATCTATGCCGCCCCACATACCGCCACCAGCGCTGTTGTTGGTCAGGTTGCCGGTTGCATAGAGGCCATCGGTGGAGTCAAACATGTCGTGATGGTTCACCGTAAGTGCAATCACCGGCATATTGACGGTTTCGTTAATGAAATAAGTCTGAGTGGTTGTGTCCGCAGGCTGTCCATTCACGAATTCGGAACAACGGATAACGGTGTTTTCTGTAATCTGCTTTGCAGCAGTCAAACTTTCGGAATTAGCGGTGGGGAAGGAACCGTCAAAAGTACACTTGACCTGGCCACCTTGTTTTGCTGCAGGCGGATTGATGGTCAAGTTAGAGTAGAAACCTGCGGGAGGCAGGACACTTTCCTTGGGGGCGTGGTTATCGTCGTAATCCTTGAGGCCGCTGGAGGAACTCTGGCCAGGTGCGGAGGCGCTGGAAGTTGCGCCCGGCTGGGGATTGTTGGGGTCCGTAACCACACCGGAACTTGTACCCGGCTGAGGATTGTTAGGATCCGTGACGACACCGGAGCTTGTGCCCGGCTGGGGATTGTTGGGATCCGTAACCACACCGGAACTTGTACCCGGTTGGGGATTGTTGGGATCAACTGCAGAAGCAGAACTGACGGGAACAAGTTGGCCAGTAGTGGGATCGGTTACATACTCCGTTGCGGAGGACAAAGCAGGATCTACGTACCCGCTAGAATAAATGGGATCCACATTGGGGGAGGAAGGATCATCTGAACAGGCGCTAAACATGACACCTGCAGCACACACCGACATAAGGACGATTTTCTTATTCACGAGAATACCTCTGAACTGAGTTAATCAATCCAAAAACCCATAACACACTTTACTGAGAGTGAAGATATATAATGTTTTACGTAATGGAACAAATATGTGGTTTTGTTTACATAAATAAAAAGGGCAATGTGACTATTGCCACATCGCCCATGAACACTTGGGGCTTTTATTCCCGATTTTCGACTACTTCTTGCAGTTCTTGCATTCGGCAAGGAACTTGTAGCCGAAGCCGCCGATGACGCCACCCAGGATGGGTGCCACCCAGAAGAGCCACAGCTGCTTAATAGCTGCACCGCCAACGAACACAGCCACTGCAGTGGAGCGAGCCGGGTTCACGGAAGTGTTGGTGACGGGAATGGAAATCAGGTGGATGAGGGTGAGGCACAGGCCGATAGCGATGGGAGCAAAGCCAGCGGGAGCGCGACCATCAGTTGCACCCATGATCACGAACAGGAAGATTGCGGTAAGCACCACTTCGATGAGGAAGGCGCTGCACATGCCGGAAGTTTTGCCGCCAAATGCGTTGAGACCGTTGGTGAGGCTATCGGACCAGCCGTTGGTGGCGAATGCGCCAATGCCAGCGTTGGTCAGGTCCGGCTGGGCAATTGCAAAAAGAACTGCAGCAGCGATAATGCCGCCAATCACCTGTGCGATGATGTAAGCCGGAGCTTCCTTGGCGGGGAAACGACCGCCAGCGACCTGGCCCAGAGTTACAGCCGGGTTCAGGTGGCAACCGGAAATGTGGCCCAGAGCGTATGCCATGGTCAAGACTGTCAGACCGAAAGCCAGGGAAACGCCAACGTAGCCAATGCCAGTGGTGGGAACGCCGCAAGCGAGTACAGCTGCGCCGCAGCCACCGAACACCAGCCAGAAAGTACCGATTGCTTCTGCAATTGCACGAGTAGAAAGTTTCATTTTTACATCTCCAAAAAATGCCTCAAAAACCTGAGGCGGTTAGGTTGCTCCAAAAATACATAATCTGGAAAGCCCAATGACACTAAAGCATAGTTTGTTAAAAATAAGTTTCATAAATTTAGAGGAAATGTGAACTATGTCACCCTTTTTTATCTAGTAAAATCTTACAAAAATGCTATCTTTGGGGCTCCTTTAGGAGTTCCTCATGGATATTAACGAAAAGAACGCCTCTGCTAATCAAACTGCTCTCCCGGCTCAAAAGGGTGATGATTCCATTGACCTGTTAGAGGTTCTTGGTATTTTATGGTCCAAAAAGTTTACCATTCTCAGCTTTTTGTTTATGGGCGGCGTGATTGGTTTTCTATTGATGAACTGGGTTCGTCCCGAGTATACCAGCGACGCCATGATCCAGGTGGATATTCGTGGTAACAAGGTCTCTAGGGCTATGGGCGAAATGGGTGCGCTGTTGGATATGGCTAGCCCCTCTGATGCGGAAATTGAACTGGTAAAGAGTCGCAGTGTGCTTGCTTACGTGGTGGAAGAAGAACACTTGCGTTTTAACGCAACTCCTATTGGAAAGATGGATCGCCTGCTGCATCGTGAAGGCCGTATGGATATCGATGAGCTGGATATTCCCCAGATTGCTCGCAAGGAACGCTGGATTGCCCAAATTACCGGCATTAACTCTTATGAGGTGATTACTCCCGAAGGTGCTGTGCTTGCAAAGGCTGAAATTGGCGAAACCATTCGAGCTCCTTATGCAGGTGATACGTTAGTCATGCGTGTTCGCCTGATGCGTGGTATCGAAGGCCAGCAGTTTATTTTACGTCAACTTACCCCGTTGTCTGCAATTAGAGGCCTTGCAAGTAAGCTTTCTGTTGCTGAAAAAGGTAAACAGACTGGTATCATTGCTGTTTCCCTGAAGCATCGCTATGCAGACCGTTCTGCCGCCATCTTGAACACTATTGCGGATACTTACGTGCGTCGCAATGTGGAAAAGCGTAGCGCCGAAGCTGAAAAGACACTGGAATTTTTGGAAAAGCAGCTGCCTGGCGTTAGGGCCAAACTGGATACGGCCGAAAGGATTCTGGCGGATTATCGCCATAAGATCGGATCTGTGGACATGACGGGTGAAACCCAGGTTCACCTGCAAAAGGAAGTGGACCTGCAGAAACAATTGCTCAGGCTGGAACAGGAACGTCAGGAAGCTACCCGACTGTTCAAGGAAGAGCATCCCTCTGTTCAAACCCTAACCAAGCAGCAGGACAAACTCCGTCGTGAATTGGCCAAGTTGAAATCCAGTGCTGAAAAAATGCCCCTGACTCAGCAGGAAGTCATGCGCTTGCAAGAAGATGTGCAGGTGAATAACGCCATCTATAACACAATGCTCAACAACATTGAGCAGCTTCGTGTGGTGCGTGCTGGTGAAGTGGGTAACGTCCGAGTGGTGGATTACGCCATGGTGGAAGACCGTCCCAGCAAGCCGAAGAAAATGCGTATTCTGCTGGGGGCTATTGCGGCATCTTTCGTGCTGGCCTCCCTCCTGATTTACCTGTTACGAATGCTCCATAATGGAGTTCGTAGCAGCAATGACGTAGAAAATACTACGGGCGTAAGTGTTTATGCCAAGATTCCTGAACATCACGGAAAGACTTCCAAAAGCAAGAAGCGTATTCCTGTTGTTATTTCGGAACCTGAAGATCGCGTGAGCGAATCCTTCCGAAGCTTGCTTACTTCTGTAGACTTTAGCATGACTTCTTTAAGTCATCCAGTATTGATGATTTCCGGCTTGATTCCTGGGGGGGGCAAGAGCTTTGTCTCTTTGAATTTGGCAGCCCTGTATGCTGAATCTGGCAAGCGTACCTTGCTTATTGACGCTGACATGCGCCGTGGCGTTCATCATAGTGGTTGCAAGATGGGTCTTGCTGAATTGCTGAGTGGAACTTGTGAACTAGGCGCTGTTGCTGTTCAGTCTAATGTGGAAAACATGTATGTGGTTTCTGCAGGTCATTCCAGACTTTCTCCCAGCGAATTATTGCGTGGTGAAAACTTCACGAAACTGATGGATGTGGCTCGAAAACAGTTCGATATCATCATCGTTGATACTCCTCCCATGAGCATGGTAACCGATGCTGAATTGATCTATCCTGTTGTCGATTTCAGTCTTTTTGTGCTCCATTACGGAAAGCACAATATGAACGAAATCAAGGAATCCGTGGCCAAAATGAACCGCTTTGGCGATAAGCCTAAGGCATTCGTGATGAACCATTGCGAACGTGAAGCAGGTCGCTATGGCTACGGTTACGGATATGGGTACTACGGCTATTATTCCAAGAACAAGTAATGTTTAATCATATGTCTTGCGCTAATTGCGCATGATGTATCGATCTGCAGGGAAAGTTTCTATTAATGCTTTACCTTGGTAAACGAGGTAGTATAGCTTTCCCTCATATGCATTGTAGTATTCGCTTTGGCTTACTTGGTTGTCGCTCCCGCTAGTGAAGCGGATGAAATAATGGGTGCCAGATTTTGAGTGTGTGGTGTACGTCGAGGTCACCTGTTCTATTTGGACATTTGCGGGATGATTGAGTCTGTCGGGTATGGTTATGGCTTCCGGCAGGCAAAAGGCGGCCGTGCCCGCAAGAGGCAGGAAAATAACGCCGATTAACAAACCTCGATCTATCTTCTTGACAAAGGTGTTGCGTTTTACTTTGCGGACTCCGATGCCGTAGAATGCGAGTCCTGCCCCAAAGAACAAGAGAAATGCAAATGAAATTTTTTGAAGGGTTAGGTAAAAATCGTACTGTACAAGGGTGTCGAGAAATGCTTTGTTAATGAGAAATCCGTGAGGGGTATAGGCTCCCTTCTTAATCGTCATTACCACATTCACAATGGCGAAAATAACTTCCAGGATTACCCAAAGAATAAAGATTGATTTTCTGTAGATATACTTGTGCATGGCTTAGGGTTTTAATACTAGCTGATACTTATCGGCGGGGTAGAATCCAATGGGTGTATTACCTAAATAGGCGATGTAGAAGATCCGATTCACTGGCGTTTCTAAAAATTCTTTTTTGGGGACCTCCTTGGTGACGCCATTGCTAAACGTGAAAACGAAACTCTTGCTTTTTTTGTTTTGATGTTCAGTTTTCGCTACCAGAATTTCGGTTTTAGCGTAAGTGGGCAGGTCGAAATCAGTAGATAGGCCTTCTTTTATTTGAAATCCGCAAAGGAGAAGGCCCGCTAGTAGGAAACAGGGAAATATTTTGAGAATTGCAGATTCAAGTGTTGAACTAAGGGTTTTCCGTTTTGCTTTTACATAGCCAACGACGTAGAATATGTATGCAGCACTTGCGAATAGGAAAAGGATTCCAAATGCATTCTGGAAGTCGTTGTAATAATTATATCGAACCAGATTTCTTAGGAATTCATTGTCGATGAGATATCCCTGGGGCTTATAGGGCATCTTCAGTAATTTAATCACTATGGAGACAAGGAACAGGATAATCTCCAGAATTCCAAAACCCTTCAGTATATCCTTATTCAAAAATATTTTGTTCACAACAGCAAAAATAAAAAAAGCCGCGGGGCATAAACCTCGCGACTTTTTAGATAGAGCTTGATTAGCCTTTGTGTCTGGATTCTTCGACTACGTCGCTTCGCGACTTCGCTCAGAATGACACACGGGAGGAGCTCTTAATCCTTTTTGGGCATCTGCACAGCGATGTGGATGTCCTGCAGCTGCTGCAGGTCAACGTCGCTGGGGCACTGGTCCATGGGGCTAGAAGCGCTGGTGTTCTTCGGGAATGCGATGAAGTCACGGATGGATTCTTCACCTTCCATAGTTGCAACAACGCGGTCCAGACCGAAGGCCAAACCACCGTGGGGAGGAGCGCCGAACTTGAATGCGTCAACGAAGAAGCCGAACTTTTCCTTAACCTGTTCTTCGGTAAGACCGAGGAGGCGGAAAACCTTTTCCTGGACTTCGGGGTTATGGATACGCACGGAACCGCCACCGATTTCGACACCGTTGAGAACAAGGTCATAAGCTTCGGCGTTGCAATCCTTCAGGTTGCCGGAGAGCATCATGTCCAGATGTTCGGGCAGCGGGTTGGTGAACGGATGGTGCATAGCCATGTAGCGGCCTTCGGTGTCGCTGTATTCGAACATGGGGAATTCAGTGATCCATACAAATTCACGCTTCTTCGGATCGCGGAGACCCTTGATGCGAGCAACTTCGAGACGGAGCTGACCCATAGCGGTAGCAGCAATCTTTTCGGGACCTGCGATGAAGAACATCATGTCGCCGCACTTAGCGCCCACAGCGTCGCGGAGTTCGTTGAGCTGGTCGACGGTAAAGAACTTGCCAACCTGGGTTTCCACTTCGTCGTTTTCCTTGACGCGCATCCATACGAGGCCCTTGGAACCGTACTTAGCAACGTAAGCGGTGAGTTCGTCGATCTGCTTACGGGTAAAGTCAACGCAACCCTTGGCAGCGATACCGCGGATCTTGCCGCCAGCGGCAACGCAGTTCTTGAACACGCCGAATTCGCTCTTGGCACCGATTTCGGAAACGTCATGGATTTCGAGATCGAAGCGGAGGTCCGGCTTATCGGAACCGTACTTGAGCATAGCTTCTGCCCACTTCATGCGGCGGATCTTCTTGGGAGGTTCGAAGTTCCAAACCTTACCGAGAACTTCGGTAACGAACTTGTCGAACATGCCCATCACGTCGTCCTGGTCCACGAAGGACATTTCAACGTCGATCTGGGTGAATTCCGGCTGACGGTCGGCGCGGAGGTCTTCGTCACGGAAGCACTTGGCGATCTGGAAGTAGCGGTCCATGCCAGCGATCATGAGGAGCTGCTTGTACTGCTGCGGAGACTGGGGGAGAGCGTAGAACTTACCAGCGTTCACACGAGAGGGAACCAGGTAGTCGCGTGCGCCTTCCGGAGTGGACTTGCAGAGCACGGGAGTTTCAATGTTTTCGAAACCGTTTTCATAGAAGAAGTCGTAAACGGCGCGGAGGAAGCGGCTCTTGAGCATGAGCTTCTTCTGGATCCAGGGACGGCGCAGGTCCAGGTAACGGTACTGGAGGCGGAGGTCGTCGTTTTCCTTACATTCTTCGTTGGGGTCGTTAATGGCCAGGGGAGAGGTCTGAGCAGCGTTCAGGATAGTGAGTTCGCTGATCTTCACTTCGATGTCGCCGGTAGCCAGCTTTTCGTTGGCGTTGCCTTCTTCACGGGCATAGACCTTACCGGTAACGCAAATCACGTATTCGTTACGGAGGGTTTCGGCATTCTTAATCACGTCGGCATTGTAGTCCGGATTGAACACAATCTGGGTCTTGCCATACTTGTCGCGGAGGTCCACAAAAATCACACCACCGTGGTCACGGCGACGGTCCACCCAACCACAGAGAGTTACGGTCTGGCCAACATCTTCCTTACGGAGCTGGCCACAGTTATGAGTACGTTTCATTGTATTACCCTTTAAGTAAAAATTTTACGGGGGGAAAGATAGTAAAATAATAGGGGCTAGGGGTTAGGATCTAGGGGTTAGGGCTGTAGGATGCAATTATTTTTAGAGACTGGAGGTTTGGTTCTAGGGGCTAGGGCCGCGAGATGCAAGCGTCGGTTATTTTTGGACCGTTTCATCTTGACATCTGTACCCTATACCCTACACCCTATACCCTATACCCTAATCTCTAATCTCTAATCTCTAGTTTCTATTCTCTAGGTTATTTCTTGCGGTCTTGCCAGGTGTTTTCATTGAAAAGCTGGCCTTCGCTGAGGCCATACTTCTCCTGGATGCCGGCCTGACGGATGGCGTCGTCGATGGAAATCTTCCCGCGGATAGCCTGAGTATAGATTAGCACCTTCTGTCGGACGGTTTCTGGGTCTTCCTGCAGCATTTCCAGACGGAAGCTGTTCACGCCTGCTGCTCTTAGCTGGGGGAGGAGCTTGAGGGCGGACTGAGGGCGGCCTACGAACAACGTATTGCGGCATTCGGCGTCGGACTGCAGGAAATGTTTTTCTCCCTTGTGGTCCAGAATTTCCACCTTGTGCTGGGTACAGATCTTGCCGCATTCTGGGAAGCGGCGTCCTGTGGTAAGCCCGCGGGCAAAGGCGCAGTATTCGGAATGGAAAGCGGGCATATACTGGTGGAGGGTCAGCTCCAGACGGCTGCCGTCAATGCTATCCAGCAAGTCGAAAAGCTGCACGCTGTTCAAGTCCCAAGAAGGATGGAGCGTCTGGAGGCCTTGTGCCAAAAGCCAGTCGTAGCTTGCACTGTTGGCTGCGTTCAGGCTGTAATCGCCGTGGAGCGGGATTCCGCTGTCCTTCAGAATGGAAAGCGCGCCTAGATTGCGAACAAGTGCGAAGTCGGGACACAGTTCCAGAATCTTCTTGAGGTAATGGTTTTCGCCGGGCTTGTGAATGCGGAGGGTTGCCATACCCGCCTTGAATCCAAGGTCACGAATCTGCTGGAGCGGTTCGTCGTATTTGACGCCCCAGTCGAAGTCCATGATGATGTTGTCGATGTCCAGACCGCGAAGGGCTGCGATTTGCTGCGGGTTACGAACCAGAACGGAGATGTTAAGCCCCTCGGCAGGCTCGGGGACCTTGTTAAGGTTGCCGAGCTCAGCCGAGGCACCTTTGCGGATATCCTGCAGGAACTTTTTCCCGCGGGATGCGCTAATCTTAAGGTCATGCCATGCGAGGCGTGCTTCGTCCAGCTTTTGCACTGCTTGCTGGCGCAGGGTTCTCAGGACTTTTCCCGGAATAAAAGGCGTTCCCTGGATGGAAATTTCCAGATGTCCCAATTCGTAGGCGGTGGCGGAAAGTCCACCTAGTTCCTTGCGGGCCAATCCCTCGATGTCTCCGGCGTTCTTGGCCTGCTCCAAAGCGGTTTCACTCTGGACTTCCGCGACGCACTTACCCGAGCCAGATGGAATCCGAATCTTGAGTTTTAATAAATCACCGACGGAACCTTCCAGCAGCATATTCACAGGAGTTTTTACTTCCTGAGATCGGTCCGTGAAGGTCTTGCGCAATTCCTTTTCCAAGGCGGGGGAGTCATTGCGGAAAACGTCCATGCCCTTGGCAATCTTTCGGGTGTCGAAGTCTCGACCAAAGTCCAGACGCAGCAGGGGGCCAAGGCCGCGCATGCCGTCACCCCGCTTGTTGTGGGCGTTCTTCACGATTTCGGCACTGTAGAGGCGGCTGCCCAGGCTTACACCAAAGCGGTTGTCTTCGATGAGGATGCCATCGCCAGGATAGGGGAGGCCGTCATCCAAAAATTGGGAAATGAATTTGTCGCTCAGTTCAACGAAGACGGAACTGCGTTCCACCTTGGCCACGCGGCCCAGGTAAAGTCCGTGATGGTTGCTAAAGGTGCCGTCCACCAATTCCTGGTGGTTGTCCCCGTCCAGCCAGCCCGTGGTTAAACCGCGGGAGAACAACACTTCCAGCGGTTCCAAATCTTTTGCGTTCAGGTCGGCGACTGAATTGTCCAATGCCTTGCGGTAGGCGCGAGTGACTGCGGCTACGTATTCGGGGCTTTTGAGGCGGCCTTCCACCTTCAGGGATTCTACGCCCATGTTGGCTAACTCTTCCAGCTTGGGGAGAGCGCAAAGGTCGTGAGTGCTGAACAGGTACATGGCGTTGGTGTCACGATATTCCTTGCCGTCTACGTAAATGCTGTAGGGGAGGCGACAACTCTGGGCGCACTGGCCGCGGTTTGCGGAACGTCCGCCGAAGTTTTCGCTGGTAAGGCACTGTCCGGAATAGGACACGCAGAGGGCTCCGTGAACGAACACTTCAATTTCAAGATCGGTGCCTTTCTTGACTTCCGCAATCTGCTTGGCGGAAAGTTCGCGAGAGAGCACGGCGCGGTTAAATCCGATGGACTTTACCAGATTTACGCCTTCTGCACTAGCCAAGGTCATCTGGGTGCTGGCGTGAATTTCCTGTGTGGGGCTGATGGCGCGGATCAGGCGTGCAAGGCCAATATCCTGGATGATAAAACCGTCGGGCTCAAATGAGATGATCTTCTCCAGATATTCCGGAAGATTCTGCAGTTCTCGCTCGAAGACCAACACGTTCATGGCCAGGTATGTGCGTACTCCGTGAATACGTGCGTACTTGATCATGTCGCGTACATCGTCCATGGAAAAATCTTCGGTACGGCCACGAGCGTTCCAATAAGGAACTCCAAAATAAACTGCATTGGCTCCGTTTTTCACGGCGGCTTCCAGCATTTCGCGGGTGCCCACCGGGAGGAGTAATTCTGGGGATTTATTCATATTCCTAAAGATAGAAAAGCCTGTATTTATTTAAATTTGCGACATGACCTTTAGAGAAACAAATCATTTCAGTAAGATTCTGCTGGCTTTTGCACTTCTTTCCCTCTTCGCCTTTTGTTCCTGCTCGGACGAGCAGGCCCAGATGGAGATATCAAGGCTACAAGCGGAAAACGAAGGTCTTCGCGCCCAGATAGATTCCCTGGAATCGGTCCTTACCACCAAGCAGGCTCAGGGGGATTCCGTGAAAAAGTCCCTGCAGAGTCTGGATATGGGCATTTAACTGCTCAATTAACTGCACTAAATGGCAGTTTCTTGAATCGTTTTCAAATTCTTTTTTATATATTTGCGCCCGTGGCTGATAGGTACGTCGCCAAGGCGACTACCAAACTCTCAAAGCTTCGCAGGCCCAATTTGCCCGAAGCCTTATCGCCGTCAAGCCTCTATGGAGGCGCTAGTAAGATGGCTTTAAGCTAGATCGGAGACTCACCGAGCCCCAAGGTCCGAGTATCTGCAGATACCCCGACCGCCATGCGCCGTTGACTCTAAGACCGATCCCCTAAACACACTACAGCCACCCCGCTTGCAGGTCTTTTTCCAGCCTGCCTGTGTGGTCAACCCTTACTTATGAGGTGCCCCGAATGGAACAACACATCGCTCTCGCACTGGCCATCGTTGCCGTAGTGCTCAGCATCGTTATCCTGTCTAAGGTTAACAAACTCCTTACTATGCTTCGTACCCCGATTTTCAAGAAGCTCACACCGGACATGAACTTGAAGCCCAATTCCCGTCGCCCGATCAGCGCACAGGAAATGACTCAGCGCGGTGAACGCAACAACAAGGAAAATCAGAAGAAGGAAAATAAGGAACGTCCTGCAAAGGAAAATCGCGAAAATAAGGCCGCAGCTCCTGCACAGCAGCCTGCCGCTAACCGCGATCGCAATGAACAGCGTAACGACCGTGGCAACCGCCGTGACCGCCGTGAAGGCCGTCCGGAACGTCCCCGTCGCGAATTCAACGCTAACGCTGCCGCCGCAGCACCTGCAGAAGCAGCCGCTCCCGTAGCAGCTGAAGCTCCGGTCGCCGCCGCAGCTCCTGCCGAAGCTCCTGCAGCTGAAGCACGCCGTCCCCTCGCTCCGCGCATTCCGGTTGAAACCCCGGCCGCTCCTGTAGCTCCGGTTGCTGCTCCTGCTGCACCCGCTGTTGCTGATGACGATATCGCTCCGGTTGAAACCACTTTTGATCCGTCCAAGGTTCGTTATGGCCGTCGCAACGTGATCAAGAAGGCTCCGGAACTCTCCGACGACGAAGCATAATTAGCTAGTCTAATTGGCACGCGCCTAAGCTTATAGCTTAAAAAGAACCCCGATCCGAAAGGACCGGGGTTTCTTTTTATTAATGTCATGCTGACGATGGTCAGTGTCCGCTTTTGGCTATCAGCTTACGAGTCTCAGCTAGTAACTCATAACTCGTAACTCATAACTAAAATTCGATCAGTCCCTTGTCGGCGTCTGCGAGAATGACCTTGGTTGCCATATTGATGAACAGGCCGTGGCCTACGATACCTACGATGTGTTCCAGGTCGCGAGCCAGCTTGTCGGCGTCGGCGATGGGAGCGAACTTTGCATCTGCAATGAGGTTGCCGGAGTCAGAAATCACCGGACCATCCTTACCGGGAGCGCCCATACGAACCTTCAGGTCGCCACCCAGCTGCTTTACCTTTTCGGTAACGACTGCGATTGCACCCGGGATGATTTCCAGAGGAACGGCGAACTTAGTACCGAGAACATCAACCTTCTTGCCGGAGTCAGCGATAATCACGTAGTTATCGGTCATGGATGCAACGATCTTTTCCAGCAGGTGAGCTGCACCGCGGCCCTTGATGAGGTTGCGGTTGTCGTCAATTTCATCGGCGCCGTCGATGACCATATCCAGATGAGAAACTTCGCCCATTTCCTTCAGGGGGATGCCCAGTGCGCGGCACTGCAGGGTGGTGCTCCAGCTGGTAGAAACGCCAGTGACCTTAATGCCTTCAGTCTTGATACGTTCTGCAAGACGGTTCACCATGTGGGCTGCAGTACTGCCTGTACCGAGACCGACGGTCATGCCGTCCTTGATCATGTCTGCTGCCTTAACGCCAGCTGCCTTCTTCAGTTCGTCCATGGATGCCATTAGCGCCATCTCCTGTAGTTTTCGGGGTTGTGTCCGAAGTCGTTGCCAAAATCCTGGTCGTCTTCGCCTTCAAATTCATCAAAACCGTCTTCGTTCTTGTCCGGAAAGCCGGTTTCCAGTTCCGTAAAGCTGGGGGAGTCGATTGCCACCACCAGAACGTCAAAAATCAGGTCCTTGCCTGCAAATGGATGGTTTCCATCTACGATGACCGTGTCCTTCCTGATTTCCTTGATGGTGTAGATCCCATCCGCTTCGTCTTCTTCGCTGTCATTGTCTAGATTCAGACCGTCAATGAATTCATCGGCGGTTTCCGGAAGCTGAAATTCGCGGATATCATCGTCCTGGCACATTTCCAGTTCCATGCCAAGCCAGATTTCTCCGATATCCTTCAGTTCTTCCTTGGGAACTTCCATGACAAGATCTTCACGGAACGGACCGTAACCTTTAGCGGTAGGGATTTCCACAGAAAAGGAATCGTTGACTTTCTTACCGGTCAATGCTTCTTCCAGACCGGGAATAATATTGTTATATCCGTGGATGTAGACAAAAGGATGAGTTGCAGGAACTTCCTCAAGGATTTTACCATCAAGTTCCTTCAATGTGTAGGCAATACTGACTTTCAGCTTGTCTTGAATAATTTCCATACGGGGTCAAAGATAGAATTTTAACCCGCTTTTTCAAACTTTATTTCATATTTCATAACGCATAATTCATAATTAAATTAAATTACGCCTATGCTTTACGGAATTTGCTCTGATATCCATTCCAATGCCGTTGCTTTCCAGGCTGTCCTGGAATCCATGAAGGAAAATGGGGTGGAACGTCGTATTTGTCTTGGTGATTTGGTTGGTTATGGTGTGGATGCGGACGAATGTGTTCGTCTTGCCCGCGAAAATATGGATGTCTGTCTTATTGGTAACCACGATAGTGTGGCCATTAAATACGAATCCAGTACCGGTTTTAACCCCTATGCCAAGCAGGCGATTGAATGGACCCAGAGCCATTTGTCCAAGGAATCCATCGATTACATGCGTACATTGCCCTATATCTATGAGGACAATGATATTTGCTATGTGCATGCTTCTCCTCTGAGCCCCGCAGACTGGGTGTACGTTACGGAATTGGAAGACGCCCTGGATGCCTTCGACCACTTTAGCGGTCGATACTGCTTTGTGGGCCATACCCATAGTCCAGTAATTGTGGCAAGCCGTCCTATGGCCATTCCCAAGATTTTAGACGAGTATGAATACACTATCGAGGATACGGAACGCCTTCTGGTGAACGTAGGTAGTGTAGGCCAGCCTCGAGACCGCGATCCTCGTTCCTGCTGGTGCTTGCTGGATTCCGAGACCAAGTGCGTCCGTCTGATTCGCGTGGATTACGACATCGCCCAGACGCAGGAAAGAATGCGCAACGCCGGCATGCCCAGCTTCTTAATAGAAAGATTGGCTGTCGGAAGGTAATTACTAGTTACGAGATATGAGTTATGAGATATGAGTTACGAAACTCAAAATTTATAACTCATAATTCAAAATTCCTCTCATCCCTCATAATTCATAAATCATAATTCATAACTAAATCATGCGCTGGGTTTTAGCAGTATTTGGTAAGGCTGGTTCGGCTTATGTGGCTGACGAGGTGGATAAGTACGTGAAGCGTCTTCGTGGGGGAGCCATCCCTCTGGAAGTGGTGGAACTGAAGGAATCCAAGCTGGACGACCGCGTGCAGTCTCTGGCGCAGGAAGCCGCTCTCTTTGAGAAGAAATTCCCCAAGGGCGAATTTAAGCGAGTAATTTTGTCTGAGGAAGGCAAACTGATGGATACGGTCAAGCTGTCCGACACCCTGCGGGACCGCTTCCCCGGGAACGTGGTTTTCCTAATTGGTTCTGCTTATGGTATCGATGAAAACCTCAAGAAATCTGCGGATATGCTCCTGTCCCTGTCTCCCTTGACGTTTACTCACGACCACGCCCGTATTATAACTGCAGAACAGCTCTATCGCGTGCAGATGGTGATGCAGAACCACCCGTATCACCACCGCTAAAGTTTTTCCCTAAAAAAACATTGTTTTTTGTAAAGTCTGGCTTACATAGCCGGATTTTTCATTTATATTAAGTGCCATGGAAAAAGATGTTATAGAAAATCACTTTGGATATTTTCTTGCTCAAAACGAAAAGCGAATGAACAATTTCTTTCGCCGCATTCTGTGGTACAGCTGCTTTGTCGGTCCTGCCATTGCGGTTGGAGTTCTTTGCGATGCTTTCCCCGGTGTGAGTTATGGTGCTTGTTTAAGAACTTTACTTGTCTGTCTTGCGTTTGCCGCGGGCCATTCCCTTCTCTTTAAGTACAAGCCCGAAAGCCCTCTGATCAAGTATCTTGGTCTTGTGGGAGCCTTGATTGTCATCTTCATCATGTGCATCAATCATATTGATGTTTACTTGTGTTACTTCTTTGTCCCCATGACAAGTTTGCTGTATTGCAACCGTAAGACGTTCCTAATTACGAGTGGCCTGAGCCTTCTGGTTCTGTTGCTTGGAAACTGGACTCTTGCTGGTAATATATCTGGAATGTACGAGGATATTGACTCTGTCGACTTGTTCCAGAATATTGCCGGTGGACAGATCATTGAATTCTCGCTCATGTTCCTCAGCGGATTCTTCATCAACAAGGTAATGACCGAAAATCTCCATACCATGTACCTGAATGAAGTCTCCTTGAATCGTACGGAGAGGGAAGCTTTTTGTGACCAGCTAACGGGCCTTTGGAATCGCCGTTATATCGATCGAGCATTCGACAAGTATGTTGTGGTGCAACATAATGTGGCCGCCATGCTGGTGATCGATATGGACCACATGAAATTTGTGAACGATTCCTACGGACATCTGGAAGGGGACCGTGCCCTTAGGATTCTTGCACGGATCCTCCATGACGTGTTTGACAAGTACGAAAATGCAACTCTGTGTCGTTTTGGCGGTGATGAATTTGCGGTTCTCCTTCCTGGCGTACAGACTGTTTCTGAATTGACCCTCTGCATTAGCAGTCTCATTTCCAAGATTGATGAAACCTACGGAAACGACGAAAAGTTGAATTCAATCTATGCTTCCATTGGTGCTGCCTTTACCGATGATCTGGATATGAGTTATCAGGGCGCATTTGACCGTGCGGATCAGGCTCTATACGAAGTGAAGAATTCCGGTAGAAACAGCTACCATATCTACACTGAGATGTAGCAGAAAATTCTAAATTTGGCGGCGTATGAACGAAGAAATTTCTAAACGCCGCACTTTCGCCATTGTCAGCCATCCTGACGCTGGTAAGACTACTATTACTGAAAAGTTCCTGTGGTACGGTAACGTGATTCGCGAAGCGGGTCATGTCCGTGCCAAGTCCAACCGCAGCTACACTGTTTCCGACTGGATGAAGATCGAACAGCAGCGCGGTATTTCCGTTTCCAGCTCTGTGTTGAACTTCCCCTTTGAGGGTTGCATGTTCAACCTGGTGGATACCCCGGGCCATCAGGACTTCTGTGAAGATACCTACCGCGCCCTTACCGCTGTGGACGCCGCCCTAGTGCTTATCGATAGCGTGAACGGTGTAGAAAAGCAGACTATCCGCTTGATGAACGTGTGCCGCATGCGCCACACACCCATCATTACCTTCATTAACAAGATGGACCTTGATGGTCGTCATGTGCTGGACCTTCTGGACGAAATCGAAAACGTCCTGAAGATCAAGGTGGCTCCCTTTACTCTGCCCATTGGCGTGGGTAAGCTCTTTAAGGGCGTGTACTGCATCGCGGACAACACCTTCCACACCTTTAACAAGGAAGAAGGCGAACAGCAGCTGATCCAGATGACTGGCCCTGATGATCCCCGCCTGGTAGAAATGTGCGGTGAGAACTGGGTGGAACAGTTCAAGGAAGAATACGAGATGGTCACCGGCGCCATGGACCCCTTCGATCACGAAAAGTTCCTGAAGGGGGAGATGTGCCCCGTGTTCTTTGGCAGTGCTGTGAACAACTTCGGTGTGCGCCAGTTGCTGAATGCTTTTGCTGAACTGGCTCCTCCTCCCATGATTCGCGATACGGATAAGCGTCCTGTGGATCCGGATGAAGACGCCTTCAGTGCCTTTGTCTTTAAGATCCAGGCAAATATGGACCCCAAGCACCGCGACCGTACCGCATTCCTGCGTATCTGCTCCGGTAGCTTTACCCGTGGAGAAAAGGTTTTCCATGTGCGTACTGGTCGTGAAATCCGCCTGGCTGCACCTACTGCATTCCTGGCCAAGGATAAGGAAGTTATCGACAACGCATGGGCAGGTGACATTGTGGGTATTAACGACCCGGGCCTGTTCCGCATTGGCGACACCCTGACCGATGGCGAAAAGATGAACTACACCGGCATTCCTGACTTTGCTCCGGAACACTTTGCCCGCGTGACTCTCTTGAATCCGTTGAAGTCCAAGCAGATGGCCAAGGGCTTGGCTGAACTTTCCGAAGAAGGCGCAACCCAGCTGTACGAACCCATGAAGTCTGCTATCCCCGTCATTGGCGTGGTGGGCGAGCTTCAGTTTGACGTGCTCAAGTTCCGCCTCCAGAGCGAATACGGCGCAGACGTTTCCCTGGACCGCGTACCTGCTCATGGCATCCGCTGGGTCACCGGCCCTGAAAAGGACGTGGGTAAGTTTGCCGAGGAATACGCCATGGATTGCATGCTCGATAAGGAACGTAACTTAGTTTGTCTGTTCCCCAACGAATATCGCCTGAACTTGGCCATGAAGAACTACGAAAACCTGAAGTTTGCAGAAACTTCCCAGGGCTAATGGACTTTATCAGACGATAAATAGCCTTAAAATCCCCTTTAAAATAAGTGAGTCGCTATTCGCGGCTCACTTCTATTATATATATTTCCACAAAACTGCGGGCGGACTGCGCCTGCTAGACTTTTAACTAAAAGGATAAACATGAAACGATTCTCTATTGCCGCTGCTGCAATTCTTGCTGCTGGACTGGTCGCCTGCAATCAGGCCTCCGCCGGTGGTGCTGTTTCCAACAATGCTGCTGCCCGTATCGACGCACTCGAAAAGAAGGTTGCCGAAATGGAAGCCAGCATGGAAGCTGTAGGCTACATCCTGGAAAAGCGCGCTGGCATGTCTATTGAAGATGCCAAGAAGGAAATGGAAGAAGCCAACAAGGTCTGGGACATTCCTGTTGACGAATCTCCGGTTTTCGGCAACACCACCAACCCGAAGCTCACTATTGTTGAGTTTACTGAATTCCAGTGCCCGTACTGCTCTCGCATTGCTCCCACTGTCAAGGAACTGATGGACAAGCACGCGGACGAAATCAAGTTCGTCTACAAGAACTTCCCCCTGTCCTTCCACCCCAATGCTAAGCCCGCTGCAGCTGCTGCAATTGCAGCCCAGAAGCAGGGTAAGTTCTGGGAATACCGTTATGCTCTGGCACCGCACTCCCGTGAACTGGGCGACTCCATCTACGTCGCTGTGGCTAAGGAAGTCGGCCTGAATATCGAACAGTTCGAAAAGGACCGCGTTCTGGATGACGCTATGAACGCTCGTATTGATAAGGACTTCAACCTGGGTGCCAAGGTCGGCGTTCAGGGTACTCCGAACTTCTACATCAACGGCAAGCGCCAGGATCGTTTCAGCCCGGAACTGGTTGAAAAGCTCCTGAAGGAAGCTAAGTAGCTCAAAAGTTTAAATTAAACTCAAACTAAATCATAAACAAAGGATACGATATATGATGAAGCGTGCACTGACTGCTGCTACCGTCGCCGTTCTCGGCTTCGGCGTAACAGCATCCATGGCTCAGCCGAAAGCTCCTCGTGTAGTTCCTTACAAGTTCTTTGACGATGCATATCGCGCAGGGGGCTTTGACTACGCATACGGCGGCAAGAGCAAGGGTATCACCATTACTAAGGATGGCGGCTATAAGTCCAAGGCTGCCTTGAATATTAAGCTGGACCCCAGCGAATATTCTGGTGCTTCTGTTTGC
Organism: Fibrobacter sp. UWEL; assembly: GCF_900142535.1. Lineage (NCBI taxonomy): Bacteria > Pseudomonadati > Fibrobacterota > Fibrobacteria > Fibrobacterales > Fibrobacteraceae > Fibrobacter > Fibrobacter sp. UWEL. The sequence goes on from NZ_FRBE01000001.1 coordinate 333,839, forward strand.
CTTTACAACGAAACTTTCGACCTGAACAAGTTCATGCTCGATTCTCGAATCGAATTCATGATCAAGGGTAAGAAGGGTGGCGAACAGCTGAAGATCGGTCTCCTCGATGAAGAAGTTTCCGATGGTAAGAAGACTCAGGTCGTTCTTCCCATGGCAAAGTACATCGAAGGTGGCACCGTCACTACCGATTGGAAGAAGGTTTCCATTCCTCTGGTTGACTTCCCGGATCGTGGTCTCTACTGGGACAACACCCGTAAGTCCGAATTCCCCGCACGTATTGACTGGGACAAGATCGCAGAAATCCGCTTCTCCATCGACAAGAGCGGCGCAGGCGACTTCGAAGTCTGGGTTGATAACATCGAAATCGTGAAGGGCAACAAGAAGGCTAAGCCCAAGGCAAAGATTGTCTACTGGGATGAAAATGAAGACGTGATTGACGGTCCGGCAAACGCAGAAAAGCTGGACGGCAAGGTCAAGCCGGTTGCTAACGGCGTGTTCTACTCCAACGGTCTCAAGGGATTCTCTTACAGCTACGGTGGTCTTTCCGCTCAGCGTGAAGCAGACTCCAAGACTAAGGGTAACCCGAACGTCCTCGCACTTTACATCGATAACAACGACTGGTCCGGTGTGACTTACTCTTTGGGCGATGGCAAGTACATCAACCTGAAGGATGTCCGCAATAAGGGCGGTCTCTACTTCTGGATCAAGGGTAAGCTTGGTGGCGAAAAGGTATACGTTGGTATTCTGGATAACCAGGGCAACGATATTAAGAGCCAGACCAAGATTAGCCTGAACGACTGGATTGAAGGCTCCAAGGTCGGCACCGACTGGAAGCTGGTTAAGATTCCTCTGAAGAAGTTCGGCGACAAGGGTAAGGCTTGGGACGCAAACAAGCAGGCCGAAGTTGCTAAGGATGTCCAGTGGGATAAGATCCAGGAAATCCGCTTCTCTGTTGGTAAGGGCGAAAACCAGGGTGAACCGGGTAAGCCGGCTCCTGTGACCATCTTCGTTGACCAGATTACCTTCACTTCCACCATTGACTGGGTTGACCCGGATATCAAGTGGGATAACTGGAAGTCCAAGGCTCCGGATATGGTTATTTCTGACTTCGAAGGCAAGTTCGCTAAGGATAACTGGGAACCGTCCTTCGGTCCTAAGTCCAAGGCCGAAATCGAAATGCCTCATAAGAGTGCAAAGCTCGATGGCAACTCTCTCTGGATCAAGCACTTCGAAATGTCCGACTGGGTTGACTTCGTTCTCGACTTCACCAAGAACACTGCAAACCACGACGCTAAGTCCCGCGACTGGACCAACCACTGGGGCATTCAGTTCGACGTCTACTCTGAACGTGCATGGCAGTCTATCACTGTTCAGGTCGGCGATGCTGGTAACGAACTCTTCGTTTCCAACACTGGTGTACCTCGCGGTCGTACCACTGTGATCGTTCCGTTCCGTACCTTCAGCAAGTTCCCGTACTATCAGCCGCCTACCGCTAAGGAAAACGGCGTGTTCGACCTGAAGGGTGTTGTCTCTCTCGACTTTAAGCCGGGTGGAGAAGGTTCTAACGGTTCTTTCGAAATCGACAACATCAAGTTGACCAACTCTAAGGAAGTCAAGGCTGAAAAGCGTCCTGAAGTTGTTAAGGTTGACGTGAAGGGTTCTTCCGACGTGATCAACCCGAACATCTCTGGTGGCCTCTTTGGTATCAACGCCGCCCTTTGGGATGGCGACATGCTGGACAACAAGAAGTTCAAGACCCAGACTTGGGAATATGCAAAGCGCATCAACCACGGCATTATCCGTTACCCGGGTGGTCTCCGTGCTGATGACGACCACTGGAAGGAAATCCTCGACAACCACGACTGGATGGTCGATACCGACGAATTCCTCGCATGGTTGAAGAAGACTGGTTCTAATGCTATGTTCACTGTGAACTTCGGTTCCGGCACCGAACAGGAAGCTGCAGCATGGGTGAAGCACACTAACGTAGACAAGAAGGCCGGCATCCTGTACTGGGAAGTTGGTAACGAAGTCTATGGTAACTGGCACCCGTACTACGAAAAGTATGGTAAGGACGGCGGTACCATCTATGGTAAGCGCGCACGTAAGTTCATCGAAGCCATGAAGGCTGTTGACCCGACCATTAAGGTTGCTGTGCTCGGCGTTCTCGATGGCGAATGGAACGAAAACGTTCTCCGCGAAACCGGCGACATCGCTGACGGTCTTATCGTCCATCACTATCCGCAGCACTATGGTGAAGAAAACGACTTCGCTATGCTCTCCGCTCCTCAGGACTTGACCCCGATCTACAGCCGTCTGCACAAGACCGTAGACAAGTGGACCAAGAAGTTCAACAAGAGCAACAAGATCGAACTGTGGCTCACCGAATGGAACTCCGTGGACTTCAACCCGGGTCCCCAGACCATCGCTCTCGAAAACGGTCTGTTCGTTGCTGATTACCTCGGTATGCTTGCAACTGAAAACGTTGACAACGCTCAGTACTGGGATATCCATAACGACATCACTCCGGAAGGCGGTGACTATGGTTACCTGACTCGTTCTGCAGAAGAATGTATGAACTGCCCGCGTCCCAGCTACTGGGCTTTCCAGATGGCTTCTGACGCTCTCCGCGGCAAGCTCCTGAAGACCGAAATCAAGGGTGACAAGGAATCTCTCCTGACCACCTACTACACCGAAAACGGTGGCAAGAAGACCCTCATGGTCATCAACAAGAGCCCCTACAGCGATTACGAATTGAAGCTGGATATTCCTGGCTTCAAGGGTAAGGCTAAGATGCAGGTTCTTGACAAGTCTTCTGAAAAGCTGAAAGAAGGCTTTGCAAATGATCCTGCCAAGAAGGCTAAGGACGTAGACGTTTCCAAGCCGGTTAAGGTTGGCAAGCGTACCGTTACCTTGTTCACCATTGGCAAGTAATAGCCTCTAGGCAAAACGCTTAAAGAATCCCTCGCAGAAATGCGGGGGATTTTTTTTGTTCAATCCAATCAAAGAACACTTGTGGTATTCTCCATAGACAACTTGTCCATGGAACTTTTTTTTAACGCCCGGATTTTATTGATGGAATCAAAGTTTTTTTCTACGTTTGGCGCGGGTTGTTTGGAAGGTGGTTTGTCCGCCTGTTTTTTCCTTGACATTTTGGTGTGTTGTCGTTATCGGTTTGCCTAAAATGGGTTCTCCTGTTTTTGCATATAAAGATTGTGGTTAATGAAGCTTATGGTTAGGGGCTTTGTTGGTTAGGAGACCACAAAAGAAGCGGCGCAGCTTTCGGGCTGCGTCGTTTTTTTTCGCCTTATTCTTACGTTCTGAATTTTATTTTAAATAGAAGTGGCTATATCCAACGATTTCTTTTGAGGTAGAATCGGTGGCGCCTAGGAAATAGACCAAGGTTCTCTTGCGGTCTACATCCTTGCACTTTGGCTGAGGAAAAGGAAACTCCATATTCAGGGAATCCGCAGAATCTCCAGTGAAATGGAATTCGCCATTTTCTTGGCAGGAGCCTGTATTATCCAGAAGCATCCTGTTGGCCTTGGCCTTCTTGACATTGTAATCGAAGTATTCCTCGTGGGATTTCCTGTAACTTACGAAGGAACCGTTGGCTGTGCTGAACATGTTCATGGCCAGCGTAAAGAAAATACCAGACACAGCCATGGTCACGATCAACTCGATCAGTGTGAATCCGTTTTTACGAACCATAGCGGCAATAATATAGAGTTCTGGTGGTGTCGATCTTGTTACGGACCGGAATGGCCTTGTCGCAGATTTCGTCGCCATCCTTGGTTTGCTTGATAATTACTTCCCAGTGATTGCCCTTTGCATCATCGTGGATAAATGTCGTGTCTTTTGTATGAGAAACCAAAGTCTTGCTTTCGGCTTGCAGATAGATCTTTCCCAGTTCCATTCCGTAATTTTCAGTGCGTGCCTTTTGTGTAACAGGGCTCTTGTACAGAAATCCAGAAAGCTGCATTCCTGTTGTTGCAAGAATGGCAAAACTGATAAGAACTTCCATCAGGGAGAATCCGCGTTTATTCATAACTTGGTTCTCCTCCAAAAAAGATATTGTCAGGAAGCATCACATGGACCGATGTGTCGCCCTTGATTTGTCCGCCGCGCATGAATCCACGCCAAAGCGTTTCCCCTTCGTAGAAGGACAGATTGGAAACGGTCATGCTGCCCTTTAGCTTGCCTCTAAAATCTACGATGCCGTTAGCCACCAACGTTCCTGTGATATCTGTGTTTTCGGATATTTCCACAGGGATTCCTCTCAAGGTTTCATCCCAGTTGTCGCCAAGGAAGAGAACGGCTGCATCCTTTGCCTTTAACTTCTGGATTGAAAGTTTGCCTATGTAATCAACGTCGCTGGTTTTGTGGCCTTGCAGAATGAAGACATTTTTCTTTTCCTGAATGTTATTGACGTTTATTTCGATAGTGTCCTGAGCGAAGTAGATTCCGTTCAGGGAAACATTTTCCTTGATGGAAATGTTTCTTGCGACTATTTCCGCCTGGTCAAATCGGGCTCGTTCTCTGATAAAGATTCTGTCAGCCACAATTTTGCATTGTTTGCAGCGGGAATCCCCTTGCATTACGACCGTGGCGCAATTCAGTTTTTCTGGTACAAAATCAGTTCCGTCAAAAACGCAATTCTGCTCTTTGAATTTTTCGGAAAAAGACTTGTGGACTATGGCGTGATTTAATAAGAGGGTAAATCATGCTTTCATATTCATTGTTAAATTCCAGAATCGAGGAAAAAACAATGTCTAGAGTCCATT